>JBEEFQ010000020.1:0-5975 GCA_041166245.1 Actinomycetota bacterium | reverse complement strand
TGGGCCAGCGGCGCCGCGCCCCACTTGGCCGCGCAGCCACCACACGACGTCCACTCGGTGAGGCGTACGGCCGTGGTCATGGAACCCGAAGGCTACGGCCTGCGCAGTCGGTAAGTTTTTGGGCGTGCCGGTACCGTTCCCCTCCGCCGACCAGGCGGACATCACCGCCCCGGACCTCGACGAGACCTCGTTCATCTCGCGGGGGCTTCTTGCCGCCATGGCCCCGCCTGACGGTCCCACCGCGCTGCAGCGCACGCTGGTGGAGGCGACGGCCGAGGCCATGACCGGTCACGTCATCGACATGACGTCGTGTGCGCCGATGGACGCCGTCACCTTCGCCGAAGGCATGGCCCGCCGGGACGAGCGGTTTCGCACTCGGCTCGTCCACCTCATGCTCATGGGCCAGCTCACGCTCGTGCCCCTGCCCCTGGAGACGTGCGACCGCACCACCGCCTTCGCCCGCGAGCTGGGCGTCGACGACGAGATGCTCCGCGTGGCTCGAGGCTTCGCCGAGGGCAGCCTCGGACTCGCCCTCATCGACTTCGAGCGCAACGGCTACACCGCGGGTTGGGACCCCGCCGAGACCGCGCACCTGCACACCTCGAGCGCCCTCGACTCGGCGTGGGAGTTCGCCACCGACGACGACGAACTCGTCCTGCGCTGGTGCGACCTCATCAACTGCGAGCCGGGCACGCTCGGCCGGGCCGTCTTCGACTTCTACCGGGCACGTGGCTTCTTGTTCCCCGGCCGGCCGAACAGCGCCCCGCCCCTGCTGGCCCAGCACGACTGGGTCCACGTGCTGGCCGACTACGGGACGACCGTCGAGTCCGAGATCGAGGTGTTCACGTTCATCGCCCGGGCCAACCACGACCCGCGCGCCTTCTCGCTGATGGCGATGGTGATCAGCCTGTTCGAGACCGGGCACCTGGAGACCGGCGCCGGCCTCTTCCAGTACGACCCCGGTCACCTGTCGCGGCCGGGCATGGCGACCCGGTTGGCCGACGCCATGCGGCGGGGCGCACAGACACTCGACGGACCCGACTTCCTGCGCGTCGACTGGTTCGACCTGGCCGACCGACCCGTCGAGGAGGTGCGTCGCACGTTCGGCGTGACCCCCAAGGCGCCCCGTGCCATGCAGGCCGGCGCCGTGGGGCCGTTCGAGCCCGGCGGCATCTCCGCCTTCCAAGTGGAGATGGGGCGGGCGATGGCCAACGGCGAGGAGCGTCCCTACGACGGCTTCGGAGCCACCCTCGCCTGACCGCGCCGCGTTACTGTCCGATCAGTGGCCAACGCCCGTGACGCCCAAGCAGCCGAGCGTCTCGAGCCGGGGACCAGGGTCGAGGTGCGGCAGCGGTTCGACCAGCACTGGTCCCGCGGGTTCGAGGTCGCCGACGCGGTCGACGACGGCTACAAGCTGAAGCGCCTCTCCGACGGCTCCGTGCTGCCCGTCGTGTTCGACGAGGACGAGGTCAGGCCGGAGAAGAAGAAGTCCGGCCTCTGGTGGTACTGACCTGGGGCGACCTGAGCTACTCGCCCAGGGTCTCGATGAACTCCTCGATGGGGATGGCCGTCAGCGTCAGGCTCTTGAGGGTGCCCCGGGCGCTCAGCGTCATGGCGACCTTGGCCATGGTCCGCTCGTCCGGCGCCTCGAGGATGTTGCAGAAGTCGTAGGGACCTAGCAGGGCGTACTGCTGCAGCACCTTGACGCCCATCGACTGGACCTCGTCGTTGACCGCCTTGATCCGCTCAGGGTTCTCCCGCACCGTCGCCGCACCTTCGGGACCGAGTGTCGAGAGCATGATGAAGGTCGCCATAGAGGGCGCACGCTAACCGAGCTTGGCAATCTGCTCCCGCTCGGCCTCGTCGGGCTCGGTCGAGAGGAACGCGTCAACCATCTCCTTGGCCACCTCGGGGGACGTGAGGCGCAGTCCGAGGGCGAGGACGTTGGCGTCGTTCCACGTGCGCGCGCCCTTGGCCGTCTCCGCGTCGGTGCACAGCGCGGCGCGCACGCCCGCGACCTTGTTGGCCGCGATGGACACGCCGGTGCCGGTCCAACAGCACACGATGCCGCGATCGGCGTCGCCCGCGGCGACGGCCTCCCCCACCCGACGGCCGACGTCGGGCCACGGGTCACCGTCGGACAGGACCGCGACGTCGATGCCGCGCTGCTCCAGGTCGGCCACGATGGCCTCGGTGAGCGGCGTGTGCTCGTCGGTGCCGAACGCCACCCTCATACGCCCAGGCTACCGATGCACTCCTCCACCCTCCGCCACGCCTCGGCGTTCCATTCGTCGTCGTCCATCGCGTCGGCCAGCAGCTCGACCTCGAGCGCGTCGAGCCGGTCGCGGTGATGCGGCTGCAGCCCGACGAAGCGCTCCCACTCCACCGGCTTGCCGAGGGGGCGGCCGACGAAGAGGGGCACGAACACCGAGGTGCACGGCGAGCCGAGCAGCACGCTGGCCCGAGGCCGCGGGCCCGACGGCAGCTCGGCGACGAGCGACGCGGTCGTCGCCTCGACGCCAGGCACGTGCATGCACACCGAATAGCCCTCATGGCCGACGTGGCTCCGGAGATGGGCCTTGACCGCGTCCAGCTCCACCGGCTCGGCCGCGAGCAGTGTGCGGCTCGCCTCCAGGCGAGGGTCGACCAACGTGGCCACGGGCTGGCCCGGGTGGCGGTGCTCGGCGTCGAAGGCAGGGATGGTGGTGCGATTGGAGATGGCGCGCGTGCCGCCGACCCACTCGGCCGCCCACGCGGTGCCCGAGGTCTCCAACACCCAGGCCTCGGCCGGGTCGGCGACGAGGAACGACGACCAGTACGGCCGCTCGACGTTCACGTGTCCCGACCCTCCCTGCCCGTAGCGCTCGAGCAGGCCCACCATCACCTCGAGGGCGGCGCGCGCCGTCGTGGCCCGCTGCAGGCCGAGACGCACGAGGTCCATGCCCACCAGCGCGGGCGACGCGCTGCGGGGGTCGAGGGTCGTGAAGATCGTCTCGTTGCCGATGGCGACGCCGGCCTCGTTCACCCCGTGCTCCACGCCCCACAGCCACCACGGTCGGGAGACGAGCGCGCCCACCGTGTCGGTGTCCGCGGCTTCGATCTCGATGTGGGTGGCGCGGACCGGGCCCTCTTCGTGCTGGGGCGGGAGCCACTCGATGCGCTGCGGCTCGTCGGGTGGACGGTCGCTGTTCTTGGCGAAGATCGTCCGCCCCTCGGCCGTTGCCCGAGGGAGGGCGACGAGGCAGTCGCACATCGGCTCGACGGTACCCGTACCCTGCGTAGATGGCTCGAAGCGTGGCCATCGTGCCCCACACCCATTGGGACCGCGAGTGGTACTCGCCGTTCCAGACGTTCCGCCTCCGGCTCGTGGACCTGCTCGACGAGTTCCTGCCCCGACTCGAGGCCGACCCGTCCTACGCGCGGTTCCTCCTCGACGGTCAGATGGCCGTCGTCGACGACTACCTCGAGGTGCGGCCCGAGGCCGAGCCCGTCATCCGCCGCCTGGCCGCGTCGGGCCGCCTGGCCATGGGGCCCTGGTACATCCTCATGGACGAGTTCCTCGTCTCGGGCGAGACCATCGTGCGCAACCTGCAGCGGGGCCTCGAGCGGGCCGCGGCGTTCGGCGGCGCCATGCCCGTCGGCTACCTGCCCGACATGTTCGGTCACGTCGCCCAAATGCCCCAGATCCTCAGCCAGACAGGTATCGATCGCGCCGTCGTGTGGCGAGGTGTCCCGTCCGCCATCGACAAAACGGGTTTCTGGTGGGTCGCCCCCGACGGCTCACGTGTCCGCGCCGAGTACCTGACCGGCGGCTACGGCAACGGTGCGGGAGTTCCCGACGACGCCAAGGAGCTCGTCAAGCGGGTCGCCGCCTTCGAGGACGAGCTGGGCGACCTGCTGCCAACCGGCGCGCCCATCCTCTTCATGAACGGCACCGACCACGAGGTGCCCCAGGCCTGGCTCGGCCGTGTTGTCGCCGAGGCCAACGACCTGCAGGACGACTACCACCTCGCCATCACCTCGCTGGCCGAGTACCTCGACGGCGCACCCGTCGACGGACTCCCCGAGTGGCGTGGGGAGCTGCGTTCCGGCGCGAACGCCAACCTGCTCATGGGTGTCGGGTCGAACCGCGTCGACGTGAAGCAGGCCGCGGCCCGTGCCGAGCGGGCCCTCGAACGCCTGGCCGAGCCCGCGTGCGCCCTCTTCCTGCCGCCCGAGCGGTGGCCGGCCGCGCTGCTCGACATCGCATGGCGCGAGGTCATCCGCAACTCGGCCCACGATTCGATCTGCGCGTGCTCGCACGACGAGGCCGTCGCGGCGGTCGTGCACCGCTACGCCGAGGCGCGTCAGATCGGCGAAGGGCTGGCCACCCGCGCCGTCGAGGCGGTCGCGGCGTCGATGCGCGGCGCGGGCACCGTCGTCGTCAACCTCTCGGCTCGGCGACGCGGCGGTCTCATCGAGCTCACCCTGCCCGGTGGGGGCCCTGTCGGCGACGGCGCGCAGCTGCTGCAGGAGCGGGGCTCGCCCCTCGGGCACGTCACCGTGCGGGGCGACGGCCTCCCCGGCATCCTCGGCCCGATCCGCAGCCAGCAGCTCGACGGCTCGACGTACGTGAACTCCGTAGAGGTGCGCGAGGACGACGAGGGCGTGCACGTCACCCTCCACGGCGACAGCCGGCTGCGCGAGGTGCTCAACGTCACCGAGATCAAGGCCGACCTGCTGGCGCGCGTGGCGGGCAGGCCCGACGTGGCCGTGCACCTGCGGGTGGTGCATCCCCCCAGCCGGCGGGTGCTCACGCGCGTCGACGACGTCGACGGGTTCGGGTGGACGACCTGGTCCGCGGTGCCGACCTCGGCCTCACCCGTGACGGCGGCGGGCGAGCGCATGGACAACGGGCTCGTGGGCGTCACCGTCGACCCGGAGACCGGCACCTTCGCCATCGACGGCGTGGCCGGCCTCGGGCGCCTGGTCGACGACGGCGACGCGGGCGACACGTACAACTACTCGCCGCCCGATCATGACGTGGTCGTGGACCGTCCTGACTTCGTGGACGTGACCGTCCTCGAGTCGGGCTCGATGCGGGCCCGTCTCCGCATCCGCGCCGCGTACACCTGGCCGGAGCGGCTGGCCAAGCGGGGCCGCACCGGCGCCGAGCCGACCGGCGTGACGACGACGCTCGAGCTGCAAGCGGGTGAGCCATTCGTGCGGGTGCGCACCACCATCGACAACCGCAGCCGCGACCACCGGGTGCGGGCATGGTTCCCTCTGCCCGAGCCCGCCACCGTCTCGCGAGCGGAGTGCGCCTTCGCGATCGTCGAGCGGGGCCTGGAGGCCGAGGGCGGCCCGTCCGAGCACGGGCTGCCCACATTCCCGTCGCGCCGCTTCGTCTCGGCCGGCGGTCTCACCATCGCCCACGAGGGGTTGCTCGAGTACGAGCTCGTCGAGGGGGGATCGGCCTTGGCGATCACGCTGTTGCGGGCGACCGGGCTCCTGTCCCGCGTGGAGATGACGTACCGGCCCCTGCCCGCCGGTCCCCCGCTGCCCCTCGAAGGGCCGCAGATGCAGGGACCCCTCACCGTCTCCTACGCGGTGCAGGTCGGCGACTGCGACCCGTACGCGCTGGCCGAGGACGTCTTCGTCCCCCTGCAGACGGCCCTCGCATCAGGCGGGGGCGACCGCCCTGCGTCGGGCCAGGCCCTTCACGTCGACGGCGCCGAGGTCTCGGCCGTACGCCGCGTGGCCGGCGGGCTCGAGGTCCGGGTCTTCAACCCCGGCGCCGAGCCCACCGCCGTCTCCGTCGGCGCCCGCCGGGGCTGGCTCGTCGACCTCCGCGGCCGCCCCGTCGAACCCGTCGACGGCGCCTTTCCCCTCGCGCCGGGCCGCATCGCCACCGTCCATTTGGCCGATACCTGACCCGACACCCAATCGACTTTTGGACACTCACCCGCGATATCGCGGGTGAGTGTCCAAAAGTC
>JBEEFQ010000019.1:0-12991 GCA_041166245.1 Actinomycetota bacterium | reverse complement strand
GATGGAAGGATGGAACTCCTGCGCCGGCTGTGCTGGCAGGCCACGCGATTTCCGAAGCTGGTGTCCCAGCCCCAACCCACGCAGGTTCTGAGTTGGTCGGGCATGCTTCCCCGGCGCTTGCCCGTGCCATTGCACGCCTACCTCGCGAATCCTGTGGTCTTCGCTCAGGGCAACCCGGCTAACCGTGTTCGCCGCTGGGCCATCCGGCGGACGATCAAGAACGCACGCCGCGTGCTCGTACCTTCAACCTCCATGGCATCACTCGTCGAAGAGGCGCTCCGCGTCTCGCCAGACATCGTTCCGTTGGGGGTCGACACGGAGCGGTTCAGGCCTCAGCCGTTCCGGGGTTCGGAGATCCTGTGCGTGGCCGACTTCTACCGCCACAAGCGTCACGATCTGCTGATCGATGCCTGGAGGGCGCTCCCCACGCCGCGACCCACGCTCCGGCTCATCGGCGATCTCACCGTAGATCCGGGTTACCAGGCGGGCGCGCGGGAACTCATCAGCCGCGCTGCCGCTTACGGGGTCGTTGAGGTCAGTACCGGCGTGCCCGTGGATGCGTTGGTGGCTGCATATCACCGCGCTCGGGTCCTCGTCCTGACCTCCGAGCAGGAGAGCTTCTGCATGCCCCTCCTCGAGGCACGGGCGTGCGGCGTCACAGCGATAGCCAGAGACCTACCCGTGCTTCGCGAGACTGGGGGTCCCGGGACAGTCTTCGTCGACAGCGACGACCCCACTTTCTGGGCGGCAGCGATCCTCGCAGCGTTTGAGCACCCCGCGAGCCTGTCAGCCGGCGTAACTGAGGGTCAGGAACATGCCCTCCGGTTCAGTTGGACCCGCACGGTGGATGCCATCTGCGCCGGACTCGACTGATCAGCCGCTGGTGCGACGACGCGAGGCTGACCGCCAGGCGTACCCGAGGGTGCCTGCGGCGAGAGCGCGGACCCGAGACACCAGCGGCGTTTGCAACGCGGGCCCGCCGTCGTCACGCCATGGTCGCCGGCGCCCGGCTGCTGCGCCCGCCATGTAGCGCAGGGTCCGGAGCCGGAAGCTCGGCTCCTCGCGCAGCAGCATCCACATGTAGCTCACTCCCGCTTCGAAGCGCTGCTGCTCGCGACGTTGCGACACGCTTGCTGAGTCTCGTCCGGCGTGCCAGACCTTGGCATCTGGCACGTAGACGATCGCATGGCCGTCTCGCAGGAGCGTGAAAAACGCGTGGTTTTCCTCGCCCCCGGGGATGGCGCTGCCCAACCCGAGCTGCGGCGAGAAGCCCCAACCCGATTCGAATAGCGAGCGACGGAAGACCATGTTGGCGCCAATTCCGACGCCCCCGAAGTTGGCTCGCTCGAACCAATGAGGGTCACGCCTGTCCAGGCGGAAGGCCGACGCACCCAGATCCTCTGTCGCGGTGCGTAGCGACAACGATTCTGTGTCCATGGGGATCACTCGACCTGTGGTTACGGCCACCGTGGAATCGATGAAGGCGTCCTCGTGTCGGGCGAGCCAGCCCGGATCCGCCACTGCGTCGTCGTCGATGAACGCGACCAGCTCACCGGTGGCCGCTCTAGCCCCGGCGTTGCGTGCTTTCGAGAGGCCAGGAGACCGAACGTTGAGATAGCGCGCACCCGCCTCCCGGGCGAGCTCCTCGGATCGGGTATCTCCCATCGTGTTGTCCACGACCAGGACCTCGTAGCTCTCGTGGTCGAGATCGCTCAAGGAAGCCAGACAGGCGCGCAGCATGTCCGGCCGGCCGATCGTGCACACGACGATGGATGCCACCAGCGCAGCCACATCGTTGAGGCTAGGCACGCCGAGCACCCCGACCCGTCCTAGCTTGCGGGGATGGCCATGGACCGGTGGTTGGCCGAGCGGGTGGTGCGGCTCTACGCCGGGCTAGTGCTGTTCGGCATGAGCATCGGCCTCATGGTGCGGGCCGAGCTGGGGCTGGGGCCGTGGGACGTGCTGCACCAGGGGCTGTCGGAGCGGCTCGACATCTCCATCGGCTGGGTGTTGATCGGCGTGGGGGCGCTGGCCATGCTGGCGTGGATCCCGCTGCGGGAGCGGCCCGGGTTCGGGACGGTGAGCAACATGATCGGCGTGGGGCTGGCGGTGGACGCCACCCTCGCCGTGCTCTCCACGCCGGGTTCGCTGGTGGGCCGGGCCGCCATGTTGGTCCTCGGGATCGTGATGAACGGGGTGGCGACCGGGCTCTACATCGGGGCCGGCTTCGGGCCCGGACCGCGCGACGGGCTGATGACGGGCCTGGCCCGGCGGGGGCCGTCGATCCGCGTGGTGCGCACCGGTCTCGAGCTGGCCGTGCTGGTGGTGGGCTTCGCCCTCGGGGGCTCGGTGGGCGTCGGCACCGTCGTCTTCGCGCTGGGCATCGGGCCCCTGGTGCACGTGTTCATCCCCCGGCTGGTGGCGCCGGTGGCTCCGCTCGGGGACTGAGGCCGCCAGCCAACCGCCGCGACGCGGGACATCATCGGGCGTCGTCGCGGGTTGGGTGCGAGGGCCCTGCGTTGGCGCCGGCTTGCTTTGCACGGGCCCTCGTCGGGACGAGGGAATGTCACGCGCCTCGGCGTAGTCTCCGCTCGTGGCGGCGGGAACTGCGTTGCGAGTTCGGGCACGGCGGCTCCGCGATGGCGTCGGCACCGGCCCGCTGATCGTCCTGGCCGTGCTCGTCGCCATCGACCTGGCCCTCGTCGGCCTCCACCTCCTGCACGGGTTGGCGCGCCACAGCGGTGCGGCGTCGGGCATGGCGGACAACGTCAGCTGGGGGCTGGACAAGGACGGTGGCTACGCCGAGCAGTTCGGCTATCTCCAGCTTGCCGCGTTGGTGATCCTGCTCCTGGGGCGCGCCGTCGGCCGGCGGGCCTGGCTCTCGTTCGGTTGGGCCGTCACCTTCGCCGTCACGCTGGCCGACGACTCGCTCGAGCTCCACGAGCGATACGGGGGAACGATCGTGAACTGGACGGGCCTGCACGCCGCCTTCGGGCTGCGCGCCCAGGACTTCGGTGAATTGGCGGTGTGGACCGCGCTGGGCGTGTGCATCGTCGCCGTGCTGGTGCTGTGCTACCTGCGCAGCGATAACGCGGAGCGCACCGGCCTGCAGCCACTGCTGTTCATCGCCCTCGCTCTCGGCTTCCTCGCCGTCGTGGTCGACATGGTGCACAGCGTCTTTCGGGGCTGGCCCATGGGCCAGGTGCTCACGGTCGTCGAGGACGGCGGGGAGCTCCTGCTCAGCTCTGCCGCCCTCGCCTGTGGCGTGCACCTCGCAACCGGTGGGATTGGGCGCGTGATTGCGAGCGCCGCCGGGCCTGAGGTCCTCGAGCAGCTGCACCGGCCGCCCGGCTGACGGACGGTCGCCTGCGCGGAGAGAGAACGTCATCCACGCGACAGGTCGTGGCGTAGGTATGCACGTGCCGGAGACCCCGACCCAGCCTCCCGAGCTGGCACGGATCTGGCGCCGCATCCTTGCGGTGATCAGCGGTTCGAGCCGCACTTCCGCGCGTCGACCGCCGCCGTAGACGCTGCGAGGTGCCTCGGGGAGACCGAGGCCCGAGCGTCGCCCGGTGCGGTCACACCACCACATTCGGCAGCGATTGCCACAACACGTTCAGCGCGTATATTCGCGCAAGGGGGTGTACGGTGGACGTGGCGCGACCGAACGAGCCGGTCGTGCCAGGCGTGGGGGGAATGCTCGCAGCGTTGCTCTTGACCTCGGCAGCGTTCGCTCTTCTACGCGATTGCGCCAGGAGGTCCGATGTCCACGCAGCGACCGGCAGTGCGGGTTTCCGCTCGACGCCGCCCCAGGTTCGCGCCGTGCCGAACCACCGCGACTGCCCGCCGTGGCTGAGGCCGACGAGGCGCTGCGCTTCCAAGCCGAGCTGCTCGACGCCGTGGGTCAGGCGGTCATCGCCACCGACCTCGCCGGGGTGATCCTGTACTGGAACGCGGCAGCCACCCGCACCTACGGCTGGACCGCGGCCGAGACGATGGGCACCACGATCGGCGACCTCCTCACCTCCGACCAGCCCTTCGACGAGATCCGCGCCGTGCTGGGGCGGGGCGGGAGCTGGTCGGGCGAGTTCTGGGTCAACCACCGCGACGGCCACCGCTTCCTGGCCTACGTCACCGACACGCCGGTCTTCGGTCGGGACGGGGAGCTGGTCGCCATCATCGGGGTGTCGATGGACATCACCGAGCGCAAGGCGGGCGAGGACGCGCGCCAGCAGCTGGCCGCCATCGTCGAGAGCTCGGGCGACGCCATCTTCGCCGTCTCCAACGAGGGCCGCGTGCTCACGTGGAACGCAGCCGCCGAGCGCCTGTTCGGCTACCGCGCCGAGGAGATCGTCGGTCAGGCCATCTCCGTGCTCGCCCCGCCCGACGGACAGCGCGAGCAGGCGGTGATCCGGGCGCGGCTCGAGGCCGGTGGCCCGCCCGAGCACTTCGAGACCACGCGCCTTCGCAAGGACGGCAGCCGGGTCGAGGTGCGCATGAGCGTCGCGTCCGCCGTCGACGACACGGGCGCGGTGCTGGGCCAGTCGGTGATCGCCCAGGACATCACCGAGCGACTCGCCGCGCGGCGGGCCCTCGAGGCCAGCCAGCGCCGACTGACCGAGTCGCAGCGCATCGCCCGGCTGGGCAGCTTCGAGTTCGACCCCCGCACCCGCGTGCTGACGTGGTCCGAGGAGTGCTTCCGCATCCTGGGGCTCGACACGAGCGTGCACCCCACCGGCGAGCTGTTCTTCTCCATGGTCCATCCCGACGACCTCGCGGGGCTACGCGACGTCTGGGCGGACGCGAGCGAGCGCGGCATCGCCTTCGATCACGAGTTCCGCGCCGTCCGTGCAGACGGGGAGGAGCGCTGCGTGCGCACCCGCACCATTCCCGAGCTCGCGGACGACGGCACCGTGGCGCGGGTGGCGGGCACCTTCATGGACGACACCGAGCGGGTGCGGGCGCGTGAGGTCACCCGGGCCGCCGAGGCGCGCGTGGCGGTGGCCTTCGAGCAGGCCGCGGTCGGCATCGCCATCGCCGATGTGGACGGCATCCCCCTCGACGTGAACCCGGCCATGTGCGCCCTGCTCGGCCGCGACGCCGACGCCCTCATCGGGCGACCCATGGCCGACTACACCCACCCCGACGACGTGCCCCTGCGTGACGCAATCCTCGCCCGGGTGGCCGAGGGGAGCGACACCTACGAGGGTCATCGTCGCTACCTGCGACCGGACGACTCGGTGATCTGGGTCTCCTCCCACGCCAAGCTGGTGCGTGACGAGTCGGGCCAGCCCCAGTACTTCTTCATCCAGCTCGAGGACGTGAGCGAGCGCACACAGATGCGCCGGGAGCTGGCCCATCAGGAGCTGCACGACCACCTCACCGGCCTCCCCAACCGGGCGCTGCTGGCCGACCGTCTGGCCCAGGGCCTGGTGCTGGCCCGGCGCCGGGGCAGCCAGCTGGGCGTGATGCTCCTGCACGTGGACCACCTCAAGTCGTTGAACGAGTCGTCGGGCCACGCCGCCGGTGACGACGCCCTCAGGCACACCGCGGCGTGCATCGCCAACGTCCTGCGGCCGGGCGAGACGGTGGCCCGGTTCGGCGGCGACGACTTCGTGATGGTCTGTGACGACGTCTCCGCCCCCCGGGCCCACGCCATCGCCGAGCGCGTCCTCGAAGCGTTGCGCCGGCCGCAGCTGATGGGCGGGCAGGTGGCCACGCTGTCGGCCAGCGTCGGCATCGCCCTGGCCGAGCGCGACGCCACCCCGGAGAGCCTGCTTCGGGACGCGGACGCGGCCATGCACCGGGCCAAGGAGCGCGGGCGGGGCCGCGTGGAGGTGTTCGACGAAGCGTTGCGGGTCAGGGGCGAGGCACGGCTCGCGACCGAGGCCGAGCTGCGGCGGGCCCTCGAGGGCGACGAGTTCGAGGTCCACTACCAGCCGGTCGTGGATCTCTCGACCCAGGCCGTGGTGGGCGCCGAGGCGCTCGTGCGCTGGGCCCATCCCGACCGGGGCCTGGTCACCCCCGACCAGTTCATCCCCATCGCCGAGGAGACCGGTCTCATCGTGCCCATCGGCGCGTGGGTGCTCGAGGAGGCGTGCCGCCAGACCGTCGAGTGGCAGCGCAGCGATCCGTCGCTCACCATCGCCGTCAACCTCTCCGTGCGCCAGCTGGTGGCGCCCGATGTGGTGGGCCTGGTGGGCGACGTGCTGGTGCGCACGGGGCTGGCGCCCGCCGATCTGTGTCTGGAGCTCACCGAGAGCGTGCTCATGGACGACGTCGACTACTTCGCCAACATCCTGGTCGGCCTCAAGGCGCTGGGCGTGCGGTTGTCGATCGACGACTTCGGCACCGGCTACTCGTCGCTCAACTACCTCAAGCGCTTCCCGCTCGACGGCGTCAAGGTCGACCGGGGGTTCGTCGACGGGCTCGGCACCGATCCCCACGACACGGCCATCGTCGGCGCGGTGATCGCCATGGCCGACGCCCTGGGCCTGGAGGTGACGGCCGAAGGCGTCGAGACCCAGGACCAGCTCGACATCCTCACCCGCCTGCGCTGCCTGCGGGCCCAGGGCTTCTTCCTGGCCCGCCCCATGCCGGCGACCGACATGACCCGCCTCGTGGCCGACCGCCGCAACCGGCTGCCCGCCCCGACCGGCTGAGAAACTTCCAACTCCACTTGACAGTTTTCGGCTGTCGGAGTTATAGGTATCGGCAACAGACCCAAGCCGAGAGGGGGCAGCAAAATGCTGATGCGTACCGATCCGTTCCGTGACCTCGACCGACTCACCCAGCAGGTGTTCGGCACTCAGGCCAGGCCGGCCGCCATGCCCATCGACGCGTACCGCAGCGGCGAGGAGTTCGTCGTGCAGTTCGACCTGCCCGGGGTCGACGCCCAGTCCATCGAGCTGACCGTCGAGCGCAACGTGCTCACCGTGCACGCCGAACGCAAGCGGGCCGAGGGCGACGTCGAGCTGCTGGTGGGCGAGCGGCCCCATGGCACCTTCAGCCGCCAGCTCTTCCTGGGCGAGACCCTCGACACCGAGCGCATCGACGCCCAGTACACCGACGGCGTGCTCACCCTGCGCCTCCCCATCGCCGAGCGGGCCAAGCCCCGGCGGGTGCCGATCACCGGTGCCGAGGGGCGGCAGACCGCCATCGACTCGCGCGCCACCGAGACGGTGGGCGCCAGCGCCTGAGCGAGGCGACACCCGTGCCGATGGCCTTCGACGACGACCACGCCCCGCTCTACACCGTGGGGCAGGTGGCGGGGATGCTCGGGATCCAGCCCGCGTTCCTGCGCCGGCTCGACGTGGAGCGGGTGGTGCAGCCCGCCCGTTCCGACGGGGGCCAGCGGCGCTACACCCGCAGCGAGATCAGCCGGGTGCAGCAGGTCTCGGCCATGGCCGGCGAGGGCATGACCCTCGCCGGCATCCGCCGCATCCTCGTGCTCGAGGCCGAGGTCGCCGCGCTCAAGGCCCAGCTCGCAGCCGAGCAGGCCCGGTCGACCAAGGCGAGTCCAGCGCCCCCGCCGGTGGTCACCGACGGTCGCTGACCACCACGCTCCGCGCCGAAGAAATATCGAAAAATCCGTTGTGCCCCATGGGTTTTGTCACTGCCGGGTGCTAGAATTACATCGATGTCATTCGAGGTCCCGGCCGAGTCCACCGACGCCGATCTGACCGACGCCATCGGCCAGCTGCACGGCGTTATGGCTTGTGCCCATGCCCACCTGCTGGCGGTGGCCGCTGCGTACGAGGGGCGCCAGGCTCACCTCGACGATGGGGCCCGCAACATGGCGGAATGGTTGGTCGCGCAGCTCGGGATCTCCTACCCAACGGCGAAGGCCTGGGTCCGCGTCGCCCACGCGCTCGTGCGCCTGCCGTTGCTGGCCGGCGCATTCGAGGAGGGCCGGCTGTCGTTCGAACAGGTGCGGGTGCTCGTGAAGCTGCAGGACCGCCACGAGGACGCCGAGCTGGTGGAGCTGGGGCTGACCCGCTCGGTCGCAGAGCTGCAGACGCTGGCCCAGCGCCGCGAGCCACCGGTCTACGGGGAGGACCTCACTGCCAGGGGGCGGCGCAAGGTGTGGTGGAAGGCGTCGGAGGACCAGCTGTCGATGAAGGGCGGCTTCGACCTGCCTGCGACCGATGCCATGCGGGTGATCAAGGCGGTCGAGTCGGTGGCCGAGACGCTGCCAGCCGACCCCGAGACCGGCGAGCGCGATCCGTTCGAGGCCCGGTGCGCCGACGCACTCGTCATGATCTGCTCAGGAACCCTGGCCCAGTCCGCTGCCGACCGCGCCACCGTCGTGATCCACGCCGACGCTTCCTTTGCGTGCGATCCGAACGCAGAGGGATCCGCGGAGCTCGAAGAGGGGCCGGCGCTGAGCTGGGCCACCCTGCAGCGCCACCTGTGCGATTGCGAGCTCGAGACCATCGTCGCCAAGCCCGACGGCAGCCTCGGCATCGGGCGCAAGAGCCGCTCGATCCCCCGCTGGCTCGAACGCCGGGTGCGCCGGCGCGACCACGGGTGCCGGTTCCCGGGCTGCGGCCTGTCCCGCTGGACCCAGATCCACCACATGCGGCACTGGAAGGCCGACCTCGGTCCCACCGACGAGGGCAACCTCATCACCGTCTGCCTCTACCACCACCACTTCCTGCACGAGCAGCACTGGAAAGCCCACGGCAACCCATCGGGCGTGCTCGAGTTCGTGGGCCCGATGGGCAGAGTGCTCAAGGCAGGGCCGCCCGCGCTGCGGCCCGACCTCTTCGCGGCCTGACGCGGGCAGCCGTCGGGTGGCGACGTTGGTCAGTCGCTGGCGGAGAGCGTGACCAGACCGCTGTTGTCGGCGAAGGTCGCGTTCACCGGGCTCGACAGGCCCACCGAGAACGTCTCCACCGTCTCCTTCTGGGTGTCGTTCACGGTGCTGATCGTCATGGTGACGGAGGTGGTGCCGGCGGGAATCGTCACCGTGCCCGTCTTGGCCCCGTAGTCGGAGGGGCTCACCGCCGTGGCGTTGACGGTGCCGTAGTTGACCGTCACCGGCAGGCCGCTGACGGCCGAGAGCGAGACGGTGAGGACGGCGGCGGTTCCCTCGCTGATGCTCCTGTCGTTGACCCTGACCGTGGGCGGTCCGTCGTTGTCGACGATGGTCCCCGTGCCGGAGCCGTCGGAGATGGCGGCACCGACCGGGCTGGAGAGCAACAGGGTGAAGGTCTCGGTGGCCTCGTCCCTCGTCTCCAGAACGATGGGAACGGGGACCGTCTTGGTGACCTGGCCCGGTGAGAAGGTGAGCGACCCCGACCGGGCCGAGTAATCGGACCCGCTCAGCGCGCTCGCGTTGGCCGTGGCGTAGCGCACGGTCACGTTGGTCTTGGCCGGCCCGGTCAGCGACACGGTGAAGGTCGCGGACTGGGTGGTCTGCACCTCGGTGAGCGTGACGTCGTTGACCCGCAGCACGGGAGCGGTTGCGGTGGTCGGGGGCACCGTCGTCGTGGTCGGATCAGAGATGGTCGTCGCCGCGAACCCGCGTGCGACAGCGTCGCTCACCTCGCCCGCGTAGCTGTTGGCGTAGGCGCCGGAGTTGTCGCGGTCGAAGTAGTGGTGGGCCTCGTAGCGATGGTTGTTCGCGCTGTCGGTGATCCACTTCACCGGGTGGGTGGCCTTCCAGCGCTGGGCGCCCGAGAAGTTGTAGCCGGGGACGAGCACGAGCTTGGTGTCGCCGTTGGCCCGGATGGCGTTGAGCGCGTCCTGCGACGCCTTCTCCCATGTCTTGGCGTCGGTGAGGCCGCTGGCCGGGGTCATGGCCGCCGGTTCGTTCATGAGGCCGTAGCCGCCGACACCGGTGTTGGTCTTGAACGCGCCGGACAGGCGCGACCACAGGTCGGCGAAGTGGGCGAAGGTGACGGAGCTGGTGCCGATGGTCCGGCGCACCCCCTGGGTGCCGTCGTGGAGCATGTAGCCGCCGTAGTTGAAGACGGTCGGCACGACCTCGAGGCCGGCGGCCTTGGCCCGGTTCACGGCGTCGGTGAGGCGCTGGAGCTCGGCGCTGTCGAGCGGTCCGCCCAGCGTGGGCTGGATCCGCTCCCACCGGAACGGCAGGCGCACGAGCTTGACGCCACGCGAGGCGAGGTAGGTGAAGCTGGCCTGGGTGTCGTAGTGCCACGCCGACTCGTAGGTGCCGGTGTTGCGGTTGGAGAACGCGGATGTCGTCGCCGACCAGGAGGGAGCGCCGAACTCGCCGCCGTTGACGTTGACGCCCCGCCGGTAGGCGGCGGTCGACGGGTGGGCCTCGACGACGGCGGCCGGCGCCTTGGCCGTGTCGAGGGCGGCGCCCTCGCTGACGCTGTTGACGTAGGTGTTCAGGCCGTAGCTGTTGGGCCACCACTCCCCCGTCGCCCAGTTCGTGACCCACAGGCCGGCGGCGTCGGCGTCGCGGTACCAGAGGTCGGCCAACGCGTTCCAGGCCGTGCTGTCGGCGGTGCCCGGCCAGCCGACCTCACCGATGTAGCCCTTGGCGCCGTTGACCCCCAGCCAATCGGTGAACCCCTTCAGCTCCGAGCGCACCCGGGAGCAGAGGGCGTCACAGGAGGTGGCGGCGTCGGCCGGTGCGCCCGGGCCGATGACGAGCACCAGGCTGGCCACCAGCATGGCGGCGCCCAGCGCGCCAGCGGCGATCCGCCGTGACAATCCCATTCGTCCTGTCCCCCGTAACAGCCGGAGCAGCTCGGCCCGGCCCGCTCGATGATTGCAGAGTTTCGACCAGATCGGGCGTTTTCTTAAGTACTCAACGGTCGCGACGGGCCTCGCGTTACGGTCAAATTGCAGAAATCCGCGCGTCCTGGACGGTCGCCTGCCTCGGCCGGTCCTGTTGGTACGCCGACGGCCGGATCAGTTGTTGGCGAGGCGGGCGTCGGCTGCGCCGACGACGACGGTGCCGGCCGGCCGGCCGACCTCCGCCGCGTAGAGCCGCTCCAGCTCGGCCTGTTCCCCAGGGGAGAGCGTCCCCGTCAGCCGCCGCTCCAACAGGCGATCGATCCCCGCCAGGATCTCACTGCGTGTCATGACTTCTGAGTATTCGGCAATTGTAAGACTTGGTCCAGACTGCCATTGGCGGTCATTGCGGCCATAGCGGGCAATCCCGACTGGGATGGCTGGAGGCATCGATGCCGGGTCCGGCGGGAACAGTCCGTGCCATGGCCGACTTCTCACTCGTCACCCATCGCCAGGGTGCGATGCTCACGGCCGTCGTGCGCGGCGAGCTGGACGCCGCCACCGCGCCCGAGCTCCAGGCGGTGGTGAGCGACGCCCTCGGCGCGGGCGTCATCGACGCGCTCATCGACTGCCGGGGTCTGCGAATGGCCGACTCCCGCGGCATCGGCGCGCTCCTCGCGGCCAAGGCCGCCCTCACCGAGCGCGGCGGCGGCCTGGTGCTCTTCGGTCCTCCCGACAACGTCCGCCGCGCCCTCGACGTCACCGGGCTGGTGGACTCGTTCCTCGTCGTCGACGCGTAAGTCGACTCACCCCGGGTCGCCCTCCCCGTCGACGACGGTCGTGTTGCGCCCGCCCGCCTTGGCCCGGTACACCGCGACGTCGGCCCGCTCCAGCAACAGGTCGGCGCCCTCGGCCCGGTCCCACTCGGCCACGCCCGAGCAGAAGTCGGCGTGGGGCGCGACGACGCGCATGCGGTCGATGACACTCAGGGCCTGGCCGCACGCCGCGTTGGGGAGCAGCACCGCGAACTCGTCGCCGCCGTAGCGGGCCAGCATGTCGTTGCCGCGAAGGGCGCGCTCCCACGACGCGGCCAGCTCTCGCAGGTACACGTCACCAGCGCGGTGGCCGCGCGTGTCGTTGAGGGCCTTGAAGCCGTCGAGGTCGATCGACGCGACGCAGAGCGGCTCGCCGTTGCGTTGCGCCCGATGCAGCTCTCGCTCGAGGGCCTCCTCCCAGTTCCACCGGTTGGGCAGGCCGGTGAGCCCGTCGGTGCCCGCCGCCAGGCGCAGCTGGCGCGACAGGGCGCCCACCACCGCGCCGGCCACGCCCGCGGTGCCCACGGCGACGATCCAGATGGCGGGCCCGGCCGGCTCGTGCAGGGCCGAGAGGGTTGCGGCCAGGAAGACGCCGACGGCGACGAGGTGGGCGATGGCGGCACGCCAGGAGAAGAAGTAGAAGGCGAAGACCGACGTCCAGACGTAGAAGCAGGTGGCGCTGACACTCACCGGTCCTCGACCGAGGAACTGGATGCCGATGGCGATCTGCACGTTCCCGAGGAACTGGAGGGCGTGCAGCATCCACGTGCGCACCCGGTTGCGGAAGGCGTAGAGCAGCCCGCCCACGACGAGCCCGCCCGCCGCGTTGAGGAGGGCGACTGCCTCATGGCGGACCGGGCCATGGGGCACCGCCTGGGATGCGGCGGCGACGAGCCCGCCCGAGACGTAGAGCAGCGCTCCCCAACGAGCCACTGCGTCGGGCCGGAAGATCGGCCGAACCCGCTCCACGCTCCGAGCCCTACGTTCGCGGTCTCAACCGGCGTCGGGGGACGGGCGACTCAACGGTCGGCTGGCCAGGTACTCGGTGAGGCGCAGGGCCTGGAGCACGTGCAGGCAGTCCGCGTCGTTGCGGCACGGGCAGCCCCTTGCCATGGCGACGAAGCGCGCCAGGGCGGCCCGCTCGCGTCCGGTGGCGCTGGTGCGCTCGCCGATCTGCTGGAGCCGCGCTCGCACGTCGTCGGGCTGGCCCCGCCGGGCCAGCTCGATGGCACCGCGGGTCAACCGCTCCAACTCGTCGTCCGCCGTCGCCACCGCTTCCCAACCTCCACCCCTTCGCCCACGATGTGATTCGACGAGGCGAAGCGAAAATCCTGCCGGGCCCTCAAGCGCGCATCGTAGGCATCAAGAACCTCCCAAACCGGATCAAGTCCGACACCCGCCACGCCGATGAAATCGCCAATGGACGCGGTTTCTCGGGGAACCGGCGGTCGACTGGCGGGATA
>JBEEFQ010000018.1:0-9000 GCA_041166245.1 Actinomycetota bacterium | reverse complement strand
ACAAGAAATCTCGACCCACAGCCCCTTCCGTTCTTTGGCGCGTGGCCCGCCTGGGAGGCGGGTGACGCGCCAAAGAACGAGACCTGGGGTCACGCGGTCGTAGCCTCTCTGTATGGCTGACGGGGTGCCGCTCTCGAGACGGGTCGAGCGGCAGTCGGATGCCCTTGCCCGGCGCATGCTCACCGAACTGGTGCGGCAGATCCCGATGTACTCGCACCTGCCCCAGGAGCAGCTGCAGGGCGAGATCCTCGACATCCTCAACTACAACCTGGCGATCTTCTTCCGGATCCTGCGGGAGGGGGGCAGGCCCACGCCCGAGGACTTGGTCGAGGTGCGGGCCAGCGCCGCCCGCCGGGCCGAGGAGCGCATCCCGCTCGAGGCGGTGCTGACCGCCTACCACGTGGGCGCGCTGGTGGCGTGGGAGGCGCTGCGGGAGGAGGCGCGCGACAACGAGCAGGAAGAGATGCTGCGTCTGGCCACCCACGTCATGGCCTACATCGAGGCGGTGACGAGCGCGGTCGCGGGCGCCTACCTGGAGGAGCGCCAGGCGATCTACGGCGAGGAGCGCGAGGCACGCCGGGCACTGGCCGAGGCGCTGCTGTCCGGCGGACCGAGCGACGCGCTGGCCCAGCGCGCCGGCTACCACCTGGCGCCGGGTTACCTGGTGGTGTCGGTGTTCGTGGCCACCTCACCCGACGAGTCCGACGAGGGGGTCGAGGGCGTCGTCGCGTCGCGGCGCAAGCTGCGGCGCATGGAGCGCTTCATCACCAGCGGCTGGTCCGACGCGCTGTCCCTGCTCGGCTCCTCGGGCGGACCGGTGCTCATCCCGGTACGAGCCGACAGCCCCAAGACCGAGGAGTCGCGCCTTCCCGACCTCATGGCGGGTGTGGCCGAAGCGGCAGGCGCGGCGGTGACGGCGGGCGTGTCGTACCGACCCGGCTTCGCCGGCGTGCCGGTGGCGGGGGCAGAGGCGGCCGAGGTCCTGCGCCTCGCCACCGAGCTGGGCCGCCCGCCCGGCCTCTACGTGCTCGACGACGTGCTGCTCGAGTTCCTCGTCACCCGCCCGTCGGAAGCGGGCAGCCGCTTGGCCGGCGTCCTCACCGCCCTCGACCACGGCCCCGAGCTGGTCGAGACGCTGCAGGGGTACTTCGACGCCGATCTCGACCGCAAGAAGGCGGCCAACGCCCTCAACATCCACCCCAACACCCTCGACTACCGCCTCAAGCGGGTCAGCGAGCTCACCGGCCTCTCCGCCGGCTCCGCCCGCGGCCTCCAGGTGCTCGGCGCCGCCCTCGTCGCGCGCCGCCTGTCCCGCTCGTAGAGCACGTGCAGTGGACGTGGGCAGGTCAGCTGTCGATGCGGCGCTTGACCTCGGCCCAGGCCCGTTCGAGGGCGGCGAGGTCGACGTCGACCCCGTCGTGGCCGTGGTCGTCCACCAGGGAGGCGACCGCGAGGCGGAACTCGCGCAGCAGGGCAGCACAGTCGGCGCACGCGCCGATGTGGTTGTCGACCGTTGCTCGCTCACCGTCGTCGGGCAGCGCTCCCAGCGCGTGGGCGGCGAGCACCTCCTTACTCGGGTGCACGTCCATCCACCGGTACTACGCACCCTGCCCCGAGATGTGACGCGTTTGGTTTCCGCCATGAGCGATCGCGGGGGACAACCCACCCAAACCGCCCATACCTTGTGACCGCTCACAAGAACGGGGGGCAGATTTCGGCGCCCCGCCAATAGGGGCCGCCCCCGCCGCGGGCGAATTGAGAGAACGTGCGCTCCCGGATCGCCAGGCTCGTCGTCGTTGCCGCCCTGCTGGCGGCCCTGCCTGCTGTCGCCCAGGCCCGCAAGGCGGCGCCGTCGCGGGTGCTCGCCGGCGTCGGCGTGGTCGACGCCACCTGGAACGTCGGCGCCTCGGCCGGCCAGTACGCGTCCGATCGACCGGGGCTCGAGGGCGAGGACTGGGCCGACAGCCTGCAGGGCGGCGAGGCCCCCGACGTCGACCCCACCCGCCTGGTGACGGCGGGCTTCGACCCCAACGTGCACTCGGTCAAGCGCAAGCCCAGCTACGGCGTCGAGTCCCGCCTCACCGTGCGCGCCATCGTGGTGCAGGGCCCCGACGGCCCGCCCGTCGCCCTCCTCAAGAGCGACAACTACCTGGCCCAGGACCTGCTCGTGCGCCGCGTCGGCCAACTGCTCGAGGCCGAGGGATCACGCGTGCGGCGCGACCACATCCTCTACAGCGCGACCCACAACCACTCGTCGCCGTACTACACGACCGCCGCGGCCGGCGTGTGGGCCTTCCAGGACGCGATGGACCTGCGCATGCTCGAGTACCAGGCCCGCGCCATGGCCCAGGCCATCCGCCGCGGCGAGGAGAACCTCAGGCCCGTCCGCATGAGCGCGACGACGGTGCAGTTCGGCAAGGACTACCGCAACGCGCCCGGCGGCGCGGTCGCAGACGACGGCAGCCCCGCGGGCTACCCGCAGTACGAGAACGACGCGGGCCTGGTCGTCGTCCGCTTCGACGACGTGTCCCGCAAGAAGCCCAAGCCGCTCGCGGTGTGGATGAACTACGGCGTCCACCCCGAGAGCCTCGACGGCTACGACCTCATCACCGGCGACTTCGTGAGCCCCCTCGAGCGCTACGTCGAGCGCGACATCGGCGCGCCGGTCGTCTTCAGCCAGGGCGGCGTCGGCAGCTCCGAGCCCGCCAACGACACCAAGGACACCATGGGTCCCGGTGTCGTGCGCGCCTTCTCCCACTACGGCTACGCCCAGGCCGAACGTCACGCCCGGCTCATGGCCGACAAGGTGGTCGAGGGGTTCAACATCATCGGCGCCGACAAGGGTGACATCCCGTGGACCACCGACTTCCCAGTCGCCATGTTCGATGGCTGGGTGCCGGGACCGGTGTCGCACCCGTATCCGGCGGTGTCCAACTGCCGCACCGAGCCCACGGTGGAAGGCAACCCCGGCGCGCCCGTCGTCGGCCTGCCCGACTGCGCTCGACCCGGCGACAGCGACGACAACGCCGCGCCCATCTTCGAGAGCCTCAAGATGCACGGCCTCCCGATTCCCAACCCCCCGGAGCACTACGACGCGCCGTCGTTCGGCGCGGTCGAGGAGAACCTGCGCATCCACCTGCAGGCCGTGCGCCTCGGCGACATCCTGCTGGCGTCGTGCTCGTGCGAGCCCCAGGTCGACCTCATCAAGAACCTCGAGAGCCGCACCGACGCCGAGGCCGGCAACATCTACGACGGCTTCGACTGGTCGCCGTACTGCGACCAGCAAGCCGATGAGACGTGGAAGTGCCCCAACCCGGGGTTGCCCGAGTCGAAGGTGTTCGACGACCGCAGCCTCACCGTCACCGACGCCGCCTACCGGCGCATGGTCGCCCAGGTCCGCAACGACGCGGCGGGATGGGACGCACCGGAGTACGCGCCGTTCGCCAACGCCGAGCCGACCGACCCCGCGCAGATCAAGGGCAACTTCACCAAGGAAGAGGTGCAGGCGCTCGGCGCCAAGGGCTACAAGCTCACCGTCGGCCTGGGCCACACCGGTGATTACAACGGCTACGTCGTGAGCTACCGCAACTTCATGAGCTTCGACCACTACCGCAAGGCGCTCACCGCCTACGGGCCCCACACCGCCGACTACATGGTCACCCGTCTGGTGCGCATGGCCGCCGCCCTGCAGGGCGCGCCGTTGCCCGAGGACGAGCCCCTCGCCGCGCTGGCCACCGTCGACGAATCCCGCCAGGACGCGCAGGCCCGAGTCCTCGGCCAGGCCAGTGCCGCCGCCTTCGACGGGTGGCACGCCACCCTGCCCGACGACCTGGGCCAGCCCGAGGCGCTGACCCAGCCCACCGACATCACCCGCTTCGACGCCGCCACCTTCACGTGGCGGGGCGGCAACAACGACGTCGACCAGCCCCTGGTGCGGGTCGAGCGGCTCAACAACGGGCGCTGGAAGCCCTACGCCAACCAGACGGGCGAGGTGCAAACGGTGCTGCAGCTGCCCGAGGGCGTGCAGAGCCTGGTCGCCTATCGCGCCAACCAGCAGGAGTGGAAGTGGACGGCCAACTTCGAAGCGGCCGACTGGTTCCCGCGCAACGTGACGCCCGACGGCCAGGTGCCGACCGGCCTCTACCGCTTCGCGGTCGCCGGCCATCACCGCAGCGGGCAGCTGACCAAGACCTACCACCTCACGTCGGCCCCGTTCGCGGTGCGCCCGTGGGAGGGCGTCGCCGTCGCCGACATGAAAGTGGAGCCCGGTGGCGCGGTGTCGTTCACGGCATCGTCGACGTACCCGCGCACCTACGAGTCGGACATCGACGCCATCGGCGACGACGAGCTCACGCCCATCTGCAAGACGTGCACGTTCCGTCCGTGGGCGTCGGCCAGTGACGTGAAGGCGGCGATGGTCACCGTGCGGCGCGCATCGGGCGCGGTCGTCCGCGTGCCCGCCCACCCCGTGAACGACCGCTGGGTCGCCGACGCACAACTGGCGCCTGGGGACACCGCCACCGTCGAGCGCGGTGCGGTCGTCGACTCCTTCGGCGAGATCAACGGCGTGGCTGCCCAAGTAACCCGGTGAGGCGACGGCTCGGCGCAGCGATCGTCGCCGTCGCCGCCCTGATGCTGCTCCTGCCCGAGGTCGGGTCGGCCAAGGCCAAGTCGCCCGCGCCGCCGCTGCTCGACCTGGCCCGCTACGTCGACCCCATGATCGGGACGTCGGCACCGGGGTTCGTGTTCCCCGGCGCGTCGGTGCCGTTCGGCATGGTGCAGAACTCGCCCGACACCTACGGCGAGTTCGCCTACAGCGGGTACCTGTGGACCGACCCGACCATCGGCGGCTTCAGCGTCGTGCATCTCAACGGCCCCGGCGTGAAGAAGGCCGGTGACCTGCCGTTCATGCCCGTCGTCGGCCCGGTGGTCGCGGACAACTACGCCTCACCCTTCGACCACGCGACGGAGAGCGCTGCCCCCGGCTATTACCGCACGATCCTCAGCCGCTACGCCACCACCGTCGAACTGACGGCGGGGCTGCGCACCGCCCGCCAGCGCTACACGTTCCCCGCGGGCGCGCCGGCCAACGTCGTGATGGATGTCGGCCGCAGCGTGGAGGGACAGCACGACGGCGGCCTCGAGGTGACCGGACCCTCCGAGGTGACCGGTTGGACCCGAGGCCGGTATCCCGTCTTCTTCGTGGCCCGGTTCAGCGAGCCGTTCGCGTCGTACACGCCCTTCGGCACTCGGCCGGGCGGCTACGTGAGCTTCCCTGCCGGAGGCACCGTCACGGCCGACATCGGGATCTCGTTCGTCGACACCGCCGGTGCCGGCGGCAACCTGCGCTCGGAGAAGGGTGACTTCGACGCCACCGTCGCGGCGGCGCGCGCGGCGTGGAACAGCGAGCTCAACCGCGTGCGGGTGAGGAGCGCGGCGCTCGAGACCGATCTGCGCGTCTTCTACACCGCCCTGTTCCACGCCCAGCAGCACCCCAACGTGGTGAACGACGTCGACGGCCGCTACCTCGGCTTCGACAACGCGGTGCACCGCGTCGAGGATCGTCAGCAGTACGGCAACTTCTCGTCGTGGGACACCTACAAGGCCCAGAACCAGCTCCTCGCCACCATCCAGGTCGAGCCTTACCGCGAGATGCTGCTGTCGCTCGCCGCCGACTACCGCGAGGGTGGGCGTCTGCCCCGGTGGGGCGAGCAGAACTTCGACGCGGGCCACATGAGCGGCGACCCCGTCATCCCGATGATCGCCGACGGCCTGTGCCGCGGCGTGCTGCGTACCGAGGACGGCGCGGCCGCCGACGACCTCTACCGCGGCGCGGTGGAACTGGCCGACGTGCATCGTCCGCCGGAGCTGGCGACGCTCGGCTACCTGCCCGACCGGCCGGGCACGACCCTCGAGTACGGCGTGGCCGACTTCGCCCTGGCCCTCGCGGCGCGCGCCCTCGGTCACGAGGCGGACAGCGAGCGGTTCCTCGTGGCCTCGCAGCGCTACCGCACCATCCTCGACCCCGAAACCAAGTGGATCCGGCCCCGCAACGCCGACGGGTCGTGGTACTCCACGGTCGGCACCACCTACGTCCCGGCCGACGAGCACGGGTTCCAGGAGGGCAACTCCACCCAGTACTCGTGGTTGGCGCCCCATGACGGGCAGGGTCTGGTCGACGCGATGGGCGGTGACGCCGTCGCCGTCGATCGCCTCGACCAGTTGTTCGCGGCGCCGCCGGAGGTCGCCACCCGGCTGACCTTCTTCGGGATCCGCTACCCGGCGCCGTTCTATGCCCCCGGCAACGAGCACGACCTGCAGGTGCCGTGGATGTATCCGTTCGCGGGCGCGCCGGCGCGCACCCAAGCCGTGCTGCGCCAGATCAAGCAGGTCTTTCGCCCCACGCCGGAGGGCCTGCCCGGCAACGACGACCTCGGGTCGCTGTCGGCCTGGTACGTGTGGAGCGCCCTCGGATTCGGCCCGGTCACACCGGGCGCCCCGTTCTTCGTCGTCGGCAGCCCGCAGTTCGCGCGCGTCGAGCTCACGGTGGGACGAGGGTCGGGCACGTTCGTGATCGACGCGCCAGGCGCGGGCGAGTTGGCGCCCTATGTGCAGTCGGCCGCGGTCAACGGCCGCCCGCTGGCCGCGTCGTGGTTCTACGCGTCGAGGGTGCGGCCCAGGGGCTCGGTGCGCCTCGTGATGGGCCCTCGTCCCGCGCCCGATGCCGGCCGCCTGGCCCGCCCGCCATCGGTGTCGAGCCGGTCATTGTCCGCCTTCGGCTGCGGGTAGGCGCTCCCGCGAAGGTTCGCGGCAAATAGGGCGAATGTCTTGTAGATCGTCACAAAAGCGAGGCGTGAAATTCCCCCGTCAGCCCAGAGGAACCGCACCCGGGCTTGGTGAATCACCCAACGTGCTCGTTCATCGCGCCACGCGCCGGTCGGTCGTCGCGTTCCTCACCGGCCTGCTGCTCGTCGGTGGGGCGTGGGCGGGCGTGGGGCTGCGGCCCATCGACGCGCCCGGGGGAATCACCAACGAGCTGCCGGTCGCCTCGGCCGAGGCCAAGGCGGCGACGGCGCGGCTGGCCGGCGATCAGGGCGTGGGCCTCGACCCGCCCGACCTGCGCGAGCTGCAGCGGCTGCCGGCCGGCCAGTTCCTCGTCGGTACGGGGCAGACCACCCTCGAGCCCCCGGCCGACGCGCCGTGGGTGAAGGGCGACGCCTGCTCCCAGCTGGCCGACGGCCGGCCCAATGGAGAGGAGGTCTCGGATGTGATCGGCGCGGTGGAGAGCGGCAAGGTCAAGGGTGGCTGGCCCAAGACCGAGGACTGCATCTACCTGGGCGGCTACGGCATCGGGCCCGCACGCGCGTCGACGGGCGTCGACTCGTACGCGGGCGTGCACGTGCGCAGCGTCGCCATCTCCAACGGTGAGCAGACGGTGCTGTGGCAGATGATCGACATGGTCGGCTATTTCTCCAAGTACGCGGACACCCTGTGCTCCGACTGCGGCATGAGCGACATCCGCAAGACCATCTCCCGCCAGACCGGCATCGCGGTTGACAACGTCGCCATCGCCGCCACCCACACCCACGGCGGGGCCGACGGGTACGGCGCGTGGGGCGGCCTGCCCCGCTGGTACCGCACGTTCGTGCGCGACCAGATCATCGTCAGCGCCTACGACGCGCTGCGCGACCTCCAGCCGGCCAGCATCGAGATCGGCGCCATCGACGCGCGCAGCTTCAACAACCAGCGGCGCGACACGTACTGGTCTTCGGCCGACTACGGCGCGGTGTGGCTGCAGGCCAAGGAGCTGCCGCAAGGACCGCGGCAACGACGCTCGCCCCCCGTCATCGCCACTCTTGTGAACTTCGCCGCCCACCCCACGGTGCTGGGCGGCAGCAACACACTCATGCACGGGGATTGGCCGGGGACAGTGGCCAAGGAGATGCACGACCGTCTCGGCGGCCTCGGGGTCATCATCGAGGGCGGACTCGGCAACGTGTCGCCCAACCGCCCCCGGACGCCGGCGAACGACGTCACCGGCGACGGCACGGTCGACGACTACGACAGCGTGGTCGGCATGGCGCGCGACTTCACCGACTTCGTCGGTGCTGACATCGCCCGCGGCGGCGCAGTGCTGTCGACCAACGACATCGTGGCCAAGAACGTCGCCATCGAGCATCCGGTCACCAACTGGGCCGAGGCGGCACTCGGCACGGCCGGCCTGCTCGACCGCCAGTTCCTGCCCGGCGACGCGGCCGGTGGCCCCGGCGTGTACCAATGGGACAAGGGCGGGCCGCCGGGCCGGGGCTGCCAGGCGGCCGCGCCGCTCACCATCAAGACCGACGTGACCGGTTACCGCATCGGTGAGCTCACGGTCATCACCGCGCCGGGGGAGCTGTTCGGCACCATGGCCCAGGTCGTGAAGTCCCGCGCCAACCGCGACGCCACCGTCTACGACACCGAGGGTCGGGCCATGCCCGCGGGCCAGACCATGGTGTTCGGCCAGACCCAGGACAGCCTCGGCTACATCATCCAGCACTTCGAGGTGGACCCCGCCGGCGGCCTCACGAGCAACGCCGACCTCGGCGAGTACGAGGAGGAGTTCATGCTCGACCGCTGCTTCGGCGACCACGTGCTCGAGACCCAGCTGCAGCTGGCCGACGCGCTCAAGTGACGGCGCTCAGCAGGCGGCCACGCGGGCCCCGCCGTGTCCTACGCCTCACCCCCCATGACCCTCCCGGAGGCCCAGAGTTGCTGACCCCCTCTCGTTCTTTGGCGCGTAGCCCCCACATATTCCGGGTGACGCGCCAAAGAACGATTGCTGTTCTGGCCGGGTTGCTCGTCATCGGGCTGGTGCCGGTTGCCAAGGCGGCGGTGGGGCCTGCGCCCGACCCGCGGGTGGGGGCGGCGCGGGACAGCGAGCCCGTCGTGTTGCAGGGGTCGTCGTTCGCGGAGTGGGCGGAGCCGGCCGAGGTGACGGCCAAGGCACCGTCGGTGGCG
>JBEEFQ010000017.1:0-3578 GCA_041166245.1 Actinomycetota bacterium | reverse complement strand
GTGGCCGCGGAGGTGATGGTGATCCCCCGCTCCTGCTCCTGGACCATCCAGTCCATGGTGGCGGCGCCGTCGTGGACCTCGCCGATCTTGTAGTTCTTGCCCGTGTAGTAGAGGATCCGCTCGGTCGTCGTGGTCTTGCCCGCGTCGATGTGGGCCATGATCCCGATGTTGCGGGTCTTGGCGAGCGGGTAGTCGCGGGTCAAAGTTGTTGCGGCCATAGCAGTCCTAGAACGCTGAGAGAGAGTCGGTTATTTCGCTCGCACCGACTACCAGCGGTAGTGGGCGAAGGCCTTGTTGGACTCGGCCATCTTGTGCATGTCTTCCCGGCGCTTGACGGCCGAGCCGATGCCGTTGGACGCGTCGAGCAGCTCGTTGGCGAGGCGCTCGGCCATCGTCTTCTCCCGGCGCTGCCGGGCGTAGCCGACGAGCCAGCGCAGCGACAGCGTGGTGGCGCGGGGACCGCGAACCTCGATGGGCACCTGGTAGGTGGCACCGCCGACCCGGCGGCTCTTGACCTCGAGCTGGGGCTTGGTGTTCTCCACCGCCCGCTTGAGGGTGGCGACCGCGTCGCCCGCCGTCTTGTCCTTGATGATGTCGAGGGCGTCGTAGACGATCTTCTCGGCCAGCGAGCGCTTGCCGTGCGACAGCACCTTGTTCACCAGCTGGGTGACCAGCATCGACCGGTGCACCGGGTCCGGCATGAGCTCGCGCCGGGGTGCAGGTCCCTTCCGAGGCATGCCTAGCTCTCCCTCTTCACGCCGTAGCGGGAGCGGGCCTGCTTGCGGTCTCGGACGCCGGAGGCGTCGAGGGTGCCGCGGACGACCTTGTAGCGGACGCCGGGCAGGTCCTTCACACGGCCGCCGCGCACGAGGACGATCGAGTGCTCCTGCAGGTTGTGGCCCACGCCAGGGATGTAGGCCGTGACCTCGTAGCCGCTCGTGAGGCGCACCCGTGCGACCTTGCGGAGGGCGGAGTTCGGCTTCTTCGGCGTGTGCGTGTACACCCGGGTGCAGACGCCGCGACGCTGGGGCGCGCCTTTGAGCGCCGGCGTCTTGGTCTTGGTCGACTTCGACTCCCGGCCCTTGCGGACCAGCTGCTGAATGGTGGGCATACCTGTTTCAAGGACTCCTGCGTAGAGAAGCCGCGGAGACGCCCGCGGCCGACCAGTCATGTTAGCAGCCCGCCATCCGGCCGCCTCAAGCGAACTCGCCCGCTTTATCGTCCGCGGTGACGATAAAGCGGGCGAGTTCGCTGAGTGTTGGTGGTGGCTTACGCCGGTTCGGACGCCTCGGCGACGGCTTCGCCGTCACCGCCGGTGCCGATGCTGGCCAGCCAGGCGGCCGGGTCGGCCTCCTCGGTGTCCGAGCTCCAGAAGGCGAGGGGCTCGGCGTCGGGGGCGTCCATGTCGACCTCGCGGTATCGGGTCATGCCCGTGCCCGCGGGGATCAGCTTGCCGATGATGATGTTCTCCTTGAGGCCGAAGAGCTGGTCGCTCTTGCCCTCGATGGCCGCCTCGGTGAGCACCCGGGTGGTCTCCTGGAACGACGCCGCCGACAGCCACGACTCGGTGGCCAGCGACGCCTTGGTGATACCCATCAGCTCGGGGCGACCCTCGGCCGGCTTCTTGCCCTCCTGGACCAGCGCACGGTTGGTCTCGGCGTAGATGCGCGAGTCCACCCGTTCGCCAGGCAGGAAGGTTGCGTCGCCCGGCTCGGCCACCGAGACCCGGCGCAGCATCTGCCGCACGATGAGCTCGATGTGCTTGTCGTGGATCGACACGCCCTGGTCGCGGTACACCTTCTGGACCTCTTCCACGAGGTACTGCTGGGTCTCGCGGATGCCCTTGATGTCCAGCAGCTCCTTGGGATCCTTCGGGCCCTCGACCAGCGCATCGCCGGCCGTGACCTCCTGGCCCTCGGTGACCTCGAGGTGGGCCCGAGCGGAGAGGTTGTAGGCGTCCTCACTGCCGTCGTCGCCGACGATGGTGATGCGCCGCCCGTTCTCCTCCTCGGTGATGCGGACCACGCCCGACGTGCGGGCGAGCACCGCGGCGCCCTTCGGCGTACGGGCTTCGAAGAGCTCGACGACGCGGGGCAGACCGTGGGTGATGTCCTCACCGGCGATACCGCCGGTGTGGAAGGTACGCATGGTCAGCTGGGTGCCGGGCTCGCCGATGGACTGGGCGGCGATGACGCCGACCGCTTCACCGAGCTCGATGTCCCGACCCGTCGCCAGCGAGCGGCCGTAGCAGCGGGCGCAGACGCCGTGCTCGGCCTCACACGTGAGCACCGAACGGGTGCGCACACGGTCGACAGTGGTGTCCTCGCGGAGCAGCTCGAGCTCCTCGTCGCCGATCTCGATGCCGGCCTTCACGGGTCCGGCGTCCTCGATCAGCGTGCGCCCGTAGATGCGGGTCTCGAGGTAGGACCGCTTGCCCGCCTGGTCGGGGACGACGTCGTCGATCCAGATGCCACGGCTGGTGCCGCAGTCGGGCTCGCGGATGATGAGCTCCTGGGCCACGTCGACCAGACGACGGGTGAGGTAGCCCGAGTCGGCGGTGCGCAGGGCGGTGTCGGCCAGACCCTTGCGGGCGCCGTGGGTGGAGATGAAGTACTCGAGCACCGACAGGCCCTCACGGAACGAGGACTTGATGGGCCGGGGGATCATCTCGCCTCGCGGGTTGGACACGAGGCCTTTCATGCCGGCGATCTGACGGACCTGCTGCGGGTTACCACGAGCACCGGAGTCGACCATCATGTCGAGCGGGTTGTACTTGATCTTGGCCAGCGCAGCCTCCATGGCCTTCCCGACCTCGGAGTTGGCCGACGTCCAGATCTCGATCTCCTTCTGGCGCCGCTCGTCGTCGGTGATGATGCCCCGCTTGAACTGGGTCTCGGCCTTCTCCGCTTCCTTCTCGTAACGATCGAGGATGGCGGCCTTCTCGGGCGGCGTGCGCACGTCGTTGATGGAGATGGTGAGGCCGGACTGGGCCGCGTAGCGGAAGCCGAGGTCCTTGATCTTGTCGAGGCTGTTGGCCACGACGACCTTGGGATAGGTATCCGCGATCTCCTCGACGATGGAGCCGATGGGGATGTTCTTCTTGCCCACGATGTCATTGACGTAGGGGAAGTCCTCCGGCAGCGCCTCGTTGAAGAACAGCCGGCCCGCGGTGGTCTCCAGCTCCTCGTACGGGAGATCACCATTTTCAACTTCCCTGGGGAACCTGAACTTGATCCTCGCGTGCAGCTCGATGTCGCGCGCCTCGTAGGCCCGCTCCACCTCGTGGATGTGGCGGAAGGTACGGCCCTCGCCCTTCAGGCCCTCGACCGAGAGGGTGAGGTAGTAGGCGCCGAACACCATGTCCTGGGTGGGCACGGTGATGGGGCGACCGGTGGCCGGCGACAGGATGTTGTTGGCCGACAGCATGAGCACCCGGGCCTCGGCCTGCGCCTCGGCAGACAGGGGCAGGTGCACGGCCATCTGGTCGCCGTCGAAGTCGGCGTTGAAGGCTGTGCAGACCAGCGGGTGGATCTGGATGGCCTTGCCCTCGACCAGCAGGGGCTCGAAGGCCTGGATGC
>JBEEFQ010000016.1:0-42976 GCA_041166245.1 Actinomycetota bacterium | reverse complement strand
GCAACGGCAGCGGCGACCGCCAGCCAGAGGGCCTCGGCGTCCTGCTCCGCGACGTCGCCGTGGCGTGTGGTGTGCAGGGGCCGGTCACTCGACGCCTCGAGCCGGCCCTCGCCGTCGACCCGCGCCGCCTTGACGTTGCTGGACCCGACGTCGATCCCGATCGCGGCCCCCGTCACTCGGAGGGCAGCGCCTGCTGATCGTCCATCATGTCGGTCATCACGGCGCGGATGAACTCGTCGGCCTCGTCCGTCATGCCGCCGAGCACGCCGCCGTAGATCGCGCCGCTGTTCGCCTGGGTGTCCTTGTGCTCCTTGGCGTAGGCGACCGCGGCGTCGAGGTCGGCCGTGAACTGCTCGACCACACCCGGTTGGGTCTGGGGACGCGTGACGGCCATGTGCAGGGCGTTGGGATACTGCTGCCCGTTGAAGCGCCAGCCCAGCGGCCGCATGTAGTCGTTGACGTGGTACACGTCGAACTCGTCCGACGTGAAGCTGAACAGGAACGTGGGGTCACCCAGCATGCGCAGCTCGGGGTGGCTGAGCACCGCCTGCTGCATGGCCGCCGACGTCTCGAAGATCTGCTTGGCGTAGCCGAGGTAGCCGTCGTGGCCGATGCTCATCATCGAGGCCCACGTGGCGGACAGCAGCCCGCCCGAGCGCGACCCCTCCATGCCTGGCGACATGTACTTGCCGCCGCTCCAGTCGGTGAGGAAGAAGTACTGGCCGTCACGCAGTGCCTTGTCGCGGAACAGCACCGTCGAGCTGCCCTTGAAGGCATAGCCGTACTTGTGGGTGTCGGCCGAGATGGTGGTGACGCCAGGCAGTCGGAAGTCGAAGAGGGGGATGTCGTACCCGAGCTCCTGACCGAACGGCAGGATGAACCCGCCCAGGCAGCCGTCCACATGCAGACCGATGCCGCGCTCCACCGCCAGATCCGACAGCTCCTCGATCGGATCCACGGTCCCGTACCCGTAGTTGCAGGCCGAACCGATCATGGCGACGGTCGAGTCGTCGACGTGGTCGCGCACCCAATCCATGTCCACCAGGGTCGTCTTCGGATCGACGGGCGCCCGCCGCAACTCGATGTCGAAGAGGTGACACGCTTTGTCGAAAGCGGCGTGCGCCGTCTCCGGCTTGATCACGTTCACCTTGTCGATGCCCCGCACGTTCCTGCCCCACTCGCGGTAGGCGAGCATGGCGTGGAGGATGCTGCCCGTCCCACCCGTCGTGACGAGTCCAGCCGGCTCGGTGTCGGTGACGGCGTCACCGTGCATGAGGTCGAGGGTCATGGCGATGACCTCGGCCTCCATCTTGGTGGCACTCGGGCACATGTCCCGCTGCAGCACGTTGACGTGGGCGAACAGACCGAAAGCCTCGGTCATGAAGTCGTAGTGGCTGTGGTCGCCGCAGTACATGGTTCCCGAGCACTTGCCCGTCTCCCAGAAGGCGTCTTCCTCCTTGGCCATGGTCCGCAGCTCATCGAGGACGTCGGCGCGGGAACGTCCCTGTTTCGGCAGTGATCGGTTGATGTCGAAGCGATCGGCGTAGGGAAAGTTGCTCATGCCCGAACGGTAGTGCCGGGCTCGCTCGAGCGAGTCAGTCGAGCGCCGGTACCGCCGGCGACCAGAGGAAGCCCTGACCCAGGTCGCAACCCATCTGGCGAAGGCGCTCGGCCTGCTGTTCGGTCTCCACGCCCTCGGCCAGGGCGACGAGGCCCAGGCTGTGGGCCAGGCTGACGATGCTGTCCACGATCACGAGGTCCTCGGCCGACGCGGCAAGGCCGGCGACGAACGAGCCGTCGATCTTGAGGCCGTCGATCGGCAACCGGCGCAGGTAGATGAGCGACGAGTAGCCCGTGCCGAAGTCGTCGACCCAGATCTGCACGCCGAGATTGCGCAGGCGGCGCAGCACAGCGCCCGCGGCCTCCACGTCCTCCATCAGCGCCGTCTCGGTGATCTCGACGATGAGCCGTTCCGGGTCGGCGCCCGTCTCGGCGATGGCCTGCCGGACGGTCCCGACGACGTCCGACTGCACGAGCTGGCGAGCCGAGAGGTTGAGCGAGACAGAGCGATCGGCGGTGGCGTCGTCCTTGGCCCACACCGCGAGGCGCCGGCATCCCTCGTGCAGCACCCAATCGCCAAGGGGGAGGACGAGCCCCGACTCCTCGGCCACCGTGATGAAGTCGTTGGGCAGGATCAGCCCCCGATCCGGGTGCTCCCAGCGGGCCAGCCCTTCGGCCCCGACCACTGCACCCGTGAGGAGCGAGACAACCGGCTGGAAGTAGAGCGCGAGCTCCTCGGCGGCCAGTGCTCGACGCAGGTCGGTCTCCACCCGAAGGCGCTCCACGACGCGGTAGCGGAGGGCGGCGTCGAAGATCTCCCACCGGTTGCCGCCGTGAGCTTTGGCCCGGTACATGACCGAGTCGGCGTCGCGCAGGAGCGCTTGCGGGCTGGTGGGTTCGTCGCGTGCCAATGCGATTCCGACACTCGCGCTCACCTTGAGGACGTGGTTCTCCACGACGAAGGGCTCAGCGAACGCGCTGCCGACGCGGTCGGCGAGGCCGACCGCGTCGAGCTCACCGTGCAGGTCGTCGCAGACGACCACGAACTCGTCGCCGCCCAGCCGGGCGACGGTGTCGCCCGGACGCACCGCGGCCAGCAGGCGCTCGGCCACGGTGACGAGGATGCGATCGCCGGCCGCGTGGCCCAGGCTGTCGTTGACGACCTTGAAGCGGTCGAGGTCGAGCAGCAGCACGGCGATGGATCTCCCACCCCGCTCGAGATGGGCCACACCCTGGCCCAGCCGGTCCTGCAGCAGGGCTCGGTTGGGCAGGCCGGTCAGCGGGTCGTGCGTGGCCTGGTGGGCCAGCTCGGCCTCTGCGTGGCGGCGGGCCGTCAGCTCGCTCTGGGCCCCCTGGTACAGGCGGGCATTGTCGATGGCGATGGCGGCGTGGGCCGCGATGCCGCTGGCCAACCGCTCGCCCCGCTCGGTGAACACCCCGGGATCGGAATGCCCGAAGAACAGCCCCCCGTGCACCTCCCCGCTGCGCGACACCACGGGGACGGCCAGGTAGCTGCGCACTTGGAGATGGCCGGGCGGCATCCCGTGGTAGGGCGCGCTCAACCCGTAGCGGGGATCGGTGGTGATGTCGTCACAGCGGACAGGGCCGAGTCCTTCGAAGGTGGGACCGAACACCGCAGTCGCGCGGGGCATCGGGAAGTCGGCGAACGCCTCCCGCGGCGCGCCGGAGAGCGTGTAGAGCAGGTAGCGGTCCCCGTCGGGGCCGACCTTGTTGTAGAAGAACGCCCCGAAAGCGGCGCCCGTCACGTCGGTCGCCGCGTCGGTGACGGCTTGCAACAACAGGTCGAGGTCGAGCTCGCCCGCCAGCCTGCGCCCGATGGTCTGCAGTGTGTCGAGCAGACGGGACTCGTCGCGCAACGCGGCGACGGCCGACTCGCGCTCGGTGACGTCGCGCGTCGTGACGATCATGCCGCCGACATCGGGATCGTCGAGCAGGTTGGTGGCGAAGGACTCCGTCCATCGCCACGTCCCGTCCGCATGGCGAAGCCGGATGAGCAGCGGGGGGTGCGCCCCCGGCGTGGCCAGCAACTCGGCCCATCGTCGCGTGGCGAGCTCGAAGTCGTCGGGGTGGACAAGTGCCGCAGTGACCTCGGGAACGTCCTCCGGCTTCCATCCGTCGTAGCCCAGCATGCGGCCGTTGCCGGTCTCGAAGATCACCTCGCCGTCCGGCCCGATCACCGTCACGCTCTCGGTGGTGCTCAGGAGCACGCGGCGCCACCTGCGCTCGGAGACGAGGGCAGCCTCCTCGGCGAGCTGACCCTCAGTGACGTCCCGCCCGTTGAACACGATGCCGCCGACGGTTGGATCATCGATGAGGTTGGTGCTGAGGACCTCGTAGGTGCGCCACCCCCCGTCGGCATGTCGCAGACGCAGCCGCACCGGCGGGCTCGGCTGCGGCGAGGTTCCCAGCAGTCGCTGGGCGGCCAGGTCGACGTCGTCGGGATGGACGATGTCGATCCCGTGGAGCCGCGCCAGATCCTCGGGCGTGTAGCCGAGGAATCCGAAGGTCCCAGGGCGGAGGCGGCCGTCGGGCTCGGGGATGCCGGCCAGATCGGTCGTGTGGCGCAGGATGGCCAGCAGCGCATGCACGTCGTGGCCGGACGCGACTCCGTCTGCTTCGCCTCCGGTCGTCGCTGCTGCCATGGCCCACCCGCCCCTTTCCCTCTTCTACGACGCGGGAGCGAGTGGGGATGACGGGACGTGGGCTGGCTACGTGCCCGTTGGGCGCACCTCGTGCAGGGAGGGGACCGCGCGGCGGCGCAGGGCGGCTTCGGTGGACTCGTCGGCCGGGAAGAACAGCTCGATGGCCAGCTCGGACAGAGTGACGTCCTGGGGCGTGCCGAACGTCGTCATGGTGGTGTAGAGGAACAGCTCCTCGCCGTCGAGGTCGAGGTGCCACGGGATGACGGGGTCCTGGCCGCCCGACGCCGGCGGGCCTGCCCATGCACGCCGGGGCGGGATGCGCGGCCAACCCTCGACCTCGTCCGCGAGGTCGACGAGCTTCGGATCATTGGTGCGGCGGACCGCCGTGTCGAGCTGACGCAGCAGGCAGCTGGACCACTCCTCGAAGTTGCGGGTCTTCGACGCGAACCCCTCGGGGTGGAGCGAGATGCGGAAGATGTTCGAGGGGTTGTGGCGCGCGTCGGGCGGGATGCCGTCGGCGATGCGGTTGGCGGCCCGGTTGGCCAATTGCACCGTCCACGTGCGGTCGACCACGACGCCGGGGAACGGGTCGTGTGCGTCCAGCAGCGCCTGCAACGACCGGCGCACCCGCGCCAGGCCCTCGCCCTCGAGGGGCGACTGCGCGTACCGGGGCGCGTACCCCGCCGCCATCAACCATTCGTTGCGCTCGCGCAGGGGCACGTCGAGGTGATGGGCGAGGAGCAGCACGAGCTCGGGGCTGGGCTTCGACCGGCCCAGCTCCACGAAACCGAGGTGGCGGGCGGACACGCCGGCGAGCAGTGCCAGGTCCATCTGGCTGAGCCGCGCCCGCTGCCGTCCCTCCCTGATGAGTCGTCCCGCCCCGATGCCGGTCATGGATCCAGCTTGCGTGTCGCCCATGTCACAGACAACTACCTGGCAGGTAGTCGTCTTCCCGGTGCAACGGCGCGACAACAGAGACATGCGACACGCCCCGACCCCGTTCGAGCACGACGTGGTGGTCCGGCGCATCGACCGGCCCCTGGCCACCCTGCAGCTCCCCGACACCACGACCGTCGGCGCCCTGCGCATCACCGGCCCGTTCTCAGACGACCCCGCTGCGCTTGCTCCGGCGGCGCGGGCACCCGGCGTGCTGGGCCGCACCCGGGTGGCGGTGGAAGTCGGCACCTGGTCCGACCGGACCTCCGAGCTGCGGGTGATCCCCCGCACCCGCCACCTCCACCTGTGGGGTGAGCGTCGTCAGCGGCGCTACTTCGCACGTGCGCACCGCGCCGCTGACGACCTCGTCCACCTCGTGGCTTAGGGCTGACCAGCCGCTCGTTCCGTCGTGTTGTGCACGGTACGGACCGTGCGCGACCTCGTCGAACGCTCAACGCCAGATCGCGAGCACCATGCCGAGCACGACGGGCGCCGCCATAGCCAGCAACGTGATGATGACGATGATCCTCACGGCGCGGCTCTGCGTCGGTCGCTCGTCGTCGCCGTCGGGTCCCATGCCCCAAGCGTGTCACGCGAAAACTCGCTGACGGTCCGTGTCTCTACGGTCTCGAGTAAATAGCCCACGGAATCCGTGGCCTATTTCCTCGAAACGAAGAAGGCCTCTAGACCACCACGCCGCTGCGGCGGAACGAGTCCTGGAGGCGCCAGTCGGTGCGCACGGCGCGGCCGTCGAACCAGCCGCGTTCGGCCAGTGTGTACAGCTCGCTCTGCCCCGCGTAGGGCTCAATGGTCGGCGCCAGCACCAGGTCGGCCGGCGCTGCGTACGGCGTGAACGCGGCCTCGGACTCGAAATGGGTGAAGCCTCCGAAGGCGGTCTCGATGCTGGTGGCCATGCGGTGCCGGGTGTTCAGGTAGGGAAGACCCCAGTTGTCGGCGATGAACTTCAGCGTCGAGACGTGGTCGTAGGTCGTGTGATCCACCTCGCCGCGGTTGCGCGTCCACGGGCTCACGATCGTTGACGGGATACGGAAGCCGAGCTGGCCGAAGTCGCCCTCGCCGCCGGGGTCAGCCGGGGTGCCGCGGTCGTCCTCCGCTCGCGGCGGATTCACGTGGTCCCAGAAGCCGCCCCACTCGTCGTAGGTCAGCACCAGCGCGCCCTGCCGGTAGTTCGACGAGGTCACGAACGCCTCGATCACGTCGGAGAGGAACGTCTGGCCCAGGCGCAGGTCGGCGTGGGGATGGTCATCGTTGGCGACGCCCTCCGGCCCGATGAACCACGGGTCGACGAAGCTCACCTGGGGCAGCTGCCCCAGCTCGGCCGCCGCGTAGTAGTCCGAGATGTGGCGGGCGTGGCGGATGTGGCGGTCGCCCCACATGAGGATCTCGGGCAGGTTGCAGAAGTAGTACCCGCAGGACACGCCCTTGTTCTCGAGCAGCGTCCAGATGGTCGGCCAGTCCCAGCCGTGGGCCCACTGCGGGTTTGCCGCGGCGATCTGCGGCGGCAGGTCGTTGTTCTTGAGACCGCCGGACTGGGCCGAGTGCTGGTAGTAGCGGTTGGGCTGCGTCGGTCCGAGCAGCGAGCAGAACCAGCGGTCGTAGGCCTGCCAGCCGCGCGTGAGCTGGGCCCACACCGGCAGGTCGTCGGCGTCGTAGTAGCTGAGGGCGAACTCGTCGTTACCGTGGCCCTTGTCGAGCCAACCGTCGCACGCCCCGCCGTCGCGCTCGATGCGGCCACCGCCCCACCCGTGGGACGGATCGGCGAAGCCGCGGCCGTGGTAGTTGGCCTTGCCCGCCGCGCCCCAGTTGGCGGTCGGCACCAGCGCGCCGTTGCCACCCTCGCGGCGGTCGGGATACGACGCCTGCTGGTGAGCATCGAAGCCGGGGTTCTCGGCGCCGTACCAGCCCAGGTAGTGGTCGACCGAGCGGTTCTCCATCATCACCACGACGATGTGCTCGACGGGCGTGCGGGGCGCAGGTCGGTCGAGCCCGAGCGAGGGCAAGGCCAGGTTGGCCAGCCCGGCCCGCGCTGAGCCGGCCGCGCCCACGGCCAGGCCCGCGCCGATGCCGGTCGCCTTGAGAAAGCTCCGTCGGTCCATGAACCCCTTAGTTGCCCATAACGACCCCGAGTTCCTGCCTGAGGCGAGATCCACAGGTTGTCCTCTTGACGCTCACCGAACGGCTGTTCGATAGTGACCGGCAGTGCTCCCGCTGCCCGCCTTCGAGCTGGTCGACGTGCTCGACGACGGCCGCCCGTTCCTGCGTTGTGTGGGCGGTGCCCACCACGGCAGCGAGTTCGTGGTCAACCGGCCCCACCTCTTGCGGCTGGGCGCCGACTCGCGCACGCGCGACTCGATCCTCACCGGCGCGGTCGCCTTCGCCCGCCGCCGAACGGCTGCTCGCACCGACGGCATCGCAAGGGACCGGTCCGGCGCCGCTCTGGGCTGGCGGTTCTGGGACGTGGCGTGGACCTCGCACGGCGGGGTCGTGCTCACCTCGCCGGTGCGGTTCGATCCGTGGCACCCCGGCGCCCACGCGGCCCGCTGCCCGGCCTGTCGCCGGTCGCCGCAGATGGGCTGTCGCTGCGGGCTCTACGCCTACGGTTCGCTCGGGGCCGCCCTCCCGGAATGGGGGCTCGACAGCTCGCGGGTCCTCGGCCTGGTGCGCGGGTGGGGCAGGGTCGTCCTCCACGAGCTGGGGTGGCGCAGCGAGTTCGCCCAGCCCCTCCTGCTGATGCTCAGCGACCCGTTCCGCGTGGCCGTCGGCAGCCTGGGCGCCCGCTACGAGTGCGAGGTGCTGCCGTTCGGCACCGTCATCGACCAACAACACAAGGAGACGCCATGAACCTCGGAAAGCCTGTCGGCGAGATCGAGATCACGCCCGCCGAGCTCAACGCCGCCGACCTCGAGGACGCATTGGCGGACGTGCCCCTCCCGCTGCCCGAACCCGACCCGATTCCCGTCAGCTAGCGCCATCGCGCTCATCGCGTAGCGCGCCCAGGACCTCGAGCTCGATGCGATCCTTGGGTCGTCCCGCGGCGCGCTTCATGCGCATGAGGTCGTCGAGAGAGGCGACCTGCACGACGAGACCGTCGATGACCACCTCGTCCGCGCCGGCCCGCAGGTCGTCGTACCCGCCCGTCCCCGACGGTGTGCCGAGCACGTCGACATCACCGAGGTCGGTCGTGAATGTGAAGCTGTCGCCCGCGACGAGGGTGGCGCCGTCGAGGAGGAACGGGACGTCGGCCGGCTCGCCTCGCAACCGGGCGTGCAGGTTCTGCAGCACGGTCGCGAGCCGATCGAGGTTCGCCCTGCTCCGCTCGGGACAGATGTCGAGGTCGCCCGTCACCGTCGGCGAGCCGTGCACGGTGGCGGCCATCCCCCCGATCATCACGTGGCGCGCGCCCTCGTCGGCGAGCGCCCACAGCACACCGACGGGATCGAACGCCACCTACGCCAACCGCCGCCGTAGCCGATCGACGTTGCGGGACGCGGCGACGACCTCGTCGATCCGCTGACGGGGCGTGAGGCGCAGGCGTTCCCGGATCTGGCTGCGGTCGACGCCCTGGCCTGGCCGGATCTGCGACACGAGCTCGTGTCCTGCGGCGCGCAGGATCCGATCGACCGTGCCGGCACGAGGATCGAGCGATCCCGATTCGATGCGGGCGACGGTCGATTGCGGTACGCCGGCTCGCGCCGCGAGGGCTCGCTGGCTGAGCCCGATCTCGTGTCGAGCGCTGCGGACGGCTGTCGCCACTTCCATGGACCTCATGATAGCAGAACTGCTATCACTGCCAGACGGCTGTCATACCCCCTCGGTAGCCTCGGGTCTCGATGCCCACTGCCACCGCGGCCCGTGCCACCGAGCTGCTCGCCAAGCTCACGGGCGACCCGGGCGCCACGTTCCGTACGGGCCAGCTCGAGGCCATCGAGACCCTCGTCGAGCGCCGGGGCCGGGTGCTCGTGGTGCAGCGCACCGGCTGGGGCAAGAGCGCCGTCTACTTCATCGCCACCCGCCTGCTGCGCGATGAGGGCGCGGGCGCCACCCTGCTCATCTCGCCCCTGCTCGCCCTCATGCGCAACCAGCTGCTCATGGCCGAACGGGCCGGCGTGCGGGCCATGACCATCCACTCGCAGAACACCGAGGAGTGGGACGACATCGAGCAGCAGGTCGCGCAGGGCAAGGTCGACCTCCTGCTCGTGTCGCCCGAGCGCCTCAACAACACGCGCTTCCGCGCCGACGTGCTGCCCGGCCTCTTGCGCGCCGTCGGCCTGCTCGTCGTCGACGAGGCCCACTGCATCAGCGACTGGGGCCATGACTTCCGCCCCGACTACCGCCGCATCGCCCGCGTCATCGACGAGTTGGCCGAGAACGTGCCCGTCCTCTGCACCACCGCCACGGCCAACGACCGCGTCATCGCCGACGTGCGCGAGCAGCTGGGCGAGCGGCTCGAGGTGCACCGGGGCCCGCTCGACCGCGAGAGTCTGCGCCTGTCGGTCGTGAACCTGCCCCAGCCCGCCGACCGGCTGGCGTGGCTGGCCGATGTCGTGCCTCGCCTCGAGGGCTCAGGCATCGTCTACTGCCTCACCATCCGCGACGCCGAGCGCGTCGCGGGCTGGCTGCGCACGCGGGGCGTGGCGGCCGTTGCCTATTCGGGCGAGAGCGACAACGCGGACCGCATCGCGGTGGAGGAGGACCTGCTCGCCAACAAGGTCAAGGCCGTCGTCGCCACCTCCGCCCTCGGTATGGGCTTCGACAAGCCCGACCTGGCGTGGGTCATCCACTACCAGAGCCCGGGCTCGCCCATCGCCTACTACCAGCAGATCGGCCGGGCCGGTCGCGCCCTCGCCCGCAGCCACGCGGTGCTGATGCGAGGCGGCGAGGACGCGGATATCCAGGACTACTTCATCCGCGTCGCCTTCCCGCCTCGCGACCAGGCCGAGGCCGTCGTCTCTCTTCTCGCAGAACGTCCCGACCCGGTCAAGATCACCGACATCGAGGCCGTCGTGAACGCCCGTCGCACCCGCATTGAAGCCATGCTCAAGGTGCTCGAGGTCGACGGGGCCGTCGAGCGCACCGACGGCGGCTGGACCCGCACCGCCGAGCCGTGGACCTACGACGCCGAGCGCGTCGAGCGTGTCACCGCCCAGCGGCGCCACGAGCAGGACGCCATGCGCACCTACGGCATGACCAGCGACTGCCTCATGGCCTTCCTGCGTCACGAGCTCGACGATCCCGCGGCGACGACGTGCGGCCGCTGCGCCAACTGCGCGGCTGACGACTGGGGCGTCGACCTCGACGCCCAGGTCGTCGCCGAGGCCGTCACCTACCTGCGCAGCAGCGCCCTCACCATCGAGCCCCGCAAGCAGTGGCCCGCGGGCAGCGTGCGCCGGGGCCGCATCGCGGCCGACGAGCGCAACGAGGAGGGCCGGGCCCTCGGTGTGCTGGGCGACGGCGGATGGGGGAGCGTGGTCAAAGGGATCAAGGCCACGGGCCACCCCTGGCCCGACGAGCTGGTCGACGCCGCGGCCGCGCTGCTGCGCAGCTGGATCCCCGAGCAGCGCCCGACGTGGGTCACCTACGTCCCCTCGGCCGACGGCGATGCCGTCGCCGACCTCGCCAAGCGCCTGGCCGAGCGCATCGACCTGCCGCTGCACGACGTGCTGGCCCGCACCCGGCCCACCCGGGCCCAGGACGAGATGGACAACAGCGCGCAGCAGGTCGGCAACGTGGTCGGTGCGTTCGCCGTCAACCCTCCACTGCCCGTCGGCCCCGTTCTGCTCATCGACGACGTGGCCGACTCCCGCTGGACCCTCACCGTCGTCGGCGCCGAGCTGCGCGCCGCCGGCTGCCCGGCCGTGCACCCCTTCGTGCTGGCCGTGAAGTACGGCTCCTAGCCCACACCCCGGTTTCTGGTGCAGTGACGGTCGATTATGGCCGTCAGTGCACCAGAAACGAGGAGAAGCGGCGGCGCACCACCAGCGCCACCGCCAGCAACACCACGCCGAGCAGCGGCGCCGGGCCCGACGGACCGGTCGCGGCCAGCGTCCCCCCTACCTGCGGCGCGGGCGCAGGTGCGGCGGCCGCGGGCGCCGTCGCGTTGGCGCTCAGCACCTCGGTGGCCCCCACGGCGGCGGGCACCGGCAGGCGCACGGTCACGTCGTCGAGCAGGATCGGCCCGGGGATGCGGCTGCCGCTGCCGAAGAACATGTCCGACGTCGGGGACACGACGAGGAACAGCGACTGACCCTCCGGCACCTCGACGGCGACGGCGGGGAGCTCGATCGACCTTGCCTCGCCGGGGACGGGATCGGGCTCGCGCAACGGCATGACGTTGTTCTGCACGATCTTGGCATCCACCGGTGACGTGCCGACCGCGAGGGCGAACAGGGCGCGCGCATCGGGCGTGACGGTCGTGACCTTGGCGTCGACGAATGGCGTACCTGCCACGGTGATGGGCCCGTCGGCGAGCTTGGTCGGGATGGGCGCGCCCACCGCCGCGGAGGCGACGACCTGGCCGACGGGCACGGGCGTGGTCGCGTCGACCGAGTCGACGCTGAGGCACTTCCCGTCCGCGCTGGCCAGGTGGTAGCGACCGTGGCCGGCCAGCCCGGTGTCGGTGTGCTTGAGGTTCTCGGTGAAGAAGCGGATGGTGAGCGCCTCGAAGTCGGCCCCGCCCAGCTCCTTGGAGCACGGGTCGCCGCCCGCGCCGTAGCCGGCGGGCAGCACCGACGGCAGCTCGTGGCCGCCGTTGTAGCCCACGAAGATCGAGCGGCTGCGGGCGCCAGGCGTGATGGCCTTGGCGAAGTTCTGTAGGCCCTGGTTGAGGTTGAACAGGTTGTCGGTGATCCCCTGGCCGAACAGCACGGGGATGTCGAGCGTGCGCCCGTTGGCGACGTGCCACGCCGGTCCGTTCTTCTCGAAGAACGCATCGAGGTCGGCATCGGGGCCGAGCTCACCCTTGGGCCAGTTGCCGGTGACGGCGCCGTAGGCGAAGCCCTCGTGGATGTTGTTGGGCACGTTCGGCGCGCCCGCGCCGTAGAGGGCGACGTTCCAGGCGGTGCGCACCATCTCCTGGGGGGCCAGGCTCTCCTTCAGGTCCCACCACGTGATCTCCGGCGCAAGAGCGTCGAAGCGGGTCGCGCCCCGGTCGCGCAGCTCGGAGAAGGCGCCGACGAACTGGTAGCCGCCGCCGTAGGAGCCGCCGATGGACCCGAGCACCGGGTCGCCGGGCCCATCCTTGGCGACCCAGTCGAGGCCGGCGACGAGGTCGACGAGACCCTGGACGTCCTTCCCCTCGAGGTCAGGGTGCTCGACGTGGGCCTGGCCGCCGCTGGCGCCGAAGCCCCGCTGGTCGAAGCTGAGCACGCCGAAGCCCGCCTTGGTCCACGCCTCGAAGCTGGCGGGGTCGGTGGTGCGGCTGCCGGCCCAGCCGTGGCTGTGCAGCACCACGGGCACGGGATGACCGGCGTCGGCGCCAGCTGGGCGGAAGACCGACCAGCAGATCGCCACCGGCTCGGTCGTGTCCGGCTCGGGGACGCTGTCGATGCAGCCCTCGGTCACGACGGTGTCGGCTGCCACCGACGGATTGACGGCCACGGTGGCGGCGAGGGCCAGCCCGGCCAGGCCCGCGAGGAGCCAGAGGCGGAGAGATCGCATACCTCTCTATTCCGTGTGACACGGGCCCAGCCCTGCATGCGGTGATCCGCGACCCGCCGGGTGGACGAAGAGGTTGCAGACACCAGGAGGCGGCTCGAACCCGGGGGAAGGGCATGACATCGTTGTCATTGACCGCGCGCGCGGTCGTGATGATTGCAGCCGTCGCCGTCGGAGTGGGTGCCACCAGCGCGCTGCGCTCGGACGAGCGCGACGCGCCGACCGCCGCGGACGACGGTGCCGCACTCGCCACCGTGACGCTCTGGCTCGCTGCGCTCGGTGATTGCAACCCGTCCACCGCGTCCCACTTCCAGCGAGCGGCTGACGTCGTTCCCGACTCTCTCGCTCAGCAGCTGTGCGAAGACGGCGGCGCGTGGGGGGCGACGAGCCCGGCCGCCGATGGCGCCGCCACGCGACGCGTCCCGGTCGAGGGACCGGGCGAGCCGTTCGTCGCCGTCGTCGCGCCGGTTGGCGACACCTGGCGCGTGCTCACCATCGAGACCCAAGGAGACCAGCAATGAACCCCAACCGTTCGATCGCCGCCGTCCTGCTCGCGGTCAAGGGCGTGCTCGGCGTGTGGGCCGGGCTCGTGCTGATGACGACCTCGCCCACCGACCCGCGCTCGTTCCTGGGCAGCGAGGTTCACACCCGTCGCACCGGGCTCGGGCTCGTCATCCTCGTCCTGTCCGTCGTCACCCTGCTGATCGCCGCCGCCGTGATCCGGTGGGCGCCGCGGGCAGTGCCCGCCGCGTTGGCCCTGTCCGCCGCCATCGTCGGCCTGCTGCTCGCCAGCCGGGACCACGTTGTCGCACGGGTGCAGGTCTAGCGACCGAGGAGGTCGCGCAGGGCGGCGTCGACGCGCTGCCAACGGGCGTCGCTCGCGCCGACCAGTCGCTCGAGCCACTGGCGCACCTCGGCGGTGTCGAGGTCGGGCACGCCCACGAGGATCTGGTCGATGTCGATCCAGTCCTTGGTCCGATTGAAGGCCGCCTTGCAGACCAGCAGATGCTCGGGAGCGAGGATCGGTAGCCGCACGGCCCCGAACGGCACCACGGACGCCCACTCCCTCATGCGCTCGTGGAACGGGTCGTAGGAGAAGAAGAGGTCGACAGGGTTGTTCCCCCAGTGCAGCCGTACCTGACCGTCGCGCTCGAGGTTCTTGGTGTCTCCCGTGACGCCAAGGGGTCGCAGGGCGGCCGTGACCGCAGGGTGCTCGTCGACGGCGACGAACACGTTGATGTCGACGTCGACGGTGGCGCGCGGCTCTGCGTAGTACGCGAGGGCCAATGCCCCGCCGAGGGCATGCGGGATGCCGGCCCCGTCGAGCGCGTCGTGCAGCGCCACCACCTTGTCGGCGAACCCGGGCTCTGCCATCACGCCACCGACGACAGGCGCGGAAATCGCAGCGGCTGCGTTCGGGGCCGGGCCGGGATGGCGTCGACGAGACCCAGGAGGTCGCGGAGCACCTCACCCCGCCGCGCGGCATCGGACCCCGCCCACTCGCCCGCCGACCGCAGGTGATCCTCAGGCGGCTCCACCTCCTCGGGCACCAACGCGTACGCGACCAACCTGGCCCGCACCGGCGTCGGTGACTCCCTTCTGGCGAGGCCACCGAGCAACGCGCCCGCCCGTTCGTCGCCAGGAGGCGGCGGTATCGGCGCCCCGGCGCGCCGGGCGCTGCGCCGGATCGCGGCGCGGTCGAGGGGGGCCGACGCCCGCTCCTCGGCGTGGCGCAGCACATCGTCCGTGAGCTCGCGGAACGTGGCCAGCGTCCGAGCCCGTGGGCCCCGCGACGTCGACATCGACGCCCGCAGCTCATATGTCCCGCCGCTCCGTGCCACCACGTACGCCATAGTGGGTAGTATACCCACTATAGCCTCAGCCCAGCGCCCCTCGCTTGAACTGCTTGGCGCCGGTTGCCACCACCCAGTCCTGACCCCACTGGAGCAGGGGCCGTGACAGGAGGCCCGCGGCCCGCAGCAGGCGCTGGTGGGGCTCGAGCTCCCACGTCAGCCGGGCCTCGGTGCCGGAGGGATGCGCGTCGAGCGCGAGCGCGCCGGTGCCCTCGAGATCGCCGGCGGCCGTCACCTCGACGCGGCGGCCCGGCATCACCCGGTCCACGCGCAGCTGCAGGCGCAGGGTGAAGGGAACCGGCGCCCGTATGAGACAGCGCGCCGTCGTGCCCTCGGTCAGGCCGTCGGCGTCGACCTCTCGCAGCCAACTCCACCAGCGCGGGTAGTCACGCGGGTTGGCCAGCGCGTCCCACACCACATCGGGCGGGCGGTCGAACACGAAGGTGCGATCGAGGTGGAAGGCCACGCCTACTGCAGGCGGGACCGCATCGCCTCGATGTACTCGGGGAAGAAGCGGCTGATGTCGGAGAGGGCGAAGCTGGTCATGATCGACGTGACCGGCTCGCGCTCGAGCAGGAAGGCGAAGCTCTCCTCGACGAGGCGGAGGGGGTCCAGCCGGGGCAGGCCGATGTCGTCGAGCACCCGCTCGGACACGGTGACGGTGTGATGCGTCGTCGTGTCGCCATCGCTGCACTCGACGCCGAACTCCCCGGGCGTCATCGGGAGGACGTGCACCTCGGCCACCCCTGCACCGTACCGCTGCGAAAAGGGCTCTCCTTCGTCGGATGCGGTGGCACACTTGGCACTGGTGGCGCTCCTCACGCGAGCCGCCCCTGTCGTTGGGTGCGGCGCGGTGGTCTCGGTGGCGCACCACGACGTCCACGGACGGGCCGCGCTGGTGGCCGCCGCTCTCGCCGACCGGGTCGGCGTCGAATGCGTGACCGTCGCTGACGCGGCCGCGGCGCGCTCGGCCGCGGCTGGACTGCCCGCACCCGTGGTGTGCGCGGCGGTCGACCGCCGTTCGCTCGCCGCCCTTCGCGACGTCAGCACCACCCTGCTGCTCGTCGGGCCTCGCTGCGAGATCCCCTCGTTGGACGGCGACCTGGTCGCCTGCCTCGACGGCTCCGTGCGCGCCGAGACGGTGCTGCCTGTCGCCGCCTCGTGGTCGGGCGCGCTCGGGCTCCCGCTGTGGCTGGTGTCGGCCGTCTCCAGCCCCGAGGCCTCGGCCATGGCCCACCGTTCCGGTGACCTCCTGCAGAGCGGGTACCTGGCCGGTGTGGTCTCCGCGCTCGGCGGTGCTGGGGCCGTCACCGGGTGGGACGTGTTGCACGGCCATCCCCCGGCCGCGGTCGTCGACCACGCCCGCCACAGCCACCCCGCGCTCGTCGCCCTCAACTCCCACGGCGCGACCACTGCCGCCCGTGCCCCATGGGGACGAACGCCGGGGCGCGTCGTGCTCGCCAGCCCGGTGCCGGTGCTGCTCACCCGCACCAGCGCCGAACCGCTGGCACCGCCCGTGCCCCGCGTGCGGCCTGTGCCCGTGGCCCGCAGGCCCGTGCCCCGGCCCGCGATCGTCCCACTGCCGGTGCGAGACGGTGATGGTCTCGCAGTCGCCGCCCGAACCTTCCTGTCGCCGTCCCGGCTGCCGGGCCCCACCGTCCGGGTGCGGCCCCGCCCGTCCCGTCGCCGAGCGGTGGTGCTCGCGCTCCTCGTCACGGGTGGCCTCGTCATCGCCGCCGCCCGGGCCCCGCTCTCCTATCACCGCCTCGGTGGCAGCACTCGCCCTGCGGCAGAGCTGGTTTCAGTGAGGGGCGTGCCCGTCGACCCGGCGGCCGGCTCCATCCTCGTCACGGTCGTCACCGCCGAGCCTGTCACTCTCGCCGGCATGCTCAGCGCGTGGTTCGGCGGTTCGAACGACGTGCGGCACGACCCCGACGACATCACCGCCACCACTGCGCAGTGGACTGCCCGTCAGCTCATGGACACAGCGGGAGCCACCGCCACCGAGGTCGCCCTGCGTCACGTCGGCGTCGACGCCGGCACCGTGCGGGTGTCCGTCACCCCGCACGGGCTCGGCGGCCCGTCCGCGGGCCTGGCCATGGCGCTCGAGCTCGTCGACCTGCTGTCGCCCGGCGACCTCACCGGTGGCCACCGCGTGGCGGTGAGCGGCGCGCTCGCGCCCGACGGCCGCGTCGAGGCGGTTGGTGGCATCCGCTTCAAGGCCGCGGCGGCGCGCCGCGCCGGCGCCGAGGTGCTGCTCGTCCCGGTTGGCGCCGCGCGCGAGGCGTCGCTCTACGCGGTCGGCGTGCGGGTGGTCTCCGTCGCCTCCTTCGCCGACGCCCTCGCTACCCTCGCCGCGCTCTGAACTCGTGCGCGTCATGATGCGGAGATGGGCGAGCAGGGGGAGATCAGGTACGCCAAGCACGGCGACGCCCACCTCGCCTACCGCGTCTGGGGCGAAGGCCCGCCCCTTCTCTGGCTGCCCAGCCAGTTCATCCCTGTCGTGGCGATGGACGAGGAACCCGCGTACGAGCGCTTCCTCAGCCGACTGGCGTCGTTCTCCACCCTCATCGCCTTCGACCGGATCGGGATCGGTCTGTCCGACCCGATCGAGCCCGACAATCCCCCGAGCATCGAGGAGTGGGCGGCCGAGATCCTGAGCGTCCTCGACGCGGCGGGGACCGACCGCGCTCACCTGCTGGCCCACCTGGGTGGCGGCATGCCGGCCGTGCTGGTTGCCGTCGAGCACCCGGAGCGTGTGAGCGGCCTCGTCATGGCGATGGGCGTCGGCGGCTTCGGTGACGTGGCCAAGGACCCCGACGTGCTCGAGCTCGTGATGTCATCAGCGTCGCCCGAGTACACCGAGAAGCACGGGCGTCAGGTCGACTTCCTCGCCGAGATGGCGCCGACCCGATCGTCGGACCCCCGCTTCCGGAGCTGGTGGGACAACGCGGGCCGGCGGGGTGCGAGCCCATCGGTCGCACGTACCTATCTCGGCGTTCACGCCCGCAGCGACGTCACTGGCCTCGCCGGCCAGGTGACGGTTCCGACCCTGGTGATCAACCGTCCCGCCTACCAGGCGGTGATCACCCGCGGCAACTACCTGTTCGGGATGGCCATCCCCGGCGCGCGGCTGGTCGAGGTGCCCGGCATCGACGCCCTGCCCTGGCTGCCCGACAGCGAGGCGCTCGTCGCCGAGGTCGAGGACTTCGTCACCGGCGCCCGGCGACCCAACCAGGCCACGCGCACGCTGCTCACCGTCATGTTCACCGATGTGGTGGGATCGACCGACATGGCAGCCCGGCTCGGCGACGATTCGTGGCGCGACGTCCTCGAGACCCACGACCAGCTGATGCGCCGCGAGCTGGCCCGTCACGACGGCCGCGAGATCGACACCGCGGGCGATGGCTTTCTCACCACCTTCGCCGCTCCGACCCATGCGGTGCGGTGCGCGGCCCGCCTGCACCGCGCCATGGCCGCTATCGGCTTGCAGCTGCGCGTCGGCATCCACTGCGGCGAGGTGGAGGTGCGGGGTCAGAACATCGCCGGCATCGCCGTGCACATCGCCGCGCGCGTGCAGTCCAAGGCCGAGCCCGCGGAGACGCTCGTCACCAGCACGGTCAAGGAGATCATGGCCGGCTCCGACCTGACCTTCACCCACCGCGGCATGCACCCGCTCAAGGGCGTCCCCGACGAGTGGTCGCTGTTCGCGGTGCTCTAGGACGTCTCGAGGAAATGGCGTACCGAATCGGTACGCCAATTCATCGTGAGCACGACGGTCGGGTCAGTCCTTCCGGGCGACGTAGTACACGTTGAAGATGTCCTCGGGGATCTTCTTGGTCTCCACGTTGGTGAAGCCCGCATCCCGGAGCATCTCGTTGGCCTTCTGCTCGCCCCACATGGTGCCGAGTCCGGCCCCGTCGAGGGCGAGCGACACCGTCATGCAGTGGAAGGTCGACACCGAGTAGAGGAACGGCGCGAGCGGGTGCTCGAGGTTCTCCTCCACGTTGGACGACCCGGCGATGTCCACGCACAGGAACACACCGTCAGGCCTGAGTGCGTCGGCGATCCCCTGCAGCACGCGTGCGGGTTGGGCCTGGTCGTGGATGGCGTCGAAGACGGTGACGAAGTCGAACTGCTGTGATCCGTCGATGGTCGCCGCGTCCTTCACTTCGAAGGTCGCGTTCGGAACGCCGAGCTCCGCGGCCTCCTTGCGTCCGGTGGCGACGGCCTCCTCGGAGAAGTCCCACCCGGTGAAGCGGCTGTTGGGGAATCGCTGGGCCATGAGGTTGATGGCGTGTCCCTCGCCGCAGCCGATGTCGACCACGTCGATGCCCGCCTCCAGCCGCTCGACGATGCCATCGACGAGGGGCAGCGTGCCGTCGAACAGGGCCACGTCGTGCACCTGACCGCTCATCTCGGCCATGAGGTCCTGGAACTTGGGGAACTTGGCGTAGGGCACGCCACCGCCGTTGCGGAAGCACTCGACGATGTCGTCCTCCACCCCGCCCATGAGCGACTCGAACTGGAACATGTTGGCCAGGTTGTTGGGCCCTGCCGCCCGCGTGAGCGAGACGGCGTGCTCGGGCGGCAGCACGTAGGTCTTGGCCTGCGGGTCGTATTCGACGATGCCCCCGACCGTCATGCCGTTCAACCACTCCCGTACGTAGCGCTCGTTGAGCCCGGCTGCGGCAGCGATCTGCTCGCTTGTCGACGGGGCCAACTCGGCCATCTTGTCGAACAGCTCGGTGCGGTGGCCGACGCTCGTGAGCAGGCCGAGCATGGCCCCGTTGATCATGTCGACGACCTTGCCGCCGAACTCCTCCGCCTTGGCGGCGTCCAGCTCTGTTTCCGTTGCCATGGTCCATTCCCCCTTGTCGATCCCACCGCTTGGTATCAGCATGCTCCTTGTCTCCGGCGGGCGAAAGGGCGTTACAGACGCGAATCGGCCCGCCCCGTGCGTGGGCGGGCCGACTCGAAGGGTGGCGTGGGTGACTACGCCTTGAACTTCTCCGGGAACTTCTTGACCGTCGCCTCGGCGAGGACATCGGCGGTCCCGGACATGTGGTGCACCGCTTCCCGCAGGAGGGTGGCGGTCTTGGTCGGATCGCCCGCCTTCTGGGCATCGATGACGGCCTTCAGCGTGGTGGCGTGCATCTCGATGGCCTTGGTCACCGCGTCGGCCGGCAGGTTCTCGTTGACCGAGTTCATGGTGGTGCCGAACGTCTTGGCGTAGGCCAGCAGGTCGGCCACCGCCTTGTCGGCGCCCGCCTTGTCGTTCTTGGCCAGGGCCTGGGTGTAGGTGACCACGGCCGGGATGTGGCCGTTGCTGCGCCACAGTCCGTCGAACGCCTTGCCCACCTCGTCGCCGTACACGCTGGTGACGGCGGCGACGATGTCGGCGGTGTTGGAGTTGCTCGGGCCGTTGAGGGCGGCGGCCGCGGCCTCGAACTGTGGCATGCGTCCGCCGAGGGCGGCACCCGTTGCACTGGCGGCCAGGAACACGTGCTCACGCAGCAGCGAGGTCATGCCCGCCCGCAGTCCGGCGGCCGGAGACTCGGCGTCGCCCGTGAACTTCAGCGGGAACTTCTTCGCAGTCGCGCTGGCCAGCACCGTCGCCATCTCGTCCATGTGGTGGTAGGCCGCACGCAGCGAGGAGTACACCTTGGGCTGGTCGCCCGCCTTCTGGGCGTCGATGACGGTGATGAGCGTGGTGGCGTGGCTGGTGATCATCTTGGTCACCGCGTCAGCCGGCAGGTTCTCGTTCACCGAGTTGAGCGTCGTCCCCACCGTCGTGGCGTAGGCGGTGAGGTCGGCGACGGCCTTCTGCTTGCCGGCCGCGTCCTCTTTGGCGACGGCCTGGGTGTAAGCGACGAAGGCGGGGATGTGGCCGTTGCTGCGCCACAGCCCGTCGAACGCCTTGCCCACGTCGTCGCCGTAGGCGGAGCCGATGGCCTTGGTCAGATCCGCGGTGTTGGAGTTGGTTGGACCGTTGAGGGCGGCGGCGTTGGCCTCGAAGCCCTTGGCGTCGCCCCGCAGCGCGGCGCCGGTCGCGAGCGCGGCGAGGTACACGTGCTCGGTGAGCAGGCCCGAGAGCCCGGCCCGCAGCTCGGAGGCGCCCGTGGTGCTGGTGGCGACGGCCGGCTCGGTCTGACTGCCGGAGGTCGTGTCCGACCCCGATGCCGTCGTGCCGCCGTCGTCGTCACTGCCGCATGCCGCGCCCAAGAGGGCGACGACGAGCAGCGGTGCCGCGAGTCGGATCATTGCCTTGCGCTTCATGGGTGGGTTCCTCCGGTTGTGGTGATGGTGTGGTGCGGGGACGAGCTGACCTGCACGCGGCCGCGCATGGTCGCGGGATGCACGGCGCAGAAGTACGAGAACGTGCCGGGTTCGTCGAAGGTGAAGCGGAACGTCTTGCCCGTCTCGAGGTTCCCGGAGTCGAACGTTCCGTCGGGTGTCTCGGTGACGCCGCCCGTGCCCTGCTCGACCGAGCCCGAGGTGACGGTGTGCACGCCCGGGTCCCGCTGCGTCCACGTCACGGTCGTGCCCGGCGCGATGGTGATCGCGTCGGGCTTGAAGGCGATGAGCTTCATCGTCACCGCCGCGCCGTCCGTCGCCTCCGTCGTGGTCGTCGTGGTCGACGTGTCGCTGGTCGAGCTTCCGTCACCTCCGCCGCACGCGCCGGCGAACAGCACGGCGACGACGGCGGTGGCGATGACGGCTCGATGGCGGCGCATGCCCCCTCTCCGGACCCGCGCCGCGTGATGGATGGAGAAACGTCCGCGCCGCGAAAGCGCTCGGGTCAGTCCCGCCGCGTGCGCAGCAGGCAGAACTCGTTGTCCTCGGGGTCGGCCAGCACGACCCAGGTCTGCTCGCCCTGACCGATGTCGACGCGACGGGCGCCGAGGCCGAGCAGGCGCTCCAGCTCCTCGGGCTGCTCGCCCCCGGTCGGGCTGAGGTCGAGGTGGATGCGGTTCTTCACCGTCTTGGCGTCCGGCACCTTGACGAACAGCAGGTGCGGGTAGCCGTCGGGGTTGCGCAGCTCCACCTCTTCGTCCTCGCCGTCGGACGTGACGTTGGTGTCCTCGCCCCGCTCCCAGCCGAGCACGCCTTGCCACCAGGCGGCGAGGGTCTCGGGAGCAGTGCAGTCGATCACGATCTCGGTCAGACGGTTGGCCATGGCTTCTTCTCTACCCGCGAGACTGCGCGCCATGACGATCCGCGCCGTGCGCTCTGAGGAGCTCGAGCGCCTGCGCGACATCGAGCGGTCCGCCGGGAAGGTCTTCCGCACCATTGGTATGGACGCGATTGCCGACGACGAACCCCCGTCGGTGGCCGAGCTCGACGCGTATCGGGTCGGAGGCCGGGCCTGGGTCGTCGCCGACGACACCGACACGCCCATCGCCTACGTCATCGTCGATGTGCTCGACGGCAACGCCCACATCGAGCAGGTCAGCGTCCATCCCGACCACGCCGGCCAACGCCTGGGTGCCCAGCTCGTCGACCATGTCGCGACGTGGGCCCAGGAGCACGGCCACCCGGCTGTCCCCCTCACCACATTCCGCGACGTGCCGTGGAACGCGCCTTATTACCTGCGGTGCGGCTTCGCTGTGCTCGACGACGCCGACGTCGCTGCTGAACTGCGGGCGCGGGTGGACACGGAGACGGCCCACGGGCTCGACCCGACGCTACGCGTCTGCATGCGGCGAATCCTCGGGGCGCCGTGACCGCCACGCCGCGAGGCTGACCACGCCCGCCGCCGTCAGCGCCGCACCCGGCAGCACCATCATCCACATGCTCGCCCGCGCCGGAAGCTCTGTGGTCTGCACGAGCAGCGGCTGGATCGTGCCGCTGAAGCGCACGAGGAACGCGAAATGGTCCATGGCCTCGTCGGCGCGGGCGAGGGCGGCGGCCGAAAGGTCGGGGTCGGCGTCGGCCAGCGCGGCGCGCACCGCGTCCGGTGTGGTGTTGGCGGACTGAGCGACGGCGGGGACGACCCGGTTGTCGAGACCGTCGAGCAGCGCCGTGACGGTGGCGAGCGAGGTGCGCCTGGCCTCGACCTTCTCCACGCTGAACGGCCGCAGCGAATCCAGCAGTGCGTCGGTGTCCGCCGTCTTGGTGGGGAAGCCCAAGGCGAGCGGGCCGACCACCATGGCCACGCCGGTCGCCAGCAGGGCGATGGCCAGCGATCGCCGTGGCAGCAGCAGCCCGACGAGGCCGACGACGACAAGCAGCGCGCCGAGGGCGAGCCCGGCCAGCGCTCCCTGCTCCAGGGTGAGGCCCGCACCCGGCAGCGCGGCGGCCGACTCGAACTGGCCCTGCCGGCGCTCGAGGTTGGTGACGATGCCGTCGGCCTGCTTCTCGATGGCGGGCAGCTGGCGCAGGCCCTCGACCACGGCGGGCGTCGTGTCCTCCAGGACGGCCATGAACGCCGGCTCGTCCTGGCCCGACAGCCGCGCGAGCGTCGACACGCCGCTCGTCGCGAAGGCGTCCCCCACATCGATGAGATCGGTGAGCTCGGTGCGCAGCTGCTGCAGACCCGCGTCGGTGAGCACGGGCGTCGCTGCCGTCACCAGGCGGTCGCCCGCCGTGCCCGCATCGACCGTGGACCGGGCGAACCCGACGACGAGCAGCGCCGCCCCGCTCACCAGCGCCACCCCGAACACCAACCGCCTGCCGAGTCCGCTCATGGCGCGAAGTCTGCCCTCGGTGTCGCGACCAGCATGGGAGCCTGGTTGCAGCATCCAGTGGGGTGGTCCGGCCGGGTGGACGGTTTCGCCGTGACCAGCACACCGTGGCCGATGGGAGGGGCCACCCTGTCGTAGCCCGCCCGGGCCATTGCGGTGAATGGCCCTGGTTCAGCGTCACTCTCGGTGGTTCTCTGGCCACATGAGGGGCGCGAGGACGATAGGGATACGGGCGCGGGCCACGGTGGCTTTCGCGGCAATGGCCCTGGTACTGGGCGGCTCGGCCGGAACAGCCCACGCCGGCCTACTTGGAACCCTCACCGCGCCGGTGACCGGCCTGCTCGAGGTGGTCACGGCCGGTTGGGATGACGGTGTCACCACCGCGCCGGTCTCGATGGCCACGGTGGCCGACGCCATCGGTGCGGACGACCTCTGGGCGCGAGGCGTGGACGGCAGCGGCGTCGGCGTCGCCCTCATCGACTCGGGTGTCGTGCCCGTCGACGGACTCGACGGTGACGGCAAGGTCGTCAACGGCCCCGACCTCTCCTTCGAGTCGCAGGCCGCGGACTACCGCTACCTCGACACCTTCGGCCACGGCACCCACATGGCCGGCATCATCGCCGGCAACGACGACGGCTCCTTCCGCGGGGTGGCGCCGGGCGCGCGCCTGGTCAACCTCAAGGTCGGCGCGCGCGACGGCGCCACCGACGTGTCCCAGGTCATCGCCGCCATCGACTGGGTCGTGCAGCACCGCGACGACCCGGGGCTCGGCATCCGCGTCCTCAACCTCGCCTACGGCACCGACTCCATGCAGGACTACCGGCTCGACCCGCTGACCAAAGCGGTCGAAGAGGCGGCCCGCCACGGCATCGTCGTCGTGGTGTCGGGCGGCAACGACGGCAGCGACCGGCCCAGCCTCGTCAGTCCCGCCACCGATCCCTATGTGCTCGCGGTCGGCGCCGTGAACCTCAAGGGCACCGCGTCGGTGCTCGACGACGTCGTGGCTCCGTTCTCCAGTCGGGGCAGCGCCAGCCGCAGCGTTGACCTCGTCGCTCCGGGCGTGTCCATCACCAGCCTGCGCGACCCCGGCTCCACCATCGACACCGAACACCCGAGTGCGGTCGTGGCCGAGCGCTTCTTCCGGGGCAGCGGCACGTCGCAGGCCGCCGCCGTCGTGTCGGGCGCCGCCGCCCTGCTCCTCGATGCCCGCCCCGATCTCACCCCCGACCAGGTCAAGCGCCTGCTCACCAACACGGCCACGCCGCTGCTGCTCGCCGGCGGCCGGGCCCAGGGCGCAGGCCGGATCAACGTCAACCTGGCGTCGCTCGCACCCAAGCCGCTGTTCGCCACCCAGTCCTTCGCCCCGGCCACTGGGCTCGGTTCGCTCGAGGCGGCCCGCGGCACCTCGCACGTGGCCGACGAGGGCGTGGAGCTCACCGGCGAGATCGACATCATGTCGTCGCCGTGGGACGCGGCGACGTGGGCGGCCCGCGCCGAGGACGGCGCGGCGTGGAACGGCGGCAGCTGGAACGGCGCGGACTGGACGGGCGACTGCTTCTGCGCCCTCAGCTGGGCGGGCTCGAGCTGGGAAGGCCGCACGTGGACCGGTCGCACATGGACCGGCCGCACGTGGACGGCTGACGACTGGACAGGCCGCACGTGGACCGGTCGCACATGGACAGGCCGCACGTGGACGGGCCGCACGTGGACGGGCCGCACGTGGACCGGTCGCACCTGGACGTCGCCGGCGTGATGCGGTCTCCCGTCGCTCGGGTGTGGGTGCTCACTGCCGCGGCCGGCGCGGTGGCGCTTGCGTTGACGTTGCGCTTCATCACCGGCCTCACTGGCGCGAGCGCCTTCGAGCTGTCCCCGTGGCTCCTCTTGGTCGCGTTCGCCATGGCCGAGGCCTATCCCATCCACGTCGAGCACCGGCGCGAGGCGATCTCGTTCTCCCTCAGTGCCATCCCGCTCGCCATCGGCCTCTTCACAGTGGACCCGATGCCGCTGCTGGCCGCGGCGGTACTCGGCTCGACGATCGCCCTCGCCGTCACCCGTCATCAGGCCCCGTTCAAGATCTTCCTGAACACCAGCCAGCTCTGGCTGAGCACCGTCGTCGCCCTCGTGGTGTTCCACGTGCTGGGTGGGGCGTCCGAGCCTGGTCTCGCCACGTGGCCGGCCGCATTCGCAGCGACCGTTGTCGCCGACGCCGTGCAGGCCGCCGTCGTCACCACGGCCATATCCCTGTATCAAGGGCGCTGGGAAGTGGAGAGCTGGCAAGCCGCGGCCTTCGTCGCCACCGCGGTGAACACGGCCGTCGGGGTGGCCGCCGTCGTGCTGCTCGGCGTGGAGCCGTTCGGCGTCGTCCTGCTCGGTGTGGTCGTCGTCGTGCTTCTCTTCTCCTACAGGGCCCTCAACGCGCTGCGCGACCGCCACGGTGATCTCGAGCGCCTCTTCGACTTCACCGGCGCCATGGGCGTGGCCGGCCTGGGCGACCGCGTGGTGGCCACCGTCCTCGAGAAGGTCGGCGAGCTGATGCACTCGGAGCGGGCCTGGCTCTACCTGGGCGACGCCGACGGCGATGTGCGCCGCGTCGAGCTGGTGGACGGCGAGCTGCGCACCACCGACGTCGAGCGGGTCGGCGCCGATGCCCGGCTCCACGCGGTGGCCCTGCGGGCGGGGGAGGCCGTGCTCCTCCCCGGTGCCGACGTGGCGGCCGGCGTGGACACGCTGGACAGGCTCGGCGTCAGCGAGGCCATGGCCACTCCGCTGCTCGGATCCTCGAGCGTGGTCGGCGTCCTCGTGGTCGCCGAGCGCAGCGGCGAGGTGCGTCCGTTCGCCGCGCATGATCTGCGCCTCTTTGGCACCGTCGCAAACCACGCGGGCGTGTCGCTCGAGAACCACCGCCTCTTCGACGGCCTTCGCGACCAGGCCGCCCTCAACGCCCATCAGGCGCTGCACGACGCCCTCACCGGCCTGCCCAATCGGGCCATGTTCACCGAGCGACTGGCCGAGACGCTCGACCGCGACATCCCCGTGGCAGTGCTCCTCCTCGACCTCGACCGGTTCAAGGAGGTCAACGACGCCCTCGGCCACCACCACGGCGACGAGCTCCTGCAGGACGTGGCCGGCCGTCTCGGTTCTGCGCTGCGGGGCGGGGACCTGGTCGCACGTCTCGGTGGCGACGAGTTCGCGGTGCTGCTGCCGGGCGTGGCCGCGGTTGACGCGGCGGTGGACCGGGCTCGCGCCCTGGTGGCCGTGCTCGAGCGGCCCTTCGCTGTCGCCGACGTGTCCGTGTCGGTGGAGGCGAGCGTCGGCGTGGTCGTCGCTCCCCGCCACGGCACCGACGCCAGCACCCTGATGCAGCGGGCCGACGTCGCCCTCTACGACGCCAAGGCGTACCAGTCGGGCGTTGAGTCCTACGACGCCAGCCGCGACAGCCACACCGCCGGCCGACTGGCGCTCGTCGCCGAGTTGCAGGCCGCCATCGCCGCCGGCGACCTCGACGTGCACTTCCAGCCCCAGCTCCGGCTGGCCACCGGCGCAGTCGAAGGCGTTGAGGCCCTGGTGCGCTGGACCCATCCCGTGCGCGGCCCCATCCCGCCCGACGAGTTCGTGCCCGTCGCCGAGCAGACCGGGCTCATCCGGCCTCTCACTCTGCACGTGCTCGAGCGGGCGCTGTCACACGTGGCCAACTGGCGGACCGAGGGACATGCGCTGCGGGTGTCGGTCAACCTGTCGGCCCGCAGCCTGCTGCAGGAGACGCTGGCCGACGACGTGGCCGAGCTCCTCGCCCGCACCGGGGTGCCCGCCGACGCGTTGTGCCTCGAGATCACCGAGACGAGCCTGATGGCGCACCCCGGCCGCACGCTGGCCACCCTCGAGCGCCTGCGGGCCGTCGGCGTGTCGCTCGCCATCGACGACTTCGGTACGGGCTACTCCTCGCTCGCCCACCTCAAGCGCTTGCCCGTGCAGGAGATCAAGGTCGACAAGTCCTTCGTGTGCTCGATGCTCGACGATGCGAGCGACGAGGCCATCGTGCGCTCCGTCATCGAGCTCGCTCGCAACCTCGGCATCCGCGTCGTCGCCGAGGGCGTCGAGGATCAGACCGTCGCCGCCGCCCTCGCCCGGGCCGGTTGCCACCTCGGCCAGGGCTACCTCTTCAGCAAGCCCGTCCCCGCCGTGCGCTTCGGCGGCTGGCTGCGCTCCCGCAGCCGCGGCGAGACGGACGCCAAGGTGGTCTCGCTGCGCCCGTCCATCGCCGGCTGACCGCCTACCTCGGCTGCTTCTTCTGCTGCCCGGGCGCGGTGTCGCGGCCGTTGCCGTTGCCGTTGCCGGGCGGCTCGTTCGAACGGGCGGGAGCCGACGGTGCCGGAGAAGACGGCGCCGGGGCCGACGGAGCCGGGGCTGCGGTGGTCGGCGGTGAGGACGAGCGGCGCGGCGCGGCGGTGGACGTCGGCTCGCGATCGGTGTCGGGCTGGGTGGCTGCTGGCTGACTCCGCAGCACCGGCGCGGGCTGATTGCGCGACACGGGCGCGGGGGCCGCCACCTCGATGGGGGTAGCCGATGGGCCCGGCGTCGCCGGCCGGCGAGGCGGGGCCTGGGGCGCAACGGGCACGAGGTCATCGGCCGGTGCGGGCACCGCGTCGGCGAACACGGGCGGCACCAGCTCCAGCTCGTCGCCCGGCATCGGTGTGCGCCGCACCGCTGCCGCGACGCGCTGCACCAACGCCGGGCCCGACCAGTCGCCCACCGACAGCCGGCGCAGCCCGAGCCGGTCGGCGTCGGGCGTCGCCAGGGGAACGGTCTCCTGGTCGTCCTGGTGGAAGGCCAGCCGGTAGCGGCGACCAATCTCAGCCGCGAGCACGTCGCGGACCGCTGGATGGTTGGTGCGCTCGGCCCCGTAGGCGCCGAAGGGATAGGCGAAGGCCACGGGGCGCCGACCGGTGTGGTCGGTCAACTCGCGGTCGGCGCGGGCGAGGTCGGCGCGCACCCGGGCCCGGTACTCGTCGAGCGACTCGCCCGGGGCCAGGCTGGTGAGGGCCGGGAGCGTGTGGCCGCCCGCCACCTCGTGCTCCACGTGCAGAGCGTCCGTGTGCGACTGCAGGTCCCACGGACCTCGGTCGTAGCGCTCGAGCGCGCCCCAGTCCGCGTAGTACACGGCTTTCTCCTGGGCCGCGCCGGTGATCACGAACATGGTGGCGACGGCGTGTGCCTGCTCGAGCAGGGGAGTGGCCCACATCATGGCGTCGGTGCGTCCGTCGTCGAAGGTGAGCAGCACGGCGCGCGACGGCAGCCGCCGACCGCCGTCGAACGCCTCGGCCACGCGTGCGGGTGTGACGAAGTGCGCGCCCGCGGCCCGCAGCGCGGCCAGGTGCTCACCCAGCCGCTCGGGAGACACTGCGAAGTCGCCCTCGCCCGAGCTGCTCGACCCCACGCCGTGGTACACGAGCGGCATCACCGCGTCGCGGTACATGGGGATGGCGCCGGCCACGTCGCCCCGAAGGGCGTCGACCGAGCCGAGCTCGGGCGGGGACAGGGCCAGCTCCGCCTTGTCGCGGAGCAGCCTGCCCTCGGGTGTCAGCGCCGCGTAGGCGACGAAGGGAAGCAGCGAGGCGGGGATGAGGAGCAGACCGATCAGGAGCTGGCGGCGCGACGCATGCGCCTCGTTCCTCCTCACGCCGGTACCAGGGCGACGACGTCGGCCGGGTCGATGCGGTCGTGGCCCACGGTGGAGGGCCGGGTGCCCCAGCGGTTGTCGCGCATGGTGAGGATGCCCCAATAGGTCTGGAACACGAGCACGGTCATGTAGAGGAGCACGAAGGTCATGCCGTGGTGCCACAGGCCGTTGGGCCGCCGCACCAGGTAGTACAGCGAGTACAGCAGCGCCATGGCGTAGCTGCCGATGACGTAGAACCACAGCGTCGAGTGGCTGCCGGTGACCGCGTTGGCCAGCGCGTGGAGCACGACGAAGGGGGCGAAGAACGGGAACGCCACCGACGCGTATGTGAACAGCGCGGCCAGCGGGTTCTTGCGCCAGAAGTAGCGCACGACGTAGAGGTTCTCCCGCAGCCAGGACTTCTTCCACCGCAGCTGCTGGCGGAAGAACTGGCTGGGCCGCTCGGGCACGACCGTCTCCGCCACCGCGGTGGACTGGTAGCTGACGCGCCAGTCCCGCAGGACCCGGTTGGTGAGGGCGCGATCGTCCCCGAAGGTGGCCGGGCGGCCGAGGAATGTCTGGAACTCCCACTCATCGAGGAAGCCCATGACGGCCGAGGCCCGGTACGCCGCGCAGCACCCCGACGCGCACACCACCGCCCCCGACAGCAACGACTCGGTGGCCTTGATGACCCGGAAGGCCGAGTAGTACCTGACCTGCTGCATCTTGGTCATCCAGTTGCGCAGCCGGTTGCGCACATCGGCGTGACCGACGACCGCGCCGACGTCGTCGTTCTCGAACGGCGCCACCAGGTGGCCGATGGCGTCGGGCTGCAGGTAGCTGTCGGAGTCCACGAACACGAACACCTCGCCGGTGGCCCGGCGCATGCCCTCGGCCATGGCGCCCCGCTTGCCGTAGTTGCGACCGAGGTCGACGGCGTAGAGCTGGGGCCAGCGGGCCTTGGCCTCGAGGATGCGGGCCCACGTGCCGTCGCTCGACCCGTCGTTGACGACGATGACCTCGAGGCACTCCGCCGGGTAGTCGGCGTCGATGCAGGACTCGATGGTGCCGACGATGCCCGCCTCCTCGTTGAAGGCGGGGACGATCACCGACACCGTGGGCCGGTAGCCGCGGTCGGGCGTGGGTCGGTAGAAGAGGGCGACCACGAAGCGCCCGAGCACGTAGATGACGACCGCGATCGAGTACCAGGCGAACAACGGGTCGCGCGTGAGGCTGGCGAAGGTGAGGTCCCGCGACAGCCACACGAACCACAGGATGGCAACCGCGTAGACCGCCGCCACCACTTGCACCGCGAGCCTGGCTGGACCTCGCAATCCACGTTCGGGAATCAGTCCCTGGCGCGTCTTACCACGCCCTCCGAGAATCCGCACCGACACCGAATACCCCACCCCGTGCGATCGAAACTGGCCAGATGTTGGAATCTGCGAGCATCGTGACCTATGACCGACTCCCGCGCGCTCGACACTCTGGTTGGCAGGTGGACGGTGGAGGGAACGCTGCCGCTCGATCCGCCCATCGACTTCCGCGGCTGGGCCACCTTCGAGTGGCTGGGCGCGTTCATGGTCTACCGGTCCGCCATCGACGACCAGCCCGACTTCCCCTCCGTGGTCGCCGTCATCGAGATCGACGACGAGACCACCGGGGCCTGCACCCAGCACTACTTCGACTCGCGCGGCATCAAGCGCATCTACCAGATGCGTGTCACCCCAGGCCTGTGGGAGATGTGGCGCGACGGCGAGGACGACGACTTCTACCAGCGTTTCACCGGCAAGGTCAGCGCCGACGGCACGACCGTCGACGGACGCTTCGACATCGCCGAGGACCGCAAGACCTGGAAGCACGACTTCGACATCACCTACCGCAAGGTGCAGTAGCGGGTCCCAGGGTCACCCGCGCCGAATCCTGAGGGGTGCGCACACGGCTCGGATTGGTGACGCTCGCCCTCTTGGCGGTGGTCGGGTCGCTGCCTGGGGCGTCGGCGCAGTCGAGCGGCTCGGTCACCCTCGCGGCGCCGTGGTTCGGCCGCCTGCCCCTGGAACCGGGCCAGATCGAGCTGGCCGTCACCTCGAGCCTGGCCGCGACGGTCACCGGCGGCGACGCCCGTATCGAGGTGCGGGGCCTGCAGCCCGGCGATCGGCTGCGGGTCGAGCGCGACGGCACCGACGTCACGTCGTCGCTCGATCCGTCGGGCGCAGGCGTCGTCGACGGCCTGCGGGTGGGCGTCAACCACCTCACCGCGGTGGTCACCGGTCCGGCCGGCACCCGGCGGGCCACCCTCGCCGTCACCAACCACCCGATCACCGGTCCCGTCATCTCCGGGCCCCACCAGTCGCCGTTCGTCTGCGAGACGGAGGCGTCCGGGCTCGGACCCGCCCTTGAAGACGACTGCTCGGCCCGGCCCCGCGTCGACTGGTTCGCCCGCTCTGCCGTCACGGGTTTCTTCAGCCCGCTCACCGATCCGTCGGCGCCGTATCCGCCCGACACCGCGACCACCACCACCTCCGACGGCCGCAGCGTGCCCTTCGTCGTGCGGGTCGACTCGTTGACCATCAACCGCTCCATCACCCGCATCGCCGTGCTCGACGATCCGCAAACGCGCACGTCGGCATGGAACAAGCGCCTCGTGTACTCGTTCGGCCAGAGCTGCGGCACCGGTCATCACCAGGGCGTCAACACGCCCGACAACGCCCTCGGGCAGGTGTCGAGCGCCGGCAACCCGTATGACAACGCCTTCGCCCCGTTCGTGGACCTGCCCGCCCAGCTCGGCGCGGGCGCGATGACCGTGCACTCCACGCTCACCATCCTCGGCGTCGACTGCAACGATGTGATCTCGGCCGAGACGCTGATGATGGTCAAGGAGCACGTCATCGAGACGTACGGCCCGCTCGTGCACGTGGTCGGCAGTGGGGCGTCGGGCGGCGCCATCCAGCAGTACACGGCGGCCAACAACTACCCGGGCCTCATCGACGCGGGGGCCCCGATCATCAGCTTCCCCGACATGACGACAACTCTCATGACCATCGGGGACTGCCTGGTGCTCGACCGGGTGTTCAACGCCGACCCGCTGCGCTGGCCCGAGCCCAAGCGCCTGGCCGTCACCGGCCACCGCACCAGCAACATCTGCGCGGACTGGGACGCGTCGTACTCGTCGCTGCTGCGCCCGACGGCGTGCGACCCCATCGTCCCCGACGGCGTGCGCTGCACGTTCCAGGACGACCAGGTCAACCTGTGGGGCCGCGACCCCGCCACCGGCTTCGCTCGCCGGCCGCTCGACAACACCGGCGTGCTCTACGGCCTGGTCGCCCTGCGCAGCGGCGCCATCACTCCGGCCGACTTCGTCGATCTCAACACCGCGGTCGGCGGCCTCGACATCGACGGCAACTTCGTCGACGCGCGCATGGACATGGGCGAGGAAGTGGCCGGCATCGCCTATAAAACGGGTCGGGTCACCGGCCGGGGTGCGCTGACCCAGACGCCGGTCATCGACAGCCACCCCAATCTCGATCTCCTGCCCGTCATCGACGTGCACGACGCGGCCCGCTCCTACATGGTGCGCGACCGCCTCGCCGGTCACCGCTCGCTGGCCGTGTGGCAGGGCGCGCCGTATCCGTCGGCCGGCTTCGCGCCCGTCGAGGAGTGGCTCGCCGCCCTCGAGGCGGCCGGCCCGACCATCGACGACGCGTCACGCGCCGCCGCGGTCGTCGCGGCGCGGCCCGCGTCCGCGGCCGACAAGTGCACCGTGCTCGGCGTCGACGTCAACGAGACCGAGCCGTGCCAGTCCTTGGCCGGGACCAGCCCCCGCATCGCTGCCGGTGGGCCCCTCACCGAGGACGTGATCAAGTGTGAACTGGAGCCCGTCGAGGAAGTCGACTACCCGCAGCTCTCCGCCGCCCAGCTCGCCACCCTGCGCGCTGCTTTCCCCGAGGGCGTGTGCGACTGGGACGCCCCGGGCGTGGGGGAGACGGCGCGCAGCACGCCGTGGCTCTCCTGGGGCGACGGCTCCCGCCCGCCGACCCCGGTCGCCCTCACGAACGACGTGGGCCGCTCCGTCGTGGCCGGCGCATCAACGGAGCGAGACGCCGCCGCCCTTCCTGCGACGGGCGGCTCCCGCTGGCTCCTGCCCGGCCTCGCACTGCTGGCCCTCGGCCTCGCGTTCCATGCGTCTCGGCCTTCACAGCACAACCCATTGCGGGCGCGATAGCGCGCCATCTGCTGGCGCGGAATCGCGTCCACATTGCTCCAGGGCGTGCTCCACAGTTGCGACATCTGCGTCGGGCGGCAGCACACCGACCACTGCGCCGCCCGAGCCGGCCGACGTTGCGGCCACGTCGACGGCATCGAGCGCTTCGACCATCGCCGCTGTCTCGGGACCCACGATCCCGAGCCCGCACCGCTCGCGCCACGTGGCGCGCACGCAGTCGGTGAGGACGGCGTGCTCGCCCTGCTCCATCGCCGACGCGGCCTCCCGGCCCAGCGCCGCGAGCCTGTCGATGGCATCGATCACCGCAGGTTCGCCCGCCTGGAACCGTTCGCGCAGCGGTCCGTGCACGGTGTGGGACGACGCTGCCGCCGCCGACCGCCACGCCACCACCAGTGTCGGTGGCTGGCTCACGGCCAGTGCCCGGGCGCCGTTGCCGTCGACGAGCACCGGCGCGCCGAAGGCCTGGACGGCCCGGTCCATGAGCCCCGCCGCGATGCCGAGGTCCTCGACCTCGGTGGCCAGCGCGAGGTGGGCCAGCTCCAGCGGTGGTACGACCAGCTCCCATCGCGCGCACAGCGCCTGCATGGTGGCGATGACGATGGCGCTGGAGCCGGCCAGGCCCACCTCGCGCGGGATGGTGGTCGACCACCGCACCTCGAAGGTGTCGTCCTCCCGGGCCGCCCGTCGAGCCAGCCGCGTCACCCCCGCCCTGATCAGGCGCTCGCCGTCGGGCGCACCCACCACCCGCAGCGCGGCCGCGTCGACGACCTCGACGGTGGCGGCCAGCGCCGGCACGGGCACGGCCACGGCCGCACCGCCGTAGGCGTCGGAGGGGTTGCCGGCCAGCCCGGCGCGTGCGGGCACGTTGGCGCGGTGCACATCGGAGATACTTCCGCAGTGGACCCCACCCCCGCGCTCGACTGGTTCGGCTCCGCCCGCCCCGACGTCCCCGACGGCGTGGTGGCCGAGTCGGACGAGCAGCACGGCGTGCCCGTGCTGCGCCTGCGCGCCGAACGGACACTCGACGGCCTCGCCACCGACACCTTCGACAAGCCCGCGGTGGCGTGGCGCTTCTCGCCGTCCGAGCGCGAGCTTCCCGGCGCGACCGCATTCGGCTTCCAACTCTGCGAGTTCGCCCTCCCCACCTTCAGCAATGCGGAGATGGCCAACTGGTTCCTGCTGCCCCATCGGCCGTCGGCGGTCATGCCGCTGTGGCTCACCGTGCCCGACGCCGGCACCGTGCTCCTCGGTCCCCTCGACGCCTTCCACGAGCAGATCATCTCGGTGGCCGACGGGCTGGCCTGGGGCTGGCACGGCGACCTCGACGCGGTGGACGCGGGCTTCACCACCACCCTCGCCGTCGTCACGGGCACCGGGCCGCGGGAGTGCCTCGAACGGTGGGCCTCGATGCTGCCCCGCCGCCAGCGCTCGCGCTACGCAGACGTGTCCCTACGGAAGCCCACCTACTGGACCGACAACGGCGCGGCCTACTGGTACAAGACCGAGCCGGGCCACGACGTGCCCGGCACCCTCGAGGCCACCGTCGCCGACCTGCGCGCGCGAGACGTGCCCGTCGGCGCCGTGCAGCTCGACTCGTGGTTCTACCCGCACGAGGTGCTGCGCCCGTTCGACACCGACGACTGGGTTGTGCCGCCCACCGGCATGATGCGCTGGGAGGCGCGCGACGACATCCTCCCCGACGGCATCGCCGCCCTGCGCCAGCGCCTGGGCGACCCGCCGCTCATGACCCACTGCCGGCACCTCTCGTCGGCCTCTCCCTATCTCGAGGAGTTCGACTGCTGGGTCGATGCCGACCGAGCCCACCCCAAGTCGCCCGCCCTCTACGAGCGCCTGCTCGACCAGTGCGTCGCATGGGGTGTCGAGGTCTTCGAGCACGACTGGCTGGTGGAGTGCTTCCTCGGGGTGCGCGGCCTGCGCGAGACGCCGGGCCGGGCGCGGGCGTGGCAGGAGGGGATCGACCGGGCCGCCGCCGCGCGCGGCGTCACCCTGCAGTGGTGCATGGCCACGCCGGCCGACTTCTGCACCGCGGCCGGCCTCGACCAGGTCACGTCCATCCGCACCAGCGGCGACCACGGCTACATCGCCACCCCCGAGATGCTGTGGGCCTGGTTCCTCTACACCAACGCGCTGGCGCGCGTCCTCGGCCTCACGCCGTTCAAGGACGTGTTCATGGCCGGGGGCGAGCACGCCGAGATCGAGGCTCTGCTCTCCGTGCTCTCCACCGGCCCCGTCGGTCTGGGCGACCGGCTGGGGCGGACCGACCCGGCGATCCTGCGCCGCACGTGCCGGGCCGACGGCATGCTCGTGAAGCCCGACCTGCCCATCGCCGCCGTCAACCGTGCCTTCCTCCAGCACGGCGTGGCCCGCCCCGAGCCTTTGATCGCCGAGACCACCTCCGCCCACACGGCGGGAACGTGGCGCTACGTGCTCACCATCAATGCCTTCCGCCAGGGCGAGGCCGTCGCCTCACGTGTCGGCCTCGACGACATCGGCGTCACCGTGCCCGTCGTGGCCTACGACTGGCGCGCCGGCAGCGCCGAGGTCATCGAGCCGGGCGGGGGATGGGACGTCGCCCTGCCCGCGGCCGGCTGGGACTACCGCGTGCTGGCGCCGCTCGCCGACGGCATCGCCGTCATCGGCGACGCGAGCCTGTTCGCTCCGGCCGGCGACATGCGCATCGCGGATGTCGACGGTGGCCGCGTCACCGTCCTCGGCGCGGGCGAGCACGTGAAGCTCACCGTCTGGGACGGCCAGCTGCGCACCATCGACGTCGACGTTCCGGCGCGGGGCTGGACGACCGTCGACGTCAGGTGACGAGGTCGGCCGGACAGACGCGCACGGTGAAGGGCCTCGTCGTCTCCCACGTCTCGGCTCGGGCGATCCGCGCGACCTCGCGATAGGCCCCACCGTCGAGCTCGAGCACATTCAGCGACGGCTCGTCAGGGTCCACCACCCAGTAGCTCGACACGCCGGCTGCTTCGAACGTCAGTCGCTTGGTGCCGAGGTCGATGCGGCGGGTGCTCGGTGACAGCACCTCGATGGCCAGCACCGGGGCGACCGGCAGGTTGCGCTCGGTGACATCACTCCGCCGCGCCACCAACAGGTCAGGCTCCAACACCGTCGAGGGCCCGAGCACAACATCGAAGGGAGCAAGGAGCACCTCGAGCTCGGGCGGGCAGCCGTTCCGCAGCGTGATGTGCAGGTTGCCGACGACGCGCTGATGTAAGTGACGCGGCGCGGGCGTCACGATGAGCGTCCCGTCGATGAGCTCGTAGCGGTGGCCGTCGTCGGGCATGGCCTCGAGGTCGGCGTAGGTGAGGGGCCGGCTCCGCGGGAGGGCACTCGTCACACCCATCAGGCTACCGACGCGCCGTCGAGCAGGCCCCAGCCCGTCAGTGCCGTCTCGACCTCGACCCGCGCCTCCGGCGTCAGCCGTCGAGCCGCCCGCTTCAGCAACTCGGCGACGGGCGGGTACCCGTGCACCTGCCACCTCGCGAACATGCCGTCGTCCATCCACGCCGCTTCGTCGCTGCCCCGCTCGGCGTGGAGCTGGCGGAACCGCTCCCACGACATTGCCGCCATCTCGCCGGCGTCGAGCGCGGGGTGGAGGGCGGCCGCCTCGGACCACGAGAGCTTGGGTGACCGCTTGCCCCGCTTGGCCTGTTTGGCGATGACCATGAGCCAGCACTTGGCCAGCCACTCGGCGATGGTGACGTCGGGTGGGTCCGTGGGCAGTCCCAGGACCCGGCGCAGCGTGTCGGGCACGTTGCCGATGCCGCGCTCCTCCATGAACGCCAGCCCCTCGCCGCTCCTGCGCACCGCCGAGAGCTCGGTGCCGTCCCGGCACATCAGCGACGTCACTCGCACACGGACCGACTCGGCATCGGGAGCGTGGGCCCAGCCGCCGGTGAGCACGCCGATGGCGAACCACTCGGGCGGCGCGGTGAAGCAGCGCAGCACTTGGGCCGGGTGACCGTCCAGGGGTTTGACCCTGAGGTCGATCCCGCCGACCGCGCAGGCCACGTCGACCCCGTCGAGTCGCAGCAGCACGGGCGGGGTCACAGACGCGCGCCCCGACTCGAGCTCGTCGTCCATCTCGCCGATCAGGAAGCGCAACAACGCAGCGGTGTCGCCGGGACGGTCCACAGGGTCCCCCTCAGGGTGCGTTCAGCAGCGAGGGGGAAGCGCCGTCGGCAGCACCCTACCGAGGGGGTGTGACAGAGCTACCCGGCGAGAACGACCACGGCCTTGGCCCTGATGAACGGCATGCCCAACTCGTCGCACGTCGCGATGCACCGGGCGACGAGCTCCTTCGCCCGCTCCTGCTCGCCCCGGCGCACGAGGACGCGGGCCAGCTCCACCTCGGCGCTGGCCGCCAGCGGCGGCGACCTCCTGTCCCGGCAAGCCTGCACGGCGAGGGTGAGGAGGCGCTCGGCCTCGTCCAGCCTGCCTGCCGCCGCCGCGGCCAGGCCCGTGGAGCGTGTGCCAGGGCCGACGCAGTCGGCGGGCATGCCCGCGCACACCCAGAACTCGCTGAAGGGCTCGAGCATGTCGTAGAGCACGGCGCCGGCGTCCTCGTCGCCGATCGCCTCGGCCACGTACGCGCACAGGGCCACGCCCACGTGCCAGTTGGCGTCCCTCGGCATGGTGAAGTCGTTGGCGGCGAGGATCTGCAGCTGCTCGGCCGCGCCGTCGAGGTCGCCCGCGTCGACGAGGGCGTAGGCCAGGCCCGTTCGCCACGCGGGGATGGCCGGGTACTCGTCCACCATGGCCGCGCAGAGGGGCACCATCTCTTCCATGCCACCGCGCATGCGCCGCAGTGCCATCTGCTGCACGCCGTAGAACTGCAGCGCGGTAGGCGTCTCCAGCCGCTGCGAGTGCTCCAACGCCTCGTTCATGTATCGCTCGGCATCGGCGATACGCCCCTCGAACAAGGCGAGCGTGCAGTCGAACACCGCCATGATCCACGCGCCCTCGGCGATCCGGAGCCGGGCAAAGAGCTCGCGCTCGCGCTCGGCCGATGCCCGCACCCCCTCGATGTCACCCAGCTCCCACTGGTCGATCATCCGCTGCTGCCAGGCGATGGTCTCGAGCTCGACGTTGCCGGCCTGCTCGGCGACCTCGCGCAGTTCGTCGGCGACGGCAACGCGCTCGTGGGCGTTGCCGGGGACCCATGCCCCCCAGTGGAAGGTGCTCAGTGCGTAGCCGATCGTCTCGAGGTCGCCGGTGCGACGGGCCATGGCCAGGGCGTCCTCGCTCAGGACGGACCGCCGGTTGGGGTCGAAGTCACCGAAGCCGAAGTAGAGCTCGGAGGCGAGGCGGCCCATGACCCGGGCCCGCAGCATCGAGTCCTCGTCGGGCAGCTGCAGGAGCGCCTCCTCCAGGGCGGCCACCAGTCCGTCATCGACGATGCCGGCGTCGGTCCAGGCCCGGCGTCCGCCCCGGCCGATGGCGGCCCGGGCGAACAGGTCGGCGTCTCCCGATCGACGGGCCGCCGCGAGCGCCTCGTCGAGGCGGTTCCGCGACAGCACGAAGTCACCCGCGAACCACATGGCGGTGCCGAGGCCGATGAGGACCTCGGCGCGGGTGGCGTCTTCGCTGTGGTCGGGGTCGAGGACCGTCAGGGCTCGCTCGTACCAGCCCGCCGCCTCCTCGTAGGCCAGCCGCCCCTGGGCCAACTCGGCGGCCCGGCTGCAGTAGTCGACGGCGCGATCTACGTCCCCCAGTGCGGCCGCCTCACTCCAGTGGCGGGCCAGCTCGTCGACGTTGGCCGCGTCGCGCGCCTCGAGGGCCTGGCCGACGCGACGGTGCAGGCGCAGGCGTCGGGTGGTGGCCAGCTCGTCGTAGAGGGTGGAGCGCACCAGGGCGTGGGCGAAGGCGTAGCGCCCAGGTCGGCCGAGCACCGGCACCAAGAGGCGCGCCTCCTCGGCTTGTTCCAAGGCGTCGAAGACGGCCTCGGCCCCGCCGTCGCTGGCGTCGATGAGCAGAGCGGCGTCGAACTCACGGCCGATGACGGCCGCGGTGGCCAGCAGGGTGTTGGTGTCGTCGCTCAACCGGGTGAGGCGGCGGCCGATCACCTCGCGCACGCCCTCGGGCAGGCCCACGTGGCCGGCGTTGGGCCCCGGCACCCAGCGGCCCTCGTCGTCCTGCACGACGGCGCGCGTCTCGACCAGGTGGCGCAGCACCTGGCCCACGAAGAAGGGGTTTCCCTCGGTCTCGGTCCACACGCTGTGCGCGAGGTCGGTGATGTCCGCGTCAAGGGGCTGGCCCGCGGCGGTGCGGATGAGCTCGAGCACCTCGTCCGCGGGCAGGCCCCGCAGGTCGACGCGCTCGGTGCCCTCGGCCCGGCGCAGATCGGCGAGGAAGCCCGCAAGGGGATGGCTGCGACTGAGGTCGGTGTCGCGGTAGGTGCCGAGCACCAACATCGCGGTGGCGTCGTCTGCCTTCAGGAGGTGGCGCAGCAGGAGCAAGGTGGGTTGCGCCGCCCAGTGCAGGTCGTCGAGCACGAGCACCACCGGCGCCGCGCCGGCGAGCGACGAGAGGAAGGCCCGCACCGCCTCGAACTGCTGGTAGCGCTCGGTCTCGGGATCGGCGCGCACAGGATCGGCGAGGCCGGGCACGAGGTCGAGGAGCCGGGGGAGGAGGCGGGCCAGTTCGCCGCCACTCCTTCCTGCGTGGTCGCGCACGTCCTCGGGCCGGGCGACGGCCAGGTAGCCGTCGAGCGCCTCGACGAATGGTTGGTAGGGCACGCCCATGTCCTCGTCACACCGCCCGAACAGCACCGTCGCCCCCGCGGCATGGGCCTGGCGGGCCGTCTCGGCGACGAGCCGCGTCTTGCCGATGCCCGGCTCGCCGGAGACGAGCACCACCTGCCGGGTGCCGGTCTGGGCCTCCTTCCACGCCGTGGTCAGCCGGTCCCGCTCCTCGTCGCGACCCACGAAGGTGACGGTGTCGTGGCCGACCAGCGCCGGCGGTAGCGCCGTGGTGTCGCCGGCGTCGTCGCGCTGCCACGCCACCTCGAAGGCGGTGACGGGCTCGCTCATGCCCTTGAGGGCGAGCGGGGGCAGCGCGGTGTAGCCGTGACCGCCGCGCGAGCCGGCCAGCAAGCGCACGATCTCGCCCACCAACACCTGGCCGGTGGCGGCTGCGTCGCACAGGCGCCGGGCCTCGACCACCGGCGAGCCGAAGCAGTCGCCGTCCTCCCACATCACGTCGCCCGCGCTGAGCCCCACCCGCAGCCCGAGCGGCGCCGGCGTCCTGCGGTTGAAGCGGGCGATGGCCTGCTGCATGGCGACCGCCGCGGTGACGCCCTCGGCCGCGGCACCGAACACGCACATGAAACCGTCACCCGTGCCCTTCACCTCGCGCCCGCCGTGGGCCGCCACCGCCTCGCGCACCATGCGGTCGTGCTGGCGCCGCAGCTCGTCGGCCCCGTCGTCGCCCAGCGTCTGGCGCAGCACGGTCGAGCCCACCATGTCGGTGAACAACACCGTCGCCGTCTCTGTCCCCGCCCCCACGGTCACCCACCCATGCTACGGACTCGCGACATACGCCGCGAACCGACAGGACGGCTCAGGCCTGCTTGACCCGACCCCGCAGGGCGGCGAAGCACAGCGACATGCTCACCGCGCCGACGACGCCGATGGCGAGCAGGGCCTGGCCCAGCTCCTCCCACTGCCAGCCCTGCATGCTGAGCGACCGCAGGCCGTCGAGCAGGTACGTCACCGGGTTCCAAGCCGCCACCGTGTCGAGCCAGCCCGTGAGCTCGGAGCGCGGCACGTAGGACGACGTCATGAACAGGAACGGGAAGAACAGCAGGAAGCTGGAGTTGACCGCGGCCGGGTTGCCCGTCTTGAGGGCGATGGCGTAGCCGAAGCCGGTGAAGGCCAGGCTCCACAGCGCGCCCAGCAGCATGAACGCCAGCAGCCCGAGCGGTCCCGCCTCGAAGCGTGCGCCCAGGACGAGGCCGAGCACGACGATGGGCACGGTCAGGGCGAGCGCCACGACCACGTCGGCGACCATGTGGCCGAGCAGGATGGCGACGCGCCGCACCGGCGTGAGCAGCAGCCGGTCGAAGTAGCCGTTCTGCACGTCGAGCACGAGGGCGGGCGCCCGCGAGATGCCGGTGACTCCGAGCAGGATCGCGGTCGCCATCATGAACGCCTTGAAGTCGAAGCCGACGATGCTGCGCTCGGTGAGGCTCTGCAGCGTGCCGATGTTCACCACGAAGAAGAACAGGGCGATGAACACCGGCGGCACCACCGCCTCGAAGTCTCCCCGCACGCCGCGCAGGGCCCGCCCGGCGATGGCGATGACGTCACGACCGAAGCCGGCCTGACGGGGGCGCACCGCGCTGGGCGCGATGGTGGAGCTGGGAACGGTGAGGGTCGCGTTCATCGGGTGACCTCCGAGGTCTCGGTGGGACGGATGTGGGAGCCGGTCAGCTCGAGGAAGACGTCGTCGAGCGTCGGGGTGCGCAGCGTCAGGTCCCTGACGGCCACGCCGCTGCTGTTGAGGGCGACGGCGACGGGGCCGATGGTCGCGGCGCCGTCGGTGGCGGTGACGAACAGCTCGGTGCCTCGCCCGTCCACGTCCTGCACGCCGTCGACCTGCTGCACCGCTTCCACGGCCGATGCCGCGTCGCCGTCGAGGCGGGCGATGATCACGTCGTTGCCCACGCTGTGCTTGAGATCGGCGGGCGTGCCCTCGGCCACGAGCTTGCCCTCGTTGAGGATGCCCACCCGGTCGGCGAGCTCGTCGGCCTCCTCCAGGTACTGCGTGGTCAGAAAGACCGTGATGCCCAGTTGTTCGTTGAGCCGGCGCACCTCCTCCCACACCCGCGCCCGGCTGGCGGGGTCGAGGCCGGTGGTCGGCTCGTCGAGGAACAGCACCTCGGGGTTGTGCACGAGCGACGCGGCCAGGTCGAGGCGCCGGCGCATGCCGCCCGAATAGGTGCCGATGGTCTTGTGCATGGCCTCGCCGATGTCGACCAGGTCCGCCAGCTCGACCAGACGGACGTCGATCTCCTTGCGGGACAGGCCGTAGAGACGGCCCTGGAGGCGCAACAGCTCCTCGCCCGTCTGCTTCGGGTCGAGGGCCACGTCCTGGAGGGCGACGCCGATGCGCAGCCGCACGTCGCCCGGCGAGGCGGTGACGTCGTGGCCCGCGACGACGGCGCGTCCCGCGGTCGGCGCGAGCAGGGTGCACAGCACGCGCACGGTCGTGGTCTTGCCCGCGCCGTTGGGCCCGAGGAACCCGTAGATCTCGCCCTGCTGAATGTCGAGGTCCAGCCCGTCGACCGCCGCGTTGCCGGCGAACTCGCGGACCAGTCCTTCGGTGGTGATGGCGGACACGCCGCTTCTCCTTGCTCGTTCGACGGACCGCGGGGGTGAGCTGCGCTGTAGCGTCGTGTTGGTCATGGCGCCATCCTCCGCTTCGATGCGGACAGGTCATGGCCACATCTCCGATTGTCTTGTCAGAAATGTCGACGAGACGGCGCGACGAGACTCATCGGCCCCTCGCGCTTCTGCGCGCTCACTGGGGCCATGGCCCCAGTGAGCGCGCGATAGCGACGGAGGTGATGCTCGACTACCGCACCTGGTGGTTCACGCCGGCCGAGACGCCGACGGCGAAGGCGGCGTCGCCGTTGTAGCGGGCGGAGAAGGTGTAGGTGCCCACGTAGTTGGAGGTGGTGGGCTGGGTGG
>JBEEFQ010000015.1:0-9214 GCA_041166245.1 Actinomycetota bacterium | reverse complement strand
GCAACCGGTCGTTGGGGATGACGATGAGGGTGTCGACCTTCTCCTTCAGCTTCTGGATGCCGGAGTCGGCCTGCACGGCACGGCGACGGCCCTCGAAGGCGAAGGGGCGGGTGACGACACCGATGGTCACGGCCCCGATGGCCTTGGCGATCTCGGCCACGACCGGCGCACCACCGGTGCCCGTGCCGCCGCCCTCGCCGGAGGTGATGAAGACCATGTCGGCCCCCTTCAACACCTCCTCGATCATGTCCCGGTTCTCCTCGGCCGCCTGACGACCGACCTCGGGGTCGCTGCCGGCCCCGAGACCGCGGGTGACCTCACGGCCGATGTCGAGCTTCAGCTCGGCGTCGCTCATCAGCAGTGCCTGGGCATCGGTGTTGATGGCGATGAACTCCACACCGCGGAGCCCTGCGTCGATCATGCGGTTCACGGCGTTCACGCCGCCGCCGCCGATGCCGACCACCTTGATGACGGCGATGTAGTTCTGGGCTGCGCCAACCATTGGGTTCTCCCGCGGGGGTCTCAGCGGCCGGGGTCGTGGTCCGGCCGCAGGCTCGGTGTCAACACACTGCACGTGCAACTGCTGCACTCGATTCACAACTTGTGCACCAGCACCCTCAACCTCAACTTCAGGTCGAGAGTTATGTCAACCTCCGCCTCGGGTCGAGACGATAGTGGGCGTATCACCCTCGGGTCAAGACTGGGGCATCCGGAACTCGAACGTCGATCACCGCGACAGGGCCGTCCACCCGGTCGAGCAGCGTCTCCAAGGCGGTGAGCTTCTCCCCCAGCCGGTCGGGTCCCCCGAGCCGCACGACACCGGTTGGGTGCAGCGGCAGCTCGAGCCCGTCGGGTCGAACCACGACGCTCGGCACGCGCTCGAGCATGCGCTCGGGGATGGCGGCGGCGACCTCCAGCGCATCGAGCAACCCCGCCGGGACGCGGTCGCCCCGGATGGGCGGCACGTCCACGATCCCGAGCCCCTGCGGCGGCTCGGCCGCCCGCTCCAGGATCCTGCCGCTCGAGTCGACCGTCGCCCAGCCGCCTGCCACCGGCACGGCGGCCGCCGCCCGGCGTTCGATGACCCGGACCTGCACGGTGCCGGGCCACTGGCGGCGGACGTCGGCCTGGGCGACCCACGAGAGCCGCTCGATGCGCCGGGCCGCGGCCCCTGGGTCGAGGTCGATCATGAGGTCGCCGCGGTCCAGGCCGGCTGTCCGCAGCACCGTTCCCGCGGCGACGTGCTCGGCACCGCTGACCTCGATGAGGTCAATGTCGAGCAGGGGCGACCGGGTCGCCCCCGCTGCCGCGCCGACCAGCGCGACCACGACCGCCGAGACGATCAGGAACCGCAACCGGCGACGGCCCTCGTCGCGCTTCACCGCGATGCGCCGCTCCTGCAGCCGCGGATCGATCCGCGGCCGCGTTGAGGTCGTCATGAGTGGGAAAAGCCAACCACGCGCAGCTCAGGCTGCAGGTGGATGCCCATGCGCTCGGCGACCAGGTGCTGCACCTCGCGCACGAGGTTCCAGACGTCGTCGGCCGACCCTCCGTCGTCGGCTTGGATGAAGTTGGCGTGCTTGGTCGAGACGTGGGCCGTGCCGACGCGATGACCCTTGAGCCCGGCCGCGTCGACGAGCCGGCCAGCCGAGTCGCCCGGCGGGTTGGTGAACACGGAGCCAGCGTTCTGGCCGCCAGGCTGGTGCTCGCGGCGCCACCGCACGATCTCGCTGATCTCGCCCGCGGACGCATCCGCGTCACCGGGCGTCAGCTCGTACTCGCCCCACACCACGACGTGCTCGGGCGCGACCGTCGAGTGCCGGTACGCGAACTCCAGCCGGGTCGCATCGAACGTCCCCTCCTCGCCACCAGCCAGGTCGACGAAGTGGTACCGGCGCAACCGCTCGGCGGTGTCGGATCCGTGTCCGCCTGCGTTCATGCGCACCGCCCCGCCCACCGACCCCGGCACGCCGACCGCCCACTCGAGACCGGTGAGACCGGCGGTCGCCGTCTGCCGGGCGAGGACCGGAAGGCTCACGCTCGCGCCCGCCCGCACGCGCGTCCCGTCGATGTCGATGGATGCGAAGCCGTCCCCGAGCGTCACCGCCAGCCCCGGGAACCCCGCATCGGCGACCAGCAGATTCGACCCGCGGCCCACAACGAGCACTGGGATCCCTGTCTCGACCACCGCGGCGCGAGCGAGCGACAGGTCGTCCTCGGTCTCGGCCGTCATGAGCAACGCGGCCCGACCGCCCACGCGGTACGTGGTCAGCGCGCCGAGGGGTTGGTCGGGGCGCGCCAGATCTTTGAGGAGGCGACCCGCCTCCTCGATCGGGCTTCCCATCAGCCCGCGTCCTCCGTCAGGAACTCGGCGGGGAGGGACGTGAGGTCGCCGGCGCCCAGGGTGAGGCAGAGGTCGCCGGGACGCAGCACGCGTCGGAGATAGGGAACGAGGTCGGCGCGGCCCGGGAGGTAGGCCAGGCGCTGTTCGGGGTGGGCCTCGAGGACCGCGTCGACGACCAACTTCCCGGTGACCCCGGGCCGGGGCGACTCCCCCGCCCCGTAGATGTCGGTGACCACGAGCACGTCGGCCGCGGTGAAGGCGTCGGCGAACTCGCGCCAGAGCGACGCCGTGCGTGAGTAGCGGTGGGGCTGGAAGACGCACACGATACGGAGCCAGGCGCCGTCGGCCGCGGCGGACAGGGCGGCCGCCACTTCGGTGGGTAGGTGGGCGTAGTCGTCGACGAAGGTGACGCCGTTGCGCTCGCCCCGGAACTGGAAGCGGCGGGCCACGCCGGCGTATCGAGCCAGGGCCCGCACGGCAGCCTCAGGTGCGGCGCCCACCGCGACGCCGGCCGCGAAGGCGGCGCAGGCGTTGAGGGCGTTGTGGAGCCCAGGGACGGGCAAGCGCACCTCGGCGATGCGCCGGCCGTCGTGCTCGACCCCGAAGCGTGTGCTGGTGCGACTGCGTTGGACGTCGACCATGCGGTAGTCGGCGCCCGCGGCCACGCCGTACGTCACCGCGTCGTGAGCGGCGCCCAAGCGGACCGCGACCTCGTCGTCGGCGCACGCGATGCGCACTCGCGCCGCAGTCAGGAAGCGGTCGAAGGCGTCGACCAACGCCTCACGGCTGCCGTAATGCTCGAGGTGGTCGGGCTCCACGCTCGTGACGATGGCGACGTCGGTGGGCAGCTCCAGGAAGGTGCCGTCGCTCTCGTCCGCCTCCACCACGAACCACTCGCCCTCGTCCCACAGCGCCCCGGTGCCGATCTCGTTCAGTTCGCCGCCGACGATGAACGACGGATGCAGCCCGGCCTCGACGAGGACGAGCGCGAGCATCGACGACGTGGTCGTCTTGCCGTGGGTGCCGGCAACGGCGATGGTGCGCCGAGTGGCGCTGATGGCGGCCAGCACCTCAGCCCGCCGTAGCACGGGGATGCCCCGCTCGTTGGCCGCCACCACCTCGGGATTGGTCGGAGGCACGGCAGTGGAGATCGTCACCGCGTCGACCTCGCCCACGTTGTCGGCCCGGTGGCCGACCGCGACGTCGATGCCGCCGGCGCGGAGGCGCTCCAGCGCGGGCGACGCCCGCAGGTCGCTGCCCGTCACCCGGTGGCCCATCGTCGCCAGCACGGTGGCGATGGCGCTCATCCCCGCGCCGCCCACGCCGACCACGTGCACCCGCTGCGGAACGGTGAGGTCGATCACCGGCGCGCGCCCACGTCTACCGAGGGGTACGACCCGGATCGAGTCAGGACGGCGCCGGCGATAAATCGCTGCCACATTGGTTCGCTCGCAAGCTCGCTCACGTCTTGCGCGCGCCCACGTCTACCGAGGGGTACGACCCGGATCGAGTCAGGATGGCGCCGGCGATAAATCGCTGCCACATTGGTTCGCTCACAAGCTCGCTCACGTCTTGCGCGCGCTCACGGTTTGGTGACGACGCGGCCCTGGGCGGCGATGTTGAGCAGGATGCCGGTGGCCGCCATGGTGAACAGGAGCGACGAGCCGCCGAAGGACAGGAACGGCAACGGCACACCTGTGACCGGCAGGGCGCCCACCACCACGCCGATGTTGAGGAAGGCCTGGCCCGCCACCCACGCGGTGATGCCCGCTGCGACCAGGGCGCCGAATCGGTCAGGCGCACGCAGCGCGATGCGCACGCCGATGACGGCGAAGGCGAGGAACAGCAGGACGGTGAGCACGCTTCCCACCATCCCGAACTCCTCGCCGAGGATGGCGAAGATGAAGTCGGTGTGGGCGTTGGGGAGAAAGCCCCACTTGGCCCGGCTGGCCCCGAGCCCGAGGCCGGTGAGCCCACCCGTGCCCAAACCGACAAGCGACTGGGCCAGCTGGTATCCCGAGTTCGCGACGTCGGCGAACGGGTCGCGGAACGACGACATGCGTGCCCACCGGTAGGGCTCCAGCCGGGCCGCCAGGTAGCCCAACACGATGAACGAGCCGGCGATCTTGCCGAGAGGCACCATCGGCGTCCCGGCCACGAAGATCAGTGTGAAGAAGATGACCGAGAGCACGATGGTGGTGCCCATGTCGGGCTGGCCCATCACCAGCACGGCCAGAGCGCCGAAGACGACGAGCACCGGCCGCATGGTCACGCGGGGCTCGTCCATGCGGTCGGCCCGACGGTGGAGGAGGCCGGCGCCGAAGAGGATCAGGGCCAGCTTGCCCAGCTCGGACGGTTGCAGGGACATGGGGCCAGCCCGTAGCCAACGGCTCGACCCGTTGACGGCCACGCCGAGACCGGGCACGAGCACGGCGACCAGGAGGACGCACGTGACCGCCAGGAGAGGGATGGCGACCACGCCCCAGCGGCGATAGTCCACCCTCGCAGCCAGCACGAGTCCGAGGCCGCCGACGAGCACCCACAGGACCTGGCGCTTGAAGAACACCCACGACGAGCCGTACTCCTGCAGCGCGTGCACCGACGAAGCCGACAGCACCATGAGCAAGCCGATGAGGTTGAGCAGGACCACGATGCCGAGGAGGACAGCCGCGTTGCCCGTGAAGCGTCGCGACTGCTCCTCAGGCTCCCATGTCCCCTTGCCTGCTCCGCCCGGGCCCGGCTTGCGCCGCACCGGCCGCTTTGCGGGCCCGTCCTTGACGGTCTGGGCCTTCACGACTCGAGCTCCGCGACCGCTCGCGCGAAGTCGTCACCCCGCTCGCCGTAGTTGCGATACCAGTCGAAGGACGCGCAACCGGGCGAGAGCAGCACAGCGTCGCCGGCGCGGGCGGCCCGCTTGGCGACCGCCACCGCCTGGTCCATCGACGCGGCCCGCTCGACGGGACGCAGGCCGGCGAAGGTGGCCTCCACGTCGGCAGCCGCGTCACCAATGGCGACGACAGACCTGATGTGCCCCGCCACCTCGCGCAGCCCGTCGAGGCGCAGGCCCTTGTTGCGACCGCCCGCGATCAGCACGACGGACGGGAAGCCGGACACCGCCGCCACCACGGACGCGGGCGTCGTCGCCTTGGAGTCGTCATACCACCGCACCCCTCCAGCGTCTCGCACCAGCTGCACCCGATGGGGGAGCCCCGTGAAGGTGGTCAGCACTGCGTGGCACGCGTCGACCGTCGCGCCCGCTCCCACAGCGACCGCGCACGCGGCCAGGGCGTTGGCGATGTCGTGGGGTCGGGCCAGAAGCAACTCGTCGACGGCGACGACGCGCTCCCCCGCAGGCGTACGCAGCACGCCGTCGGCAGCGTTCCAGTCGGCCTGCGCCAGCCCGAACGTCTCGAGCCTGGCGCGGGCCCCGCGCGCCGCGTCCATGACGGATACGTCATCGGCGTTGGCGACGGCCAGATCCTCTTCGGTCTGGTTGGCCCAGATGCGGGCCTTGGCCGCCGCGTAGTGCGCCATGTCGGGATGCCAGTCGAGGTGGTCCTCGGCCAGGTTGAGCCATGCCGCGACCTCGGGATGGAAGCTCGGCGCATGTTGCAGCCGAAAGGACGAAGCCTCCACCACGATGAGGTCGACACCGAGCTCGAGGGCGTCGACCAGGGGCAGATCGTTGTTGCCTGCCGCCACCGCGCGGATCTTCGACGCCTGGAGCATCGCGGTCACAACAGTCGTGACCGTGGTCTTGCCGTTGGTGCCGGTGACGGCGGCCAGACGGGCATCGGGCGCCCACTGTGCCGCCAGCTCGAACTCGCTCCACACCGGGACCCCGTGGTCCGCGGCCATGCGGTAGGCGGGGTGCGAGACGGGCACGCCCGGGCCGGGCAGCACCACTGACGCGTCCCGCACGAGGACGGCGAGGGCGTCGTCGCTCGGTGCCTCGACGAGCTCGACCCCGGCTGCCGCCGCTCGGGCGCGCGTGTCGTCGTTGGGCCGGTCGTCGGTGGCGACGACGGGTTCACCGCGCCTGCGCAGCTGACGGGCCACCGCCTCGTTCGCCAGCCCGAGGCCGACGAGCAGCCACGTCATCAGTCGATCAACCCGAGCGAGATGAAGTCGGCGTAGAAGATGGCAAGGGCCAACGCGGTCGCCAGGCCGGCCAGGATCCAGAAGCGGATGATGACCGTCGTCTCCGGCCAGCCCACCAACTCGAAGTGGTGATGCAGCGGTGCCATGCGGAACACCCGCCGGTGGAACAGCTGGAAGCTGGCCACCTGGATGATCACCGACAGGGTGATGAGCACGAACAAGGCGCCCAGGATCGGGAGGAGGAGTTGCAGATTCATCACCAGGGCGAGTGACGCCATGCCCGCGCCGATGGCGAGCGACCCCGTGTCGCCCATGAAGATGCGCGCCGGAGCCGCGTTCCACCACAAGAACCCGGTGCAGGCGCCGACCATCGCCACCGCCAGCATGGCCAGATCGAGGCCCTGGGGCACCTGGTACACGTCGGGGTGGCGGAACTGCCAGAAGCCGATGATGGCGAAGGCGCCGAACACGAACGCCGACGATCCCGCCGCCAGCCCGTCGAGGCCGTCGGCCAGGTTGACGGCGTTCGAGAAGCCGACGATGAGCAGCACGGCGAAGACGAACCAGAGCCACACGGGCATCTCGATGGGTGAGCCGCCGATCCGCAACGAGTCCCACCGGGTGAACGACAAGTAGGTGAAGACGTTGGCGTAGTTGTGGGCCAGCCAGGCGAAGAGGAGCGCGACCGCGACCTGACCGCCGAGCTTGGCCCGCTTGCTGAGGCCCAGGCTGCGCTGGCGGCTGATCTTGATCCAGTCGTCGGCCAGGCCGACCAAGCCGCTGCCGACGATGGCCAGCAGCACGAACAGGCCGCCCCTCGTGAAGATGGGGCCAGTACGGAGGTGGCCGGCCAGGTAACCGACGACCGCACCGGCCACGATCATGAGGCCGCCCATGGTGGGCGTCCCCGCCTTGGTGATGTGCCCACGTGGACCGTCTTCGCGGATCTGCTGACCGATGCCCCGGATCTGCAGCCAGCGAATGAGCAGTGGCGTCCCCGCCAGGCCGACGAGGAGCGAGACACCGCCCGCGATCACGAGGGCGATCACGAGCCTTCCCCCGCCATCGCCGCGCGCGCCACGTCGTGGTCGTCGAACGGGTGGACCACCCCTGCAATCTCTTGACCCGTCTCGTGACCTTTCCCGGCGATCACCACCACGTCGCCCGGCTCGGCCCCGTTGATCGCGACCCTGATGGCGGCGGCGCGATCAGGCTCCACGTTGAGCCGCTGGCTGCCGCCGGCACCGGCACGAACCTCCTCGATGATGGCGAGGGGGTCCTCGCTCCTCGGGTTGTCAGAGGTGAGCACGACCACGTCGGCCAGGCGGGTGGCCACCTCGCCCATCAGCGGGCGCTTGGCGCGGTCTTTGTCCCCGCCCGCGCCGAAGACGACGATCACCCGCCCCGTCGTCAACTCCCTCGCCGCGGTGAGGGCCTGCTCCAGCCCGTCAGGCGTGTGGGCGAAGTCGACCACCACGTTGAAGGGGAGATCGCTGTCGAGCATCTCGAACCGTCCCCGCACACTTGCGACCGACTCGAGCCCGGCCGCGACGTCGGCCGCGGGTATCCCGAGTTGGCGCGCGGCCGTGGCAGCCGCGAGTGCGTTCATGATGTTGAAGCGGCCGCGCATGCGCAGCCGAACCCGCGTCCCGTCCCACGTGAACGAGGCGCCGTCGGCATCGAGTTGCAGGCCCTCGGCATCAGCGAGCCGATACGGGATGGTCGGCACACGCGCCGTCTCGAGCAGGCGACGACCGTAAGGGTCGTCGGCGTTGATGACGGCCGTCTCCGCGCGCCCCGGCTCGAACAGGCCGGCCTTGGCCGCGAAATATTCCTCCATCGTCCCGTGGTAGTTGAGGTGGTCCTGGCTCAGATTGGTGAAGACACCGACCGCAAAGTGCACGCCGTCGACACGATGTTGCGACAGTGCATGCGACGACACTTCCATGGCGACGGCCACCCTGCCCTCGTCACGGAACCGGGCCAGGGACTCCTGGAGGGCAGGGGCCTCGGGCGTGGTGCGGATGCCCGTGAGGGTGCCGATCACTCCACCGGGCCAGCCGTGGGCGTCGAACACCGCGCCGAGCAGGTGGGCGACCGTCGTCTTGCCGTTCGTGCCCGTGATGCCGACGACCCGGAGGGCGGCGGACGGGTGGTCGTAGAACGCGGCGGCGACCGGGCCCATCGCGGCCCGGGCGTCCGGCACCCGCGCCTGAGCGACGGCGACATCGACGAAGCGTTCGCACAACAGGGCGACGGCGCCCGCGTCGACGGCGGCAGGCGCGAGGTCATGGCCGTCCACGCGGCTGCCGCGCAGGCAGCAGAACAGTGTGTCGGGGCGGACGTCGCCGGTGTGGTGGGCGATGGCTCGGACCTCCACCGAGGCAGGCTCGCCGCGCACTTCCAGCACGTCGACGTCGCCCAGCAATCGGTCGAGTCGCACGCGTTTCCTATGGGCTCCGGGACGGGGCGGTGCGGGGCAGCGTTGTGGGGGTGTTGGGGCGGCTCGTCACGGGGATGTCGGCCTCACCGACGGGTCGGGCCGCTTCGGGGGTGACCCGGGGTGCCGCCGCCTTGGCCACGATCGACGGCGGCGGGATGCGCAGCTCTCGCAGCGCGTACTCGGCGATCTGGGCGAACCTGGGCGCGGCGACGAGTCCGCCGAAGATGGGGGTGGGCTCGTCGAGCACCACGATCGCGGTGAGGGCGGGCTTCTCGGCCGGTACGAAGCCGGCGAAGCTGGAGACGTAGGCGCCCGCCTTGTAGCCC
>JBEEFQ010000014.1:0-51441 GCA_041166245.1 Actinomycetota bacterium | reverse complement strand
TCGGCAACATGACGGTCGAGGAGATGATCCGCGACCGCGAAAAGCTCACCGGGCTCACGCGTGAGTCGTCCGGCACCGAGATGGAGAAGCTCGGCCTCATCGTCGACTCGCTGCAGATCCAGGAGATCGTCGACCCCACCGGCTACATCGAGAACCTGGGTCGTCCTCATGCCGCAGCGGTCGCCAGCCAGGCTCGCATCGCCCAGGCCGCGGCCGACCGCGAGGCGACCGAGCGCGAGCAGGAGGCGGAGGCGCTCAAGGCCGAGGCCCGGCGCGCCACCCAGGTCAAGCAGGCCGGCTACCAGGCCGAGATCGACAAGGCGGCCGCCATCGCCCGGCAGGCGGGCCCGCTGTCGGAGGCCAAGGCCCACCAGGAGGTCGTCGTCGAGGAGACGAGCGTCGCCCAGCTCGAGGCCCAACGCGAGGAGCAGCGGCTGCAGGCGACGGTGCGCAAGCCGGCCGACGCCAAGGCCTACGAGCAGGTCACACTGGCCAAGGCCGAACGCGACGCTCGCATCTCGGCTGCCGAAGCCCACGCCCAGGAGGTCGAGCTGCAGGCGGCGGCCAACGCCAGCCGCGTCAAGCTCGAAGCGGGCGCGGAAGCCGAGCACGTGAAGGTGGCGGCTGAGGCGCAGGCCGAGGCGACCCGTTCGGTGGGTCAGGCCGAGGCCGACGCCACCCAGGCCAAAGGCGTGGCCGAAGGTGCGGCGGTGCGGGCCAAGGGCATGGCCGAGGCGGAGGCCATCAAGGCGCGCGCCGACGCCCTGGCCGAGAACCAGGACGCGGTCATCGGCCAGCAGCTGGCCGAGAACTGGCCCGCAATCGTCGAAGCCGCGGCCAAGCCGTTCGGCGACATCGACCAGATGATCGTCCTCAACGGCGCCACCGGTCTCTCCGAGGCCCTGGCCCAGGCCCTGAGCCAGGGCACCGCCGGCCTGCAGCTCGCCCGCAACCTCCTCGCCGGCGGCAACGGCAAGAAGGCCGAGCTCGACGAGGAGGCCGAGTCAGGCCGCTAGTCCAAGAACCGTTGGGTGCACTTGTGGACATATACGCCCCCAAGTGCACCCAATGGCGGTGGGTTCAGGCGTCGAGCTGGGCCAGGAGGCGTTCGATGATGGAGACGGCGCCGTTGGTGCGCTCCCATTCGTCGGCCACGACCTTGTGGTCGACGAGGCCGCACGCGTCGGGCGGGATGCCGAGAGCCTCGGTTGTCGCGTGCGACAGCGTGGCTGGCTCGAGCTCGTCGCCGTGGGCGGCGAAGGCCTCGAGACCTTCCCAGAGGGCATCGAGCCGGGCGGGCGGGGACTCGTCCGTCGCGAACGCGAGGGCGACGGACGAGAAGACCTCGTAGGTGTCCACGTTCGCCGGTCGGCGGTAGCCGGCGACGGGATGGAGCCGCCATTCCAGGGTGACGCCACCGGGGCCGTCGTCGCGCAGCCACACCTGTGATCCGTTGACGTATGCGTCGAGGGGCTCGCCGAAGCGCTCGTCGAGCGCGACGACGATCTCGGGGGTCGCCCGCCACAGGCAGGTCGGGGTCAGGCTCGGGCGCGCCACGGTGCCACCGTACCGATGCGACCATGGGGCGGTGCGGCCCCGACTCGCTCTCGCCGTCGTGCTGGCCGTCGGGTTGGTGGGCGCCTGCTCGGACGACAGCGGCACCGTCGCCTTCGACCGGCGCTCCCGCGCCTCCACGTCGACGGTCGTCACGACCACGTCGACGACCGTCGCGCCCAGCACGACCACCGGCGCCACTGTTCCGCGGGCACCGGCCCAGGCCGCCAGCCCCACGTGTCCAGCGGTGCCGGCGCGCAACACGCCGCGCAGTGACCGCTCGCGCTACACCGCGTCGGTCGATGTGCGCCCGGCCGAGAACGCGGTCGTGGGCGAGGTCACCGTGCGGTTCGTCCCCGACCAGGCCACCGACCGGCTCGTGTTCCGCCTCTGGGCCAACAGCCCGCGCATCGCGGGGGCGGGCGGCGGCATCGACACGGGCCCACCGACCATCGGTGGGAAGGTGGCGCAGGCGACGCGCGACAACGCGACCACGCTCACGGTGCGCACAGGCTCCACCTTCGCGGCTGGTACGGCGGTGGAAGTGAGTGTGCCGTGGCGCGTCACGCTTCCGCGCGAGGTGAATGACCGCGTGTCACGGACGGGCGACACCATCCGTCTCGGGTCGTTCTTGCCCCTGCTCGCGTGGGAGCCCGGCGTCGGGTGGGCGACCGAGCCGCCGTCCTCGGGCTTCTCGGAGGCGGCCATGACCCCGCACGCGGACTTCGCGGTGACCGTCACCACTCCGGCCGGGTTCGACGTGCTCGCCACTGGGACGAAGGATGCCCAGGGACGATGGACGGCGACCGCGGTGGGAGACTTCGCCTTCTCCACCGGTCACTTCACGTTGGCGTCGGCCACCGCGAACGCGCCGAATCCGGTGCAGGTGACTGTGGGTGTCGCCCAGGGCATCGGCGAGTCGCCCCAGGTCTATCTCGACAAGCTCGTCCGGGTGCTGCAGGACTTCGGCAACCGGTTCGGCCAGTACGCGTGGCCGACCTACACGCTGGCGGTCACGCCCGGGCTGAGCGGCGGCATCGAGTTTCCGATGCACGTCATGCAGGGGCCGGGCAAGATCGGCCGCACGACCACGCATGAGATCGGGCACGAGTGGTTCTACGCCCTCGTGGGTGACAACCAGGGCCGCGACCCGTGGATCGACGAGGGGCTGGCGACCTATGCCGAGACCAGGTTCGATCACACCGAGGCGTCGTTCCGGTCACGGTCGATCCCGGCCGACGGGGCCGGGCGCCTGGGCGAGCCCATGACGTACTGGGAGCGCCGCCAGTCCAGCTATTACCGCAGCGTCTACGTGCAGGGCGCGCAGGCGCTCATGGCCCTCGGCCCCCTCGACAAGGTGGACTGCGCCATGCGTCACGTGGTCGCCCGCAACGCCTACCGCGTCGCGAGGCCGGCCGATGTGATCGCCGCGCTCAGCGTCGTGTTCCCCGACGCGGCGGCCGTGTTCGCCCGCTACGGCGTGCGGCCCTAGATCTGCGTAGGGTCGCGAGATGCGCACCGTGACCGAGACGGCCGACGCGGTCCGCCGAGGCGAGCTCAAGGCGGTCGAAGTGCTCGACGAGTGCCTCGCTGCCATCGAGTCCCGCAACGGCCCGCTCAACGCCTTCGTCCACCTCGACGCCGACCTGGCCCGCACCGCCGCCGACGCGGTCGACGAGGCGGTGGCCCGCGGCGACGACCCCGGTCCCCTGGCCGGGGTGCCATTCGGGGTCAAGGACCTCGAGGACTGCGCGGGGATGCCGACCTCGCACGGTTCGCTGCTCTACAAGGGCAGGCCGCCGGTCAACGAGGACTCGGTGCACGTGGGCCGGCTGCGGGCCGCGGGCGCCGTCCCCGTCGGCAAGACGGCGGCACCCGAGTTCGGCACCGTCGCGTTCACCCACACCAAGGCATGGGGCACGACGCGCAACCCGTGGAACCCCGAGCTCACCCCTGGTGGCTCGAGCGGCGGATCGGCCGCGTCGGTGGCCGCCGGGCTGGTGCCGTTCTGCACGGCCAGCGACGGCGGCGGCTCCACTCGCACCCCAGCTGCCTTCTCGGGACTGGTGGGGCTCAAGGCGAGTTACGGGCGCATTCCCAACCCGGGCGCCGCCACCTCCCAGACCACGGCGCTCGGCGCCCTCACCACCACCGTCGCCGATACCGCCCGTCATCTCGACGTGGTCGCCGGGCCCGACGACCGGGACCGCCTGTCGCTGCCGCCTTCGGGTGTCGTCTATGAGCGCGCCATCGAAGAGCTCGACGTCACCGGTCTGCGGGCGGTGTGGTCGTCTGATCTCGGGTTCGCGGCCGTCGACACCGAGGTGCGCGAGCTGACGGAGTCGGCCGCGGTCGCGCTCATCGAGGGCGCCGGCCTCGAGCGCGTCGACCGGCCCATCGTCCTCACCGACCCGGTGCGCACGTGGCTGTCGGCTGGTGCGGTCGACATGTGGCTCAACCTCGAAGACGACATGTGGCCCGAGCGGGCTGGCGAGCTCATGGGCTTCGTGCGCAAGCCCTACGAGCAGACCGAGGCGTACCCGGTACGCAAGTACGCCCGCAGCTACAAGTGGCGTCACCGGCTGGAGGAGGAGGTGGCCGCCGTCTTCGCCGACGTCGACGTGCTGTTGACACCAATGACCGCAGTGCCCGCGTACGGCGCTGCCGGCCCCATGCCGACGGTCATCGACGGCCGCGACGTCGGGCCCGCCATGGCGGTGCCGTTCGCCATGCTCGCCAACCTGTGCTGGAACCCGGCGATCTCGCTCCCGGCCGGACTCAACAGCGCCGGGCTGCCTGTCGGCGTCCAGGTCATCGGACGCCGCCACGCGGATGAGGTCGTGCTGCGGCTGGCCCGGCTCTATGAACAGGCGCGGCCGTGGCCCCGCTTCGCAAAGGCCTACTCGTGAGCTCCGACGTTCCCGCCTTCCTGCACGCCTTCTCCCGTCCGAGCGCGGGGCGGGAGGCGTACGTCACGATCGTGCGGGGCGAGGGCGCGGTCGTGTGGGACGACCTCGGCAATCGCTACGTCGATGCCCTGGGCAGCCTCTGGTACTGCCAGGTGGGTCACGGCCGGGCCGAGATCATCGACGCCGTCGTCGAGCAGATGCGCGCCATCGCCGGGTTCCACACCTTCGACCGCTTCACCAACGAGCCGGCCGAGCAGCTGACCACTCGATTGTCAGCCCTCGCGCCCATGCCGAAGTCACGTGTGTTCCTCACCAGCGGCGGGTCGGAGTCGGTGGACACCGCGGTCAAGCTGGCCCGCCTGGCCCAGCACGTGGGCGGTGCGCCCGACCGCCGTCTCGTGATCAGCCGCAAGCCGTCGTACCACGGCACCACGTACGCGGCAATGACCGCGACCGGCCTGCCGCTCAACCAGGACGGCTACGGCCCGCTGGTGCCCGACATGGTGCAGGTGCCCTACGACGATCTCGGCGCCCTCGACGACGTGCTGGCGGAGCGGGGCCACGAGCTGTGCGCCATCCTCGCCGAGCCGGTTGTGGGCGCGGGCGGCGTGCTCCCGCCCCCGCCTGGCTACCTCGAGGCGTTGCGCGAGCGGTGCGACCGCCACAGCGCGTTTCTCATCCTCGACGAGGTCATCACCGGCTTCGGCCGGCTGGGGAGCTGGTGGGGAGCGCAGCACTACGGCGTGGTTCCCGACCTGGTGACGTTCGCCAAGGGCGTCACGTCCGGCTACCAGCCGGTGGGTGGGGTACTCGTGGGGCCGGCGGTACGTGAGCGATTGGAGGCCGACCCCAGCCTTCTGTTGCGGCATGGGCACACCTATGGCGGCCACCCCACCGCGTGCGCGGCCGCCCTCGCCAACCTCGACATCCTCGAGCGTGAGGACCTCGTCGAGCGGGCGGTGAAGGTGGGCGACCGCCTCCACGCCGCCCTCGCTGCTGTCGTCGACGGCGAGCACATCGCGAGCGTGCGGGGCGAGGGCGCCATGTGGGCCGTCGGATTCGGCGGTCACATCAACGCCATCGAGGTGCGCGACGAGATGCTGCCCCGCGAGGTCATCGCCCGGCCCATCGGTGCCGACAGCATGGCGTTCTGCCCGCCCTTCGTCATCACCGACGCCGACATCGACCGGTGCGCGTCGGCGTTGGCCGAGAGCGTCGCCGTGGTCGCGGCACGGGCGTGACTTCCTTCACAGACAAACCGGACACGTCGGCGTAGGGTCGACCCGTGGCCACCACTGAGGAAGAACTGCCCCTCGCGTTCAACCCGTTCGACCCCGAGTTCAAGAAGAACCCGTACCCCACCTACGCCCGCTTGCGGGCCGAGGACCCGGTGCACGAGAGCCCGCTCGGCTTCCTCGTGATGACGAGGTATGCCGACGCGACCACCCTGTTGCGCCATCCCCACGGCAGCAGCGACAACACCAAGTCCGAGGCGTTCAACGCCCTCGTCGACGCCGGCGACATCGACCCCGAGGCGGCGCAGCGGCGGCCGTTCCTCTTCATGGACCCGCCCGACCACACCCGGCTGCGGGGGCTGGTGTCCAAGGCGTTCACGCCCCGGAGCATCGAGCAGCTGCGAACCCGCGCCGTCCAACTCGCCGACGACCTCGTCGCCGCCATGGCGGGCAAGGACACCGTGGACGTGATCGCCGACCTCGCGTACCCGCTGCCGCTCACGATCATCAGCGACATGCTCGGTGTCCCGCGTGAGGACGAGGAGCGGTTCCGCGGGTGGTCGCACGCCCTGGCCCGCAGCCTCGATCCCGACTTCCTCCTGCCGCCCGAAGCGCAAGCGGCGCGTGAGGTGGCCATCGACGAGTTCGCCGACTACTTCCACGAGCTCATCGACGACCGCCATCGCAATCCACGCGACGACATGCTCACGCGACTGGTGGAGGCCGAGGAGGCGGGGGACAAGCTGAGCGAGAACGAGCTCATCTCGACCTGCATCCTGCTGTTGGTCGCCGGCCACGAGACGACCGTCAACCTCATCGCCAACGGCCTGCTCGCCCTCGCCCGCCATCCCGACCAACGGGCCCGGCTGCGCGACGACCCGTCGCTGATCAAGTCCGCGGTCGAGGAGGTGCTGCGCTACGACCCACCCGTGCAGATGACGGGCCGCCTCGCGCTGCAGGACATCGTGCTCCCGAGCACCACGCTTCCCGAGGGCGGGTTCGCCATCACCCTCATCGGTGGCGCCAACCACGACCCCGAGCAGTTCCCCAACCCCGACGAGTTCGACATCGCCCGCACGCCCAACGCCCATCTCGCCTTCAGCCTCGGGCACCACTTCTGCCTGGGCGCCTCGCTGGCGCGCATGGAGGGCCAGGTCGCCATCAACGCCTTCGTCCAGGCCTTCGACCGCTTCGAGGTCGCCTCCGACGACCTCACCTACAAGGACAACCTCGTCCTGCGCGGCCTCACCGCGCTACCCGTCAGCCTGTCCTGAGCCCTAATGCGAACTCGGCCGTAAATCGGGTCGAAACCTGGCCGGATTTACGGCCGAGTTCGAAGATGTCAGCTCTGGTCGCGGAGGAAGTCTTCGACCTCGGCGGCGAGGGCGTCGCCGCTGAGCATCTCGAGGCGGACGTCGGTGGCCTCGTCGTCGTCGGCCTCCTCGAGGCGTCGGACGTAGTCGGCCACGTCGTCGTCGGACTCGACGACCTCGCTGACCTGGCGCTCATAGGAGGCGGCGGCGATCTCGAGGTCGGTGGTCTGCACGGCGGCGCCCAGCAGTGACGCGGCGCGCTGTACGAGGGCGAGGGTGGCCTTGGGCGACGGCGTCTGGGCGACATAGTGGGGCACCGACGCCCACAGCGACGCGGTCGGCACGCCGATGGACGAGAAGGCGTCGTGCAACACGCCGACGATGCCGGTCGGTCCCTCGTACCGAGAGCGCTGCAGGTTGAGTCGGCGCACCAGCTCGTTGTCGCCGGCCGTGCCCGTCACACGCACGGGGTGGGTGTGGGGCACGTCGGCCAGCAGGGCGCCCAGGCTGACGACCATCTGCACGCCGAGCTCGCTCGCCAGCCCGGTGACGTTCTCGCAGAAGCGGCGCCAGTGCAGCTGGGGCTCGACCCCGTGCAGGAAGACGACGTCGTGGCTGCGCCCCGGCAAGGGCGCGGCAGCCAGCTCGTTGGTGGGCCACTCGATGCTGCGGGTCTCCCCGTCGACGAGGCGCACCTGGGGACGGGTGCTGGTGAAGTCGTAGAACTCCTCGGGGTCGAGACTGGCGAACGGACGGGCCGACCAGGCGTCGGCGAGGTAGCGGGCAGCCGTCGATGCCGCGTCGCCCGCGTCGTTCCAGCCCTCGAAGGCGGCCACGAGCACGGGCGATCGCAGGCTGGGCCGGTCCTGCCAGCGCACGTCGTCCATCGCTCGAACGTACCCGCCCTGGTTTCCCAACATTACGGACAGGATCTGTCCCACGGTCCCCGTAGCCTGGGAACGCCGTGGCTTCGCTCGACCGCTTCTCCCCGCCCACCCGGGCCTGGTTCGAGGCCACCTTCGCTGCCCCCACCGATGCGCAGGAGCAGGGCTGGGACGCGATAGCGAGTGGCGACCACACCCTCGTCCTCGCGCCCACGGGGTCGGGCAAGACCCTCGCCGCCTTCCTGTGGGCCATCGACCAGTTGACGCAGGCCGAGCCCGTCCCCGAGAAGGAGCGATGCCGGGTTCTCTACGTATCGCCCCTCAAAGCTCTGACCTACGACGTGGAGCGCAACCTGCGAGCGCCGCTCGCCGGCCTCGGTGCCGAGGACACGATCCGCGTCGCCACCCGCACCGGCGACACGCCCCAAGGTGAGCGCCGCAACATCGCGCGCCACCCGCCCGACATCCTGGTGACGACACCCGAGTCGCTGTACCTCATGCTCACGTCGAACGCCCGCGAGGTGCTGGCGTCGGTGCGCTACGTGATCGTCGACGAGATCCACTCCGTCGCCGCCACCAAGCGCGGCACCCACCTCGCGCTGTCCCTCGAACGGCTCGAGCGCATCACGGCCCATCCGCCGCAGCGCATCGGCCTGTCGGCCACCCAGCGCCCCCTCGACGAGCTGGCCCGCTTCCTGGGCGGACGGATCGCCGGCCAGGCCCGGCCCGTCACCATCGTCGACGCGGGCGTGCGGAAGGAACTCGAGCTCGAGGTCGTCGTGCCCGTCGAGGACATGGGCGAGCTGGGCAAGCCGCTGCAGGCCGACGAGCTGCGCATGATCGGTCCCGCGGCCGGCGATCCGGAGGTGCGCACGTCGATCTGGCCCGCCATCCACCCCGTGCTCCTCGACCTCATCCGCAGCCACACGTCCACGCTGGTGTTCGTCAACAGCAGGCGGCTGGCCGAGCGGCTCAGCGCGCGCCTCAACGAACTTGCTGGAGAGGATCTCGTGCGCGCCCACCACGGCTCCATCGCCCGCGAGCAGCGGCTGGAGATCGAAGACGCGCTCAAGGCGGGCAAGCTGCCCGCGTTGGTGGCGACCAGCAGCCTCGAGCTCGGCATCGACATGGGCGCCATCGACCTCGTCGTGCAGGTGGAGGCGCCGTCGTCGGTGGCCAGCGGGCTGCAGCGCATCGGCCGGGCCGGCCACCAGGTCGGCGAACCGTCCAAGGGGCGCATCTTCCCCAAGTTCCGCGGGGACCTGGTGATGGCGGCGGTGACGGCCGAGCGCATGCAGAAGGGCCTCATCGAGGAGACCAAGGTCCCCAAGAACCCGCTCGACGTGCTCGCTCAGCAGATCGTGGCCATGGTCGCCATCGCCACCGACGGCATGACCGTCGACGAGGTGGCCGACATCGTCGCCAGCGCCTATCCCTTCGCCGAGCTGTCGCGCGAAGCGCTCGAGGGCGTGCTCGACATGTTGGCGGGCCGCTACCCGAGCGACGAGTTCGCCGAGCTGCGTCCTCGCCTGGTGTGGGACCGCGTGGACGGCACGCTGCGGGCCCGGCCGGGCGCCAAGATGCTGGCCATCACCAGCGGGGGCACCATCCCCGACCGGGGCCTGTTCGGCGCCTTCACCCCTGACGGCACGCGCGTCGGCGAGCTCGACGAGGAGTTCGTCTACGAGAGCCGGGTGGGCGAGAACCTGCTGCTCGGCGCGACCACGTGGCGCATCGAGGAGATCACCCGCGACCGGGTCATCCTCACGCCCGCCCCTGGCCAGCCCGGCAAGATGCCGTTCTGGCACGGCGACATGCTCGGTCGGCCCTACGAGCTCGGGCGCGCCGTCGGTGCCTTCCTGCGTGAGTTCGACGACCACAGCGACGAGTGGCTGCACGACGAGTGCGCGCTCGACGAGCTGGCGATCAAGAACCTCAGGGCGTACGTCGAGGAGGAACGCGAGGCCACCGGCGGGGCACTGCCCACTGACCGCCAGCTCGTCGTGGAGCGCTTCCGCGACGAGCTGGGCGACTGGCGCATCTGCGTGCTCTCGCCCTTCGGAGCCCGCGTGCACGCGCCGTGGGCCCTCGCCGTCGAAGCCAAGATCCGCGACCGGCTGGGTCTCGAGGTGCAGGCCATCTGGAGCGACGACGGCATCGTCGTGCGCCTGCCCGAGGCCGACGAGGCGCCCGACCCCGACCTGGTGCTGATCCAGCCCGACGACGTCGACGAGTTGGTCGTCGACCAGGTCGCCAACAGCGCGGTGTTCGCGTCGCGCTTTCGCGAGAACGCGGCACGGGCGCTGTTGCTGCCCCGTCGCCGCCCCGGCCAGCGCACCCCGTTGTGGCAGATGCGCCAGCGGGCCGCGGACCTGCTGCAGGTCGCCTCGAAGTACGGCTCGTTCCCGATCCTGCTCGAGACCTACCGCGAGTGCCTCAGCGACGTGTTCGACGTGCCCGCCCTCGAGTCGCTCATGCGTGATGTGCAGTCCCGCAAGGTGCGGGTCGTGTCGGTCGACACCGCCTCACCGTCGCCGTTCGCCAGCTCCCTGGCCTTCGCGTACGTCGCCAGCTTCATGTACGAGGGCGACTCGCCGCTGGCCGAGCGGCGGGCCCAGGCCCTCACCCTCGACCGCCGCATGCTCGCCGAGCTGGTCGGCTCCGACGAGCTGCGCGAGCTCATCGACCCTTCGGCTCTCGCCGGCCTCGAGTCCGAGCTGCAGTTCCTGGAGGAGGACCGGTGGGCCCGCTCGGTGGACGCGGCCCACGACCTGCTGCGTCGGCTGGGCGACCTCACTGTCGACGAGCTGCGGGCCCGGTCGACCGACGACTTCAGCGAGCAGCTGGTGCGGGAGCGCCGGGCCGCGCTCGTGCGCATCACCGGTGAGGAGCGGCTCATCGCGGCCGAGGACGCGGGCCGTTACCGCGATGGCCTCGGCGTACAGCCCCCGCCCGGACTACCCGACGCCTTCCTCGAGCCGGTCGACGATGCGTTCGTGCAGCTGCTTCGGCGTTGGGCCCGCACCCACGGTCCGTTCACCGCCGACCAGCCCGCGGCGCGCTTCGGCCTGCCCGTCGTGCGCATTGATGAGCTTCTCCCCGAGATGGACACGGTCGTGCGGGGCGAGTTCAGGCCGGACGGCACCGAGCGCGAGTGGTGTGACAATGAGGTCCTCCGCATGCTGCGCCAGCGCTCGTTGGCTGCGTTGCGGCGGGAGGTCGAGCCCACAGAGGTCGAGGCCCTCGCCCGCTTCCTCCCCGCGTGGCAGGGCGTGGGCAACGAGAGCCGGGGCCTCGACCGCGTCTTCGAGGTCATCTCCCAGCTGCAGGGCGTGCCCGTCCCCGCGTCGGTGCTGGAGCGCGACGTCATGACCGCTCGCGTGCGGGACTACGCCCCACGGCTGCTCGACGAGCTGCTGGCCGCGGGTGAGGTCATGTGGGTCGGTGCCGGCTCCATCGGGCGCGACGACGGCCGGGTGCGGCTGCTGCTCCGCGAGCACGCATCGCTGCTGCTGCAGAAGCGCGCTACGTCGACATCTGACCGCCCCGACGGCGAGGAGCACGAGCGACTGCGCGACGTGCTGTCGTCGCGAGGTGCGTGCTTCTTCCGCGAGCTGGTCGGACCCAAGGGCGATACCGAGACACTTGAAGCGCTGTGGGACCTGGTGTGGGCGGGCGAGGTCACCAACGACTCGTTCGCGGCGGTGCGGGCGTTGTCGGCCAAGAAGCGTTCGGGCGGAAAGGCGCGTGGCGGCCGGCCTCGCCTCGGCAACCTCACCGCCCTCGGTCCGCCGACCGCGCAGGGGCGCTGGTCGCTCGTGTCGACCGAGGTAGGCGACGGCGACCCGACGCGGGCCGCGTACGCGTTGGCCGGAGTGCTGCTCGAGCGCCACGGCGTGCTGACCCGGGAGGCGGTGCGGGGCGAAGGCGTGCCCGGCGGATTCGCGGCGGTGTACCCGGTGCTCCGCGCCATGGAGGAGTCGGGCCGCATCCGCCGCGGCTACTTCGTCGCCGGCCTGGGCGGCGCCCAGTTCGCCTTGCCGGGCGCGGTCGACCGGCTGCGGACGTTCCGGGACGCGCCGATGCCGTCGCGGGCGACGCTGTTGGCCGCGACCGACCCGGGCAACCCCTACGGGCTCTCCATCCCTTGGCCGGCCACCGCCTCCGTGGCCGAACGGAGTGGCAGACCGCAGCGCGCCGCGGGCGCGCACGTCGTCCTCATCAACGGTGAGGCCGCGCTGTACGTGGAGAAGGGCGGCCGCGGTCTGGTCGCACTGCGCCCGTTCGACGGGGAGTGGGAGGACCTCGCCGTGTCGGCGCTGGACGGCCTGCTCGTCGAGGGACGGTTCAAGCGCATCTCCGTCGACCGCTGCCCGCCCGAGCTCGAGCCCTACCTGCGCGAGCACGGGTTCGTGTCCACGCCCAAGGGACTGGTGCGGTACGCCTGAGGGCGACACCATCGCTCGCACCGCCGCGACGCTCGACAAGTGGCTGACGGGACGGTCCATCACCAAGGCCCGCAGCGTGCGGGTGCGGGTGCCGGCCGACGCCATGGTGGGGCGCACCGTCGAAGCGGTGGAGGCGCGGGCCAAGCACCTGCTCATCCGGTTCAGCGGCGGGCTCACGCTGCACACCCACATGCAGATGACGGGTGCCTGGCACGTGTACCCCGCGGGTGAGAAGTGGCGGAAGCCGGGGTGGCAGGCGCGCGTGGTGCTGGAGGCGGGAGACCGCGTCGCGGTGTGCTTCAACGCGCCGACCGTGGAGCTGCTCACCGAACGGGACGAGGCCGAGCACGTGTCGCTCGCCGGCCTGGGTCCCGACGTGTTGCAACCGCCCGTGGACCTCGACGAGGTCCGGCGCCGGGCCGCGTCGCGCCCGCCCGACTACACGATCGGCGAGCTGCTGCTCGACCAGCCGGTGGTGTCCGGGATCGGCAACATCTACCGGTGCGAGGCCCTCTTCCTCTGTCGCACCCACCCCAAAACGCCGTGGCCCGACGCCGACCTCGACGAGCTGGTCCGCACCGCCTCCAAGGTGATGCTCACCCGAGTCGACGCCCGCACGCCCTACCGCGCCAACGTCTACGACCGCGCCGGTCGCCCCTGCCCCCGCTGCCGCACCCCGATCACCGCCGAGACCTACGGCGCCCACCCGCGCACCGCCTACTGGTGCCCGACCTGCCAGCCTCTGCCCTGAGCGAACTCGCCACGTTTTTGGGCGCAGGCGCCAAAAACGTGGCGAGTTCGCTGACAGGGTTAGCGGCGGGTGAGCGTGGAGGGGTCAGTGGGGTAGCCGCCGCTGGCGACGATGGCCTTGGCCCAGGGTTCGAGCAACCCGAAGAGCTCGTCGAACTCGGCGTCGGTGAGGGCGGCGATCTTGTCCGCGTCGGCCTGGTCGGTGACGGACTCGATGGCGCCGCGGATCTCGGCGCCCGCGTCGGTGAGCTTGTCGCCGTCGAGCAGGCCGCGCTCGCGGAGGTCGGCCAACGACGCGAGCACGTCCTCCTGGGGCCAGGCGCGGGTCTGCATGTAGGTGTTGAGCTCGATGCCCCACCACGCCTCGGTCAGCAGCAGCACCTCGATGGCCGACATCCCGCTGGACACCCACGCGCACGTGTGGCCGTCGCCGCGGTGCTCGCGCACCAGGTCGGCGGACCGCCAGAGGTCACCGACGACGTCGCCCGGCCACCCGAGGGACGACAGACCAGAGAAGAGCGGCCGTCCCGCGTTGGTGCACGCGCCGGCCAGCTGGCGCAGCAGCTCGGTGGCCCGCTCCGCACCGTCCGGCTCCTTGCCCAGCTGGCGCTCCAGCGCCGCCGTCGCGCCCCGCTGGCGAGCAGCGAGGATCGTCGGCGCGTCGGTCTTCGACCACGCGTCGTCCACGAACCGAGTGACCATCGGCGGGTAGAAGACGCCGAAGGCCGACGCGATGACGTGGCCGGGAACCTGCCCCATGCACGCGCCCCGACTGGCGAAGTACCCCTGGGGGTAGTTCAGATCGAGGTTCGCGTACTCCTTTTGTGCCTCCTCCGCGAAGTACACGTTGGCGGCGATGGGCTCGACCAGGTCGCGCAGGCGCCTGCTCAGCCTCCGGACGCGGTCCTGGTCGGCCATGCGGGCACATTAGGTGTGGCCGCCAGCCGCTCGCTGAGCGCCTGAATCCGCTGTTCGGTGAGTCGACGCTCCTCACATGAGCGCCATGCGTTGCGTACCGCCCCCGAGTTCCCCAATGAGCGCACGAGCCGTGCGATGGGGTTCATGTGACGGACGGTAAACCTCACTGGTTTCGTCCGAACGACCGCTGTGTGCACCTTGGGTTGCCGGGATGTGAAGCTCATGTGACCCATGGCCCGCCGACGCGTCCTCGCCGACATCACGCCGCTGCGCAACAACGCGGGGTTCCGCGCCCTCTTCGCGGGCCAGCTCGTGTCGTTCGTCGGCAATCAGGTCACGGTCGTGGCTGTCGCCTACCAGGTGTTCCTTCTGACCGGCTCGTCACTCGCGGTCGGACTGGTGAGCCTGGTCCAGCTCCCGCCGCTGCTCCTCGGGTCACTCGTCGGCGGCGCGGTCGTGGACAGCACCGACCGCCGCCGGCTGCTGCTCATCACCCAGGTGCTGCTGGGGCTGTGCAGCGTGGGCCTCGCCCTCAACGCCATGCTCGACAACCCCCACGTGTGGCCCCTGTTCGTCTTCACCGCCGTGGCTGCGGGCCTGGCCGGCCTCGATTGGCCGGCGAGGAGCGCGGTCATCCCGGGGATGGTGAGCGCGGAGCATCTGCCGGCCGCCAACGCCCTGTGGCAGATCCAGATGACGAGCGGGCTGGCGTTCGGGCCTGCACTCGGCGGCCTGCTGCTGGCCCAGGTCGGTGCGGCGGGCGCTTTCTGGGCCGACGTCGGCACCTACGCCGTCTCCTTCGTCGCCGTCACCCGGCTCCCGCCGCTGCCCCCTGCCGGCGGCGGGACCAAGGTCAGCGTCGGCTCGATTGCCGAGGGCTTTCGCTTCATCAGGGGCAGCCGCCTCCTGCAGGGCACGTTCCTCGTCGACATCAACGCCATGGTGTTCGGTATGCCCCGAGCGCTGTTCCCGGCTCTCGGCCTTGGCGTGTTCGGCGGTGGCGCGAGCACGGTGGGCCTCCTCTACGCCGCGCCGGGCACGGGCGCGCTGCTCGGCGCGCTCACGAGCGGCTGGGTGAGCCGCGTCGTCCGTCAGGGCCGCGCCGTCTTCGTTGCGATCGCGGTGTGGGGCATCGCTGTCGCGGGCTTCGGACTCACGACCTGGCTGCCGCTGGCACTGGCGCTGCTCGCGATCGCCGGCGCGGCTGATGTGGCGTCAGCGGTGTTCCGCAACACCATCCTGCAGACGGCGGTGCCCGACGCGCTGCGGGGCCGCCTGTCGTCGATGCACATCGCGGTGGTCACCGGCGGGCCCCGTCTCGGCGACCTGGAGGCGGGAGCTGTCGCCTCTCTGACCACGCCCCGCGTGTCGGTGGTCTCGGGCGGCCTGGCCTGCACGCTCGGTGTCCTCGTGCTCGGCTGGCTCCTGCCCGAGCTCAGGCGCTACGCCCTTCCCCCGCCCGCCATACACTCGGACATCGATGGCTGAATCCCCAGCAAAGACGCGCACGGTCGCCGACATCATGAGCAGTCCGGCGGTGACGGCGACACCATCGGAGACCATCGCCGAGGCCACCGGTCGCATGCAGGAGACCAAGGTCGGGTCCGTTGTCGTCGTCGACGGCAACCGGGCCATCGGGATCCTCACCGAGCGCGACCTGGTGCGCTTCGCCGCGTCCGGCGCCGACGCGTCGGCCACCAAGGTCTCCGAGTGGATGACCGACGACCCCGACACGGTCGCGCCCGACCTCGAGGTCGCCGAAGCGTGGAAGAGCCTCGCCGAGCACGGCTACCGCCACATCCCGGTGGTGAAGGACGCCGAGCTCGTCGGCATCGTGTCGATGCGCGACCTGGTGCGCATCGCCCAGATCCGTCCCGTCGATCAGGCCCTCACCGATGTCCCCAAGGGACTGGCTGGTGTGGTGGTCGCCGAGACCGAGGTGGGCGACGTCCGCGGCCAGGAAGGCTTCTACCACTACCGCCAGTACAACGCCGTCGAGCTGGCCGACAAGCGCAGCCTCGAGGACGTGTGGCACCTCCTCTTCGAGGGCGACCTGCCGACACCCGAGCAGCGCGCCGCGTTCATCGAGGAGATCAAGCCCCTGCGCGCCATCCCCGACTCGGTCCGCGACGTGCTGCCCGCCATCGCCAAGGCCGGCTCACGCTTCATCCCCCTCGACGCACTGCGCACCGCGGTGTCCCTCGTCGGGTACGCGGGCGACTTCAAGCCCAGCCTCGACATCGACAACGCAGCCCTGCGGGCCAACGCCATGCAGGTCACCGCCGTCATCCCCACGCTGATCATGGCCCTGTACCGGCTCAACCAGGGCCTCGACCCCATCGAGCCCCACCCCGACCTGCCGTACGGCGCCAACTACCTCTACATGCTCACCGGCGAGGTGCCCGACGCGGACATCGCTCGCGCTGTCGAGCAGTACCAGATCACCACCATCGACCACGGCTTCAACGCATCGACCTTCACCGCTCGCGTCATCACGTCGAGCGGCGCCGACCTGGCCGCCGCCGTGGTCGGCGGTATCGGCGCCCTTTCCGGCCCGCTGCACGGCGGCGCGCCGAGCCGGGCCCTCGAGCTGCTGGAGACCATCGGCACGGTCGAGAACGCCCGCCCCTACATCGAGAACGCGGTGCGCAACGGCGAGCGCATCATGGGCTTCGGTCACCGCGTCTACAAGACCGACGATCCCCGCTCGCTGTTCCTGCGCGGCGTCGCCGAGCGCATCGGTGCGGAGAAACTGCCGTTCGCCAAGCAGGTCGAGCAGACGGTCGTCGAGGTGCTGGCCGAGCTCAAGCCCGGGCGCGACCTCTACGCCAACGTCGAGTTCTACGCGGGCGTGGTGATGGACCACACCGGCCTGCCCCAGGACCTGTTCACGCCGACGTTCGCGTCGAGCCGGGTCATCGGGTGGTGCGCCAACATCCTCGAGCAGGCGGCCGACAACCGCATCATCAGGCCCAGCGCCCGCTACGTGGGCCCACCGCCGCCCGTTCCCGTTCCCGACAACTAGGCGTGGCAGTCCGTATCGTCGAGGTCGACACGGTCGACGATGACGTGGTCGAGGCCTTCATCCGCCTGACGCCGCAGCTGTCGAAGTCGAATCCGGCTCCCTCCGAGGCGCAGTTGCAGGAGATCGCTTCGTCACCCGCGACCGTCCTGTTCATGGCTGCCGACGACGACGGGCGCTATGTGGGCACCCTCACCCTCGCCCTGTTCCGCATCCCCACCGCGCTGCGCGCCTGGATCGAGGACGTCATCGTCGACGACGCCGCCCGCGGCCAGGGCGTCGGCGAGGCCCTCAACCGGGCCGCCCTCGACAAGGCGAAGGCGCTCGGCGCCAAGACCGTCGACCTCACGTCGCGCCCGTCACGCGAGGCCGCCAACCGCCTCTACCAGCGCATCGGCTTCACCCAGCGCGAGACCAACGTCTACCGCTACGAGCTCTAGTCCGGGTCGGGACGAGCGCGGCCCTCGATCTGCCGTTTGACCTCATCGAACTCGGCGTCGATCTCGGCCCCGCGCTCCTGCTCGATGGCGATCTTCTCCTCCGGAGTGGCGTGCAGCTCGTGCTCATGCCGATCGAGTGCCGCGTTGCCTCGCTGCGTGAGGTCGTCGATGGCGTCGTCCAGGTCGCGCTTCTCCCGTCGCAACATGGCCTGGATCCGGTCCCACATGCCCATCGCACCGAGGTTAGGACGGGTCGCCCGCTTTCGCGACGGGGGCGGCCACGTCGACGATCTCCCGTACAGCTGCCTCGGCGCCGTCCTGGCGGTTCAGGGCCGTCGCCATGCGAGTCGCGCCGTCGCGCAGCCGCGGGTCGTCGAGCGCCTTGGCGACCGCGTCGCGGATCCGCCGCGCTGAGGCTGACTTCGCAACGACGACTCCGGCACCCGCGTCGACGTCCCGCCGTGCGCCATCGGGCTGGTCACGTCCGCACGGGATGCAGACAATGGGAACGCCGCACGACAGCGCGGCATCGCCAGGACACCGACGCCGGGCGGCACTGCAGCGCCGCTGGGTGGCCGAGATGTTCGAGCCCTTCCTCGCAAACCCCGCTGGGCCCAAGGCCCGGGCCGACCTTCACGATGCGCTCAGCGTGGCCTGCGACATCAACACGTGGCGGCTGCTGATCTCGGCGCTCGTGGGCACACGCTCCACCACCGGCTGAGCTTCCATCACGACCTCTGAGGATCGCCCGCAGCGATGCGGCTGCGACCCACGAGGACCACGGCAACCGCGATGAGGACGGTGCCCACGATGACGCCGGGCCGGGGGGCGGCATGATCGACCGCCCAGTCCACGACGAACGCAGTGACCAGCTGTGCAGCGAGCATGGCGAGGGTCGCGCGCAGCACGCCGAGCGACGCCGAGGAGATCGCCAGCGACAACACGATCGTCACGCCCAGGAGCCCGCCCGTGTACAGCCAGGGCTCCGTTGGCCATGACGGTGCGTCCAGGCGACCGGCTGCCGCGAGGGCGGCCACGATGGACCCCAGCGCGGCGACACCGACAGTGACGTTCACCGCGGTCGGCGCGAAGGGATCGCCGACCGCGCCGGCGATGCGTCCATTGAAGGCAGACTGAAACGCAGACGCGGCGCCGGCAGCGAACACGAATGCCACCAGCACGGGCGAGAACTCACCGACCGGTCGTCCGAACTGTGACACGACGACGGCGGCGATCGCGAGGAGCGCGGCCTGGGCCCGAGCCGCCACGATGGGACGCACGACGCCGGAGCCGAGGCCGACGCGGTCCACAACGAGGCCGAAGGTGATCTGGCCGGCGAAGAAGGCGACCGAGAAGATGACGACGCCGATTGTCGGCACGGCAATGACACCTGACATCACGACGATCACGCCGCCCAAGCCAGCGGTGAGCATCCACGGTGGGACGGGCCAGGAGCGGAGAGCGCGAAGCGTCCGTCGGGTCCGCGGCCGCATCGCGATGACGACGACGACCACTGCGAACGCGGCGCAGAAGTTGACGAGCGACGCGAGTACCGCACTGCCGATGCGTTCGCCGAGCTCGGCGTTGATCTCCGGCTGGATTGCGCCGAGGACACCTGCGGCGAGCGCGATGGCGACGCTCGGCAACGAGCGCTCGGCGTCGTCGCGCGCGCTCGGCCCTCGCTCGTCGTCTACCACGGTGTGATCATCGCTGGCATGCCCGAGATCACCGCAACCGGTCGGCGCCCCGCACCGGCTGGAGGCGGTCCGTGGCAAGGAACTCGTGCTCTACGACCGACCCCGGCGGATGGGACCACCGCCAGGTATTCGCCCAGCCCGAGGTCAGAGGCGCTGGGTGAAGTGCCACCAGTGGCCCTCGGGGTCCTTGACCTCGTAGCGGCGCTCGCCGTACTCGGTGGTCTCGAGGGGGCGCAGGACGACGGCGCCCTCGCTGGCGGCGTGGGCATGGTGGGCGTCGACGTCGTCGACGTAGACGTTGATCTTGTGGCTCACGCCGCCGAGCTGGCGCGGGCTCTGCAGGCCGAAGCCGACGCGGCACAGCATGACGAGGCCGTCGCTGTGCTCGAGCCAGATGAGGCTCCCCTTGCGGGCGTGCTCGTGGAACCCGAACACACGGATGAGCCACGCGGCCGCCGCCTCCTCGTCCTCGTACGCGAGTCTGACGTACAGGCGGTCCACGCCGTCATTCCTAACCCGACAGACCCTCCGGCGGGAAGTCCTCGGCCGTGTACTCCTTCGGCTCCACGAGCACGAGCCAGTTGCCGGAGTTGTCGCGCAGGACGGCTTCGACGCCGTAGGGGCGATCGGCCGGCTCCTGCAGGAACTCGACGCCCTTGGCCGACAGGTCTTCATAGGCCTTGCGGCAGTCGTCGGTGCTGAGCCCGAAGCCACCCATCGACCCGCTGTCGAGGGCTCGGCGCATGGCGCCGACCATCTCGTCGGACAGCGGTGGACCGGGTACGGCGAGGTTGACCTCGATACCGGGCTGGTCGGGGTGGCCGATGGTGCACCAGCGATAGCCGTCGCCCAGCGTGATGTCCGTGCGCTCCTCGAAGCCGAGGTTGTCGATGTAGAAGCGCTTGGCGGCGTCCTGATCGGTGACGAACAGCGAGAAGAACGAGATGTTCACGGTCATGGACGCAACCTACGGCGAGCCGCCCTCATCCGGCTTCTCCTGGATTGCGGAAGCGAGCCCGCGCATGAAGATGAAGCACCCGGGTATCCGGGGCGCACCCGTCTCCGCGTACTTGGCCTGGTACGCCGACGGCGAGACGCCGACCAGCTCGCGGAACTTGGTGCTGAACGAGCCCAGGCTCGCGTAGCCGACGAGCATGCAGACCTCGGTGACGGTGAGGTTGGTGGCCCGCAACAGGTCCTGGGCCCGCTCGATGCGGCGCTCGGTGACGTACTGGGCCGGCGTCCTCCCGTAGGTGGCCGCGAAGCAGCGCAGGAAGTGGAACTTCGACACGGACGCCGCCGCGGCGAGCCCGTCCAGATCCAGTGGCTCGGCGTAGTGGCGGTCGGCGAGATCCCTGGCCCGTCGGAGGTGCACCAGGAGCTCGTCGGGGACGCGCATGGCAGATGGAGTGTACGTGTGCGAACATATGTTCGATGCGGACGGTGTTGAATGCGTAGAGAGTTGAATGCGTAGAGAGGCATCGATCCTGCACGCCGACCTCGACGCGTTCTACGCGTCGGTCGAGCAACGGGACAACCCCCGCCTGCGGGGCAGGCCCGTCATCGTGGGGGGCGGCGTGGTGCTGGCCGCCAGCTACGAGGCCAAGGCGTGCGGGGTCCGCACCGCCATGGGCGGGAGGCAGGCCAAGCGGGCGTGCCCGCAGGCGATCGTGGTGCCGCCTCGCATGTCGGCCTACACCGAGGCGAGCCGGGCCGTGTTCCGGGTCTTCGATGACACCACGCCGTTGGTGGAGGGCGTGTCGATAGACGAGGCCTTCCTCGACGTGGCCGGACTGCGACGGGTGTCCGGCACCCCCGAGGAGATCGCGGCGCGACTGCGGCGGGAGGTGCTCGAGCGCGTCGGCCTCCCGATCACCGTCGGCGTGGCGAGGACGAAGTTCCTCGCCAAGGTCGCCAGTGCCGTCGGCAAGCCCGACGGCCTGCTCGTGGTCGCGCCCGGTACCGAGCTGGCCTTCCTCCACCCGCTGCCCGTCGAACGTCTCTGGGGCGTGGGTGCCAAGACGGCGGCCAAGCTGCACGAGCGGGGGATCACCACCGTCGCCCAGGTCGCGGCCCTGGAGGAGCCGACGCTCGTCTCACTGCTCGGACGTGGGTCCGGTCGCCACCTGCACGCCCTGGCTCACAATCGCGACCCCCGACCCGTGCAGGTGGGCCGGCGTCGAGGATCGATTGGCTCGCAGTGCGCGCTCGGTTTTCGCCGGCGTTCACCCGAGTCCATCGACGCCGTGGTGGTCGGCTTGGTCGACCGCGTCACGCGGCGCATGCGCGCCGCCGGCAGGGCGGGCCGCACCGTCACCGTCCGCATGCGCTTCGACGACTTCACGCGTGCGACTCGCTCGCACACGTTGCCCCGCGCCACCGCTCACACCGAAACGATCCTCGGGACGGTGCGGGCCCTGCTGCGCGAGGCCAGTCCGCTCATCGCCCGCCAGGGTCTCACTCTCGTGGGCGTCGCTGTCGGCAACCTCGACAGCGACGGCGTCGTGCAGCTCACCCTGCCCTTCGACCGTCATGCCGGCCTCGCCCTCGACGAGGTCCTTGACGCCGTCCGGGAGCGCTTCGGCTCCACCGCGATCAACCGGGCCGTCCTGCTGGGACGCGATCCCAGCATCACCGTGCCCATGCTGCCCGATTGAACCGATGACTCCGCTCGTGCGTCGTCGTCTGTACAGGCATGCGGGGACAGATCACCGAGTGTCGCTTGACAAGAAATATTGTCAGGGACGATGATGGTGCCGTGCGCGACGTCGAAGTCATCGAGGATCCGGCCGCGGCGGCCGTGGCCCTCGACCCCATGCGGGCCCGGCTCCTCGCCGAGTTGGCCGAGCCCATCTCGGCCGGCGCCCTCGCGCTGCGCATCGGAGTCCCGAGGCAGAAGCTCAACTACCACCTGCGCGCCCTCGAGTCCCACGGCCTCGTCGAGCTCACCGAGGAGCGCAAGCGGGGCGGCATCACCGAGCGGGTGCTGCAGGCCTCGGCCGGCAGCTACGTGGTCTCGCCCGCCGCGCTCAGCGCGTCGGCCGCCGACCCCGGACAGGCCGCCGACCGCCTGTCGGCCCGCCACATGATCGCCCTCGCCGGACGCCTCGTCCGCGAGGTCGCCAGCCTGTCGCGACGGGCCGAGACCGCGGGCAAGCGCCTGCCGACCATGGCCATCGACACCGAGATCCGCTTCAAGTCCGCGGCCGACCGGGCCGCCTTCGCCGACGAGCTCACCGCAGCCGTGCTCGACCTCGCGTCGCGTTACCACCACGACAACGGACGGCCCCACCGCCTCGTCGTCGCCGCCCATCCAAAACCCGAGGAGTCCACATGACCACGCCCGACGTTCCGCTCCGCCTGGAGCGCACCTTCGAGGTGCAAGGCACGCCCGCGCAGGTGTGGGAGGCCATCGCCACCGCCGACGGCATCTCGTCCTGGTTCATCCGTACCGAGGTCGAGGAGCGCGAGGGTGGCGCCATCGTCGTCCACATGGGCGACGACATGTCGTCCGAGGGCACTGTCACCGGATGGGATCCGCCCCAACGCTTCGCGTACATCGAGCCGGACTGGGCCGCCCTCAGCGGCCACGAAGGCGCCGAGGTGTCGCCGATGGCGACGGAGTTCCTCGTCGAGGCCACGTCCGGCGGGACGTGCGTGGTGCGCATCGTGACGAGCGCCTTCGGCACGGGCGCCGAGTGGGAGCAGGAGTTCTGGGACGAGATGGAGCGCATGTGGGTGCCGTTCTTCGACCGGCTGCGGCTCTACCTGACCCACTTCCCCGGCCAGACGGCCACGTCGCTCGACGTCAACGTCGACCTGCCCACGGATGAGGCGACGTTGCAGGTCGCCCTGCGCAGAGCCGTCGGCGCCGACGCTCCCGGCCAGTCGATCGACGTCCGCGGCCTCACGGGTCTTGTCGAGCAGGTCGACGACGTGCAGATGCTCGTGCGCCTCACCGGCCCCCTCCCGGGTGTGGTCGCGTTCGTCGCGTTCGCCAAGGGCCCGGACGTGGCCTGCGCCGCCATCCAGGGGTATTTCTTCTCCGATGACGCGCCTGCCTACGTCGAGCGCATCACCCCGGAATGGAAGGCGTGGCTGGAATCCCTGGGAGTCAGCGATCCCGACGGCGCGAAGGTGGGGTCATGATCGACGTGCTCGCCATCGAAACCCACGGCCTCGTCAAGACCTTCGGCGACGTCCGTGCCGTCGACGGCATCGATCTCGAGGTGCGGGCCGGCACCGTCTACGGCGTGCTCGGTCCGAACGGCGCGGGCAAGACCACGACCCTGCGGATGCTCGCCACCCTGCTCGTCCCCACGGCCGGCACGGCGCGCGTGTTCGGACACGACGTGGTCACCGAAGCCCGCGCGGTGCGCACCCGGGTGAGCCTCACCGGGCAGTTCGCGTCGGTCGACGAGGAGCTCAGCGGACGGGAGAACTTGGTGCTCCTCGGTCGCCTCTTGGGCATCGACCGCAAGGAGGCCGAGGAGCGGGCGGCCGAGCTGCTCGACGCCTTCGGGCTCGTCGAGGCGGCCGACCGCCTGGTGAGCACGTACTCCGGGGGCATGCGCCGCCGCCTCGACATCGCGGCCAGCATCGTGGTCACGCCCGACCTGCTGTTCCTCGACGAGCCGACCACCGGCCTCGACCCCAGGAGCCGCAACCAGGTCTGGGAGATCATCCGCGTGCTCGTCGCCGCGGGAACCACCGTGTTGCTGACGACGCAGCACCTCGACGAGGCCGACCAGCTCGCCCAGCGCATCGCCATCATCGACCACGGCAAGGTGATCGCCGAGGGGACGCCCGGCGAGCTCAAGGCGTCCATCGGCGCCGGCGCCGTGCACGTCCGGCTCGGCGATCCCGACCGGCGCGACGAGGCACAGCGGGTGCTCGGGCACGCCCTCGGCACACCGGTGCACCTGGACTCCGATCCCGCGGGGCTGTCCGCCAGCGCGGCCGAGCCCGACCGCGCGGCCGCCGCCATCACCGAGCTCGCCGCCGCCGGGATCGCCGTCACCGAGTTCGCCCTCGGTCAGCCCAGCCTGGACGAAGTGTTTCTCGCTCTCACCGGCCATCCGGCCGAAGAGACCACCACCGACCAAGAGGACGCCGCATGACGACCACCGATGTCGAACCCGTCCTGAGCGAAGCGAGCCTGCGGTCGGCCCTCTCCACGCGGACGCCGCCGCCGCCCGCGACCGCGCTCTCCGCCTCGTTGACGTTCGCATGGCGGGCCATGCTCAAGATCAAGCACGTGCCGATGCAGTTGTTCGACGTCACCGCGTTCCCGATCATGTTCCTGCTGCTCTACACGTACCTGTTCGGCGGGGCGCTGGCCGACTCGCCCCGCGAGTACCTGCAGTTCGTGCTGCCGGGCATCCTCGTCATGACGGTGTCGTGGATCACCATCTACACCGGCCAGGCCCTCAACACCGACATCTCCAAGGGGGTGTTCGACCGCTTCCGCTCGCTGCCCATCTGGCGGCCGGCCGTGCTGGTCGGGATGCTGCTCGCCGACGCGGTGCGCTACACGCTCGCGTCGATCGTGATCCTCACCCTGGGGGTCGCGCTCGGGTTCCGGCCTGACGGCGGCCCGCTCGGCGTGGTCGCCGCCGTCGCCCTGCTCCTGGTGTTCTGCTTCAGCCTGTCCTGGGTGTGGACGGCCGTCGGCCTCAAGCTGCAGACACCGGAGATGGTCATGCAGACATCGATGACGGTGCTGTTCCCGCTCACCTTCGCCAGTAACGTGTTCGTCGACCCGTCCACCATGCCGGGCTGGGTCCAGGCGTTCGTGCGGGTGAACCCGGTCAGCCAGCTGACCACGGCGGGCCGAGGTCTCATGCACGGCACCGACGCAGGGATGGCGATCGTCTGGGTGCTCGTCTGGAGCGCCGCGCTCGTCGTCGTCTTCGGTCCGCTCTCGATGCGTCTGTACCGCGCCGAGCGGTAGTCGGCGGAGCCGATCAAGCGACCACAGTCGGCGGAGCCGATCAAGAGACCACAGTCGGCGGAGCCGATCAAGCGACCACAGTCAGCCGATTCGAGCTGCCTGACCGCCGTCGACCGCGAGCACGACGCCAGTGATGAAGGCGGCCTCGTCGGAGGCGAGGAAGAGGGCGGCGTTGGCCACGTCCCACGCCGTGCCCTGACGGCCGAGGGGCACGATGCTGGCACGCATGTCTGCGAGGGCGGCGCGGTCGGTGCCGAGGTCGCGTGCCGGCGCGTCCACTGCCATGGGCGTGTCGATGAAGCCGGGCATGATGCCGTTCACCCGCAGACCGTGCTTGGCGTTGGTGACGGCCAGGTTCTGGGTGAGGGCGTTCACCCCCGCCTTCGAGAGCTTGTAGGCGGTCAGGTTCCCGGCGGCGGCGATGGCGGCGAGGGACGAGATGTTGACGATGGCGCCGTGGTCGCTGGCCCGCAGGGTCGGAACCGCGGCCCGGCACGTCCGCCACATGGCTCGCAGGTTGACGTCCATGATGCGGTCGTAGGCGTCGTCACTGAGGTGGTGGGGCGGCCCGTCGCCCGCCCCGATGCCGACGTTGTTGTGCAGGATGTCGATGCCCCCGTAGGCCGCGAGGGCGGCGTCGACGATCCTTTGCGGGCCTTCGTCGGACGCCACGTCGGCGACGACCTGCTCGACGCGTCCGCCGTGTGCTCCGGCCTGCTCGGCCGTCTGGGCCAGGCTGCCGCCGTCCCGGTCGACGAGCAGCAGCGACGCGCCCTCGCGAGCAAACGTGATGGCGGTGGCACGGCCATTGCCGACCGTCTCGCCCGCGGTCTGGCCTGCGCCGACGATGACCGCGATCCTGCCGGCAAGGCGTCCGTCGTGCGTCACGAGTACGGGACCGTACTCGGCCCGCCGTTCACGAGCGGCCCAGCCACAGGCGGACGAGGTCGCGCAGCCGGTCGATGCCGGTGCCCTTGGTCGCGCTGACCCAGACGACGTCGGACGGCTCGAGGTTGCACGCGGCGGCCAGCTCACGTTTGCGCTTGTCCCGCTGCGTGGACTTGACCTTGTCGTGTTTGGTGGCCACCACCGTGTGCGGCCGGGTGCTGGCCCGGAGCCAGTCGAGCAGCTGCACGTCGAGCTTGGTCGGGCCGATCTCCCCGTCGACGAGCACGATGATCATCTCCAACTGGTCGCGCTCGAGGAGGTAGGTCTCGATCATGCGCTGCCACGACGCCCGCATTCGGGCCGGCACGGCCGCGTACCCGTACCCCGGACAATCGACGAGGGTGGCCCCATCGTCGCCCGCCAACTCGAAGCAGTTGAGGAGCTGGGTCCGTCCCGGGGTCTTGGACACCCGCGCCAGGGCCTTGCGGTTCCCGAGGGCGTTGATGAGCGAGGACTTGCCAACGTTCGAGCGGCCCACCACCGCGACCTCGGCCCGGCTGTCGGGCAGGCGGTCGATGTCGTCGGCCGACAGGACGAAGTCGAGCTGCAAGGGCTTGCTCACGACAATCAGCGCCAGGCGAAGACGGGCTGCTCGTAGCCGTCGACCCGCTCGAGCACGCCCTCGATGGCGACCCGGCGGAACTGCAGGAGCACCGCACCGGTCGGCGCGTGGATCAGGTCGCGGCCGACCGGGATCTGCACGACGGGCCGGTCCGACTCGGCAATGGTCACGAAGCGCGGCGAGTCGGGGCGGCACAGCTCCCGGAAGGCGACTCGGTGCACGGAGAGGACCTCATCGGGATTGGGGTGCATCACCGGCTCGGCGCCGCCCCAGACCACGACGGGCGTGATCACGTAGCCCGACCGCGTCGGGTAGTCGTCCAGGAGCCCGAGCACCTCGGACTCGGGCAGGTCGAGGCCCAGCTCCTCGCGCAGCTCACGGCGGGCGGCGTCGACCGCGTCCTCGCCGTCGTCGAGCCGGCCGCCCGGCAGGGCCCACTGGCTGGCATGGGCCCGCAGCCGGGCCGCACGTCGGGTCAGCAGCACAGCCGGTCCGCCCGCGGTGCCGGCCACGCTGCCAGTGAGGTCCATGCCCTCGGCGCCGGGGATGGCGTCGAGCAGCTCCTTGGGAACCGACTGACGATCGACGCCGTGCGCGTCAGCGTCGCTGTTGACGACCACGACCGCCACTGCCGCGTGACGCCGGCCGTCGAGCTCGAAGGTGAGACGCTCGTGGGCCGCCAGGTTGGCGAGCAGCGCGTCGCGGAGGGGTGTCCCGAAGACGGCGTCGTTCACGCCCGCACCGTAGCCCTTGCGCGCCAAAGCATACTCAGTATAGTACTGGGTATGTCGATTCGCCATGCGCTGCTCGCGTTGCTCAGCGAGGGTCCGAAGTACGGCTTGCAGCTCAGGCAGGAGTTCGAAGCCCGCACCGGTGAGGTGTGGCCCCTCAACGTGGGGCAGGTGTACACGACCCTGCAGCGGCTCGAGCGCGACGGGCTGGTCGCGTCCGACGACGGTGAGGGCGAGGGACCGAAGAAGGGCTACCGCATCACCTCGTCCGGTGGCCGCGAGCTCACCGACTGGCTGCGGACACCGCCCGACACGATGGCGCCCCCTCGCGACGAGCTCGTCATCAAGGTGCTCGTCGCCCTGCGCGTGCCCGGCGTCGACGTCCACGAGCTGCTCCAGGTGCACCGGCGTCACCTCGTCGAGGTGATGCAGCGTTACACCCGCTTGAAGGCCGAGGGACCGGAAGACGACGTGGGTCTGGCCCTGGTCGCCGATGCCGAGCTGTACCGGCTCGAGGGCGTCGTGCGCTGGCTCGACGCGGCCGGCGCCCGTCTGCGGAAGCACGTGGCTCCCGAAGTCGCGCAACCGGCCCCGGTCCGATCGCGAACCCGCAAGGCGGAGGTCACGCGATGACTCCCCTGCTGGCGTTGCGTGCCGTGTCCAAGGTCTACGGGACGGGCGTCGCCGAGGTGACGGCGCTGCGTGACATCGACCTCGACGTCGACGCTGGCGAGCTGGTGGCGATCATGGGCCCGAGCGGGTCCGGCAAGAGCTCGCTGCTGACCATCGCCGGCAGTCTCGAGGAACCGACGACCGGGGAGGTCTGGGTCGACGGGACGCTCCTGTCGGACATGGCGAGGAACGACCGGGCTCGCATGCGCCGGCGATCGATCGGCTACGTCTTCCAGGACTTCAACCTGCTCCCCGGTCTGACCGCGGCCGAGAACGTCTCCCTTCCCCTCGAGCTCGACGGCGTCAGCGCCAAGGCGGCTCGTGCCGCCGGTGTCGGTGCATTGACCGAGCTGGGTCTCGGAGACCGGGCCGCGAGCTTCCCAGACGAGCTGTCGGGGGGCGAGCGCCAGCGGGTGGCCATCGCCAGGGCTGTGGTCGGCGAACGCCGGTTGCTGCTGGCCGACGAGCCCACGGGGGCACTCGACTCCGTCAACGGCGAGGCGGTGATGCGCCTGCTGCGCACCGCGTGCAAGCGAGGCGTGGCGGGCGTGATCGTCACCCATGACGCCCAGCTGGCATCGTGGGCCGACCGAGTGGTGTTCCTGCGCGACGGGCGCATCGTGGACCAGACGGTCGCGCCTGCCGGTCCCGAGTCGCTCCTCGCGTCCAGGCCCGCGCAGTGACGACGAGCAACGGCGGTGTCGCGGCCCGCCGGGCCGTGGTGCGCTGGGCTGCGCGCATGTTCCGTCGCGAGTGGCGCCAGCAGCTTCTCGTGCTGGCCCTCATCACTGTCGCGGTGGCGGCTGCGATCTTGAGCGCGGCGGCCGCGTACAACGTGACCCCGTCGAACAACGGGGAGGTCGGCTCGGCCGATCGGCGTATCCAGCTGCGGCCGGATCGAACCTCCTCGCTCGACGCCGACATCGCCGCCATCAACCAGTGGACAGGCCCCGTCGACGTGATCGGCCACCGCCCGGTGGCCGTTCCCGGGTCGGTCGAGATGGTGGACCTGCGAGCGATGGAGCCCGGCGGCCGGCTCAGCGGTTCGCTGCTCGCGCTGCGCCAGGGTCGCTACCCGAGGGCACCTGGCGAGTTCGCCCTCTCCGACGGAACGGCGAGGTTGCTCGATGTCGGCGTCGGTTCGACGTTCGTCTTCGACGGACGCCAGCGCACGGTGGTCGGGCTGGTCGAGAACCCGTCCGACCTGGACGACGAGTTCGCGCTTGTCGCCCCGGGTCACGCCGACGTCCCGGAATCGGTGGATGTCCTTGCCCGAGGTGGTGGCGAGGGACAGGGCCTGCCCGCCGAGCTGCAGAGCAGGGTGCGGCCTGAGCGGATCGGGGCGACGGAGAAAACCACCGGCGCGGTGCTGGTGCTGGCCCTCTCCACCGTGGTGCTGCTGCTCATCGGCCTGGTTGCCGCGGCGGGATTCGTCGTGATCGCGCAGCGCCGGCTCCGTCAGCTCGGCATGCTCGCCGCCATCGGCGCCACCGACCGTCACCTGCGACTCGTGGTGCTGGCCAACGGCGTGCTGGTCGGGGCCGTCGCCGCTGTGCTCGGCGCCGCCCTCGGGTTGCTCGGGTGGGTCGCCCTGGCGCCGCGGCTCGAGGAGCCCGCAGGTCATCGCATCGCCACCTTCGACGTGCCGTGGTGGGTGGTCGCCGTGGGCATGGCGCTCGCCGTCGCGACGGCGACAGCCGCGGCGTGGTGGCCCGCCCGGGCCATGGCGCGGGTCCCGATCACCGAGGCCCTCTCCGCTCGACCGCCCCGTCCCAAGCCGGCCCGGCGCTCGGCGGTGGCCGCCGTTCTGTTGCTCGCCGCCGGCTTCGCGTGTCTGGCCGTCGGGATCGACAGCACGAAGGACGAGGCCAATCCCGCCCTCGTGATAGGCGGCATCCTGGCCATCGTCCTGGGTGTGCTCTTCGCCAGCCCCCTCGCCATTCGCGTGCTCGCGGCGACGGCCGGTCGACTGCCCGTCGCTGGACGGTTGGCGCTGCGGGACCTCGCCCGCCACCAGGCCCGCTCCGGAGCGGCCCTCGCCGCCATCAGCCTGGGTCTCGGCATCGCAGTTGCGATCGTCGTCATCGCCACCGCCGCCGCGCCCACCGCGGCCGAGGGCAACCTGTCGACCCGCCAGGTCCTGCTGCGCGCCGTGAGGAGCGACGGTCCGGGCGAGGCCGTCCCGGACCACACCTCTGCCGAGCTGGTCACGATGCGGTCCGAGGTCGAGCGCATCGCCGCCGGCCTCGATGCCCCGACCGTCATTGCCCTCGAGGCGGTCGTCGATCCGACGTCCAGAGAGACGACGCGCGGCCAGGTCGTCCGACCCGCCGTCGCACTGGCCTGGCAGGTGAGCCCACACACCTTCCGGGACGCGGGCCGCCTCTACGTCGCCAGCCCGGCGGTCCTGCGGCGCCTCGACATCGACCCCCAGGACATCCAGCCGGACACCGACGTGCTGGTCACCAGGCGTGAGGTCCACCGCGTGATCGTCCCGTCGAAGGGGCCAAACGCGTTTCGGGAGGCCGTGAAGGTGCAGGTGATCGACGCGCCGCCCTACTCGTCGATGCCCACAGTCCTCATGACGCCCGAGGGCCTCCGCCGTCGGGGGCTCGCGCCAATGGCCGTCGGATGGCTCGTCGAGTCGCCGACGCCGTTCACCGACGCCCAGCTCGCCGGCGCGCGCCACCGCGCCGCTCATACCGGGCTCACAGTCGAGGCCCGCCAAAGCCAGTCCGACCTGACAGTGACCCGGCTCGCGGCCACGGGCGCGGGCATGCTCCTCGCCCTCGGCGTGCTCGCCATGACCGTTGGTCTCGTCCGCGGCGAGTCGGCCCGCGACCTGCGCACCCTCGCGGCAACCGGAGCGACGAGCACCACCCGCCGCACCCTGACCGCCGTCACCGCGGGCGCCCTCGGCTTGCTCGGCGCTGTGCTCGGGATCGGTGGTGCGTACCTCGCCATCGTCGCCGGCTACTTCGAGGATCTGTCCTCGCTCCGCCAGGTGCCCGTTCTCGAGCTCGTCGTCACCCTCCTCGGCGTGCCGTTCATCGCGGTCATCGCTAGCTGGCTGATGGCCGGCAGCGAACCCGTCTCACTGGCACGAGCGGCGCTCGACTGACGCCGGGCGAGAGCGCGCTGCTCAGGACGTGGCGGACTGGCCGCCCTGGTCGCTCTCGGCCTCGACGATGCGGCTGACCTCGTCGGCCAGGCGCAGGGTCATGGCCCGGGCGAGGGACCGCTCCAGGGCGCGGGCGCCGAGGGGGCGGGCGGCGCGGACCTTCTCGGCCAGGCTGCGCAGCTCGGCGTCGCTCAGACCCTTGTCCAGGTAGGGGTCGACGACGTAGGTGGTGAAGAGGCCGACGAAGCGATCGGCGACGCGGGTGGCATCGGCGATCAAGGCGGCGGCCTCGTCAACCACCGCGCCCACCGGGATGCCGAGCTGCACAAGCTCCGCTCCGATCTCCAGCAGCTCGGGGGCGGTGACGAGCACATCTGTCCCGACTGTTCCGTCGTCGTTCGGAACCGGTTCGAGCAGGCCGAGCTCCACGGCGCGTGCCGTGGCTTCGGCGTCGGCGGCCCCGAACTGCTCAGCCAGCTCGTCGAGACTGACGACGACCGGCGGTGCTTCGTCGAGGGAGGTGACGGCCTCCTCCACCTCGAGCAGGTCGCGGATGCTGTGGCCCCGCTCCCACGCCCGCAGGAGGGCGGCGATGGACGCGAGCGAGAAGCCCCGCTCGGTGAGGTTGGCGATGAGGCGCAGACGGGCCAAGTGACCCTCGCCGTACATCCCGACCCGGCCCGTCCGCTCCGGCGGCGGCAGCAGGCCGCGCTCCTGGTAGGCGCGGACATTGCGGCTCGTCGTGCCCGCTCGACGGGCCAGCTCGTCGATCGTCATGTGACGTGCAGCATACCCTCTTGCCACGAAGAAATGTGCCATGAAATGATGGCGAGATGGGTATAGGGGCTCCATGTCGCTCGTCCTCGCCGCCGCAACCGCCGTCGTCGACCCCGCCCGGGGCACCCCGACCCAGGACCTGATCCCGGCCACGGTGGTCGGCATCGTCGGCCTGGTTGCCTTGGCCCTGATCGCCAGGGCCCACCGGGCCGGCCGCTTCGGCGGGGTGTCGTTCCTCGGGAACCTGGCCAGTCGTCACCCCGCTCTGCGATCGCTGCCGCCGTGGGCGTCGCTGCCGATCGCAGTCACCACCGGCTCGCTCCTGCTGGCCGTGTTCGGCTTCTACTGGGACGTGTCCACCCACATCGACAACGGCCGAGACCCGGGTCCGTTCGCCAACCCCGCCCATTGGTTCATTCTCTTCGGCCTGGCGGGCATCGCCCTCGCCGGCTTCCTGGCGGTGCTACTGGCCGATGACGACGAGCACCCCGGCGCCGTGCAGCTGACCAAGACGTGGCGGGCGCCCGTCGGCGGGCTCATGCTGCTCGGCTGCGGCGTGATCGCGCTGGCCGGCTTCCCGCTCGACGACGTGTGGCACCGCATCTTCGGCCAGGACGTGACGCTCTGGGGCCCGACCCACGTGCAGATGGTCTCCGGCGCCGCGCTCGCCACCATCTCGATGTGGGTCCTCTACGTCGAGGGCTCGCGCGCCGTCGGCGTCACCACCCCCAACCTGGCGGTCGAGTTGCCCATGGCGGGCGCGTTCCTCGTCGGCCTCGCCGCGTTGCAGGCCGAGTTCGACTTCGGTGCGCCGCAGTTCCGGCTCGTGTTCCAGCCCATCCTCATCGCGCTGGCGGCGGGCATCGGCCTCGTCGCCGCACGCGTGCGGCTCGGCCGGGGCGCCGCCCTCGGCGCCGCCGTCTTCTTCCTGGTGCTGCGGGGCGGACTGGCCCTGCTCGTCGGCGGCGTGCTCGGGCGAACCATGCCTCACTTCCCACTCTTCCTCGTCGAGGCGCTGCTGATCGAGGCCGTTGCCTTCCTGATCCCGCGTGAGCGGCCCGTCGCCCTCGGCGCGGTCAGTGGTCTCGCCATCGGCACCGTGGGGCTTGCGTCGGAATGGGCGTGGTCGCAGCGGTTCCTCCCGCTTCCGTGGACCGCCGACCTCCTTCCCGAGGCGATCGTGTGGGCCGTGGCCGCCGGCGTTGCTGGCGGCGTGCTGGGCGGGCTCATCGGTCGAGCGCTGGTCGGCGGCGAGGTGGCAGCTCGATCGGTTCCTCGGTGGGCGGGGGCACTCGCGGGTGCCGTCGTCGTCGCCGCCCTGGTGTGGCCCATGGGCACCAACGCCGGCGACGGCCTCACCGCCACGGTTCGTATCGAAGAGCTGACCCCCGTGCCCGAGCGGACGGTCAGCGCCACCGTCACCGTCAGCCCCGCCTCCGCGGCCGACGCCGCCGCCTTCTTCAACCTGACCGCGTGGCAAGGCGCGGATTGGCAGCGCGAGCAGCTCCTCATCGATCCGCTGGAGCGCGTGAGCCCCGGCGTGTGGCGGACGACGAAACCCGTCCCGGTGCACGGCGAGTGGAAGGCGATCATCCGCCTGCAGAAGGGCTCGACGCTTGCCGCCGTGCCCGTCTACATGCCCGCCGACCCGGGCATCCCGGCCAGCGCGGTGCTGCCCCATGAGTCCTTCACCCGGCGCTTCGTGCCCGACAAGCAGATCCTGCAGCGCGAGTTCGTCGGCGGATCCCCGGCTTTGCAAGCCGTCGCCTACGGCACGCTCGCCCTGGTCGGCATCGGCTGGGTGTGGCTGATCGGTTGGGGCCTGAGCCGCCTGCTCGCTGGGGGTGGCGAGCGCGGCCGGCCCCGGCCGTCGAGCGCGGTGCGCGGCGGCGGGGTACGGAACCTGCAGCCGGCGCGAGGAGCGAGCTGATGGAGCGACTGAGCGGGTTCGACGCCACCTTCGTCTATGCGGAGTCGCCGGTGTCGCGGTTCGAGATCGCGTCGTGCATCGTCGTCGACCCGCCGTCCTCGCTCGTGCCGTATGCGTTCGACACCGTGCGCGAGGTCGTCGAGAGCCGCGTCCACCTCGAGCCGCGCATGCGCCAACGGCTCGTGCACGTGCCCCTCGAGCTGGGTCGGCCTGTGTGGGTCGACGATCCCGACTTCGACATCTGCAACCACCTCAAGCGCGGCGCGCTGCCCGCGCCCGGTGGCCAGGAGGAACTCGAGCACTACATCGAGGACGTTCTCAGTCGACCGCTCGACGCTGACAAGCCCTTGTGGGAGCTGCACGTGATCGAGGGGCTGGAGGGCGACCGCGTCGCAGGCCTGGTCAAGACCCACCACGCGGCTGTCGACGGGGTGGCCGGCTTCGAGATGCTCATGACGTTCCTCGACTCATCTCCTGAAGCCCCGGAGACCCGGCCCGAGGCCGAGCCGTGGGACCCCGAGCCGATGCCGTCGGTCGTGCGCCTGGCCGCGGGCGCAGTGCCCGAGCTGGCGACGCAGCCCCTGCGCTCGGCGCAACTGGTGGCGGGCCTGGCGCAGGGAGCGTGGCGTCGTCGCACCGCGCCGCCGTCGGCTCCGGACCCCAAGGTCGACCGCTCGGCTCGGGTCGGCCGAGCCGAGGCGCCTGCCACCCGCTTCAACACCAAGATCACTGGGGCCCGCCGGGTCGGGCTCGTCGACCTCGACTTCGGCGACGTGAAGGCAATCGGCACGAAGGGCGACGCAACGATCAACGATGTCATCGTGGCCACCGTCGGCGGTGCGGTGCGCGAGTACCTGCTGCGCCACGACGAGCTGCCTGAACACTCGCTCGTCGCCTTCGTGCCCGTGTCGACGCGCGGCGAGGGCGAGGGCTCCGGCAACAGCACCTCGCTCATGTACGCGTCGATGGGCACCCACGTAGAGGAGCCGGCCGAGCGCCTCACGGTGGTGGGCGCCAGCACCCGGCGCTCCAAGTCCGCGCACAAGCGGGGCGGCGCGGGCGTGCCCACCGACCTCACCGCCGTCGCCGGGTCCCAGACCGCGGCGCTGATCGGCCGGGCCTTGGGTGACGAGCGGCTGGTCGACCGGCTCCGGCTCGGCGGCAACGTCGTCGTGTCCAACATCCCTGGCCCATCGGAGCAGCTGTACCTGGCCGGCGTGCCCGTCGAGCGCCTCTACCCGTTCGGTCCGGTCATCGAGGGCAACGCCCTCAACGTCACCGTGCTGAGCTACAAGAAGCGGTTGCTGTCCCTCGGCATCGTGGCTGACCGCAAGGCCGTCCCCGACCTCGCCCAACTCACCGCCGACGTGCGCTCGTCCTTCGACGAGCTCAAGAAGGCCGTGTCGGGCTGATCACCAGCGCCACTGGGCCTCTTCGGCCCAACCGAGCAGGTCGGTCACGGTGATCGTGGGGCCGTCGGCGGGGGTGACGGTGCCCTCGTAGTGGCCGAAGCACTGGTGCACGGCGCTCGACGCGGCGCCGAGCTCGAGGCGTGAGCGCTTGTCGTACACGGGCGTGAAGATGAGATCGACAACCGCCCCGCTGATGCGCCACGGCCGCAGCCAGTCCGTGCGGTCGTAGGTCCACGTGAGCTCCTCGGAGATCTTGGTCAGCCGGCCGTCGATGCAGAGGGCGTTCTCGGTCATCCCGGTGCCCGCCGTCCACTTGCCGCCCAGCTGCAGCCCCACGACGTGCCCATCAGTGCGGCCGCTGGCCGAGCCCCAGTTCCACAGCGTGCGATACGGCCATTTGCCTCGGCCGAAGTCGAGACATCCCCAGCCGTCGACGTCATAGGTCGTGTCGCCCCAACGCACCGACCCCGTCGCCGGCCGGGTGTTCTCCTTGGTCGTGCATTGAAAGCGACGGTCGCTCCACGGGATCACGACGCTCATCGTCTCGTGGTCGGCGGGGCGCTCGACGAAGACGTCCGCGTGGAACGCGGCCTTCTCGTAGGACGCCGTCAGCCGGGTCCCAAAGTCTTCCTCGGTGACGGCGAGCTGCAGCCCCCGCTGCTCGACGCGCATCGATCCGCCGCCCACCCGGTCGGGCAATGCGACAGCGCGGGCCAGCGGGCCGATGGCCGCCCGGCCGTAGGTGCGCTCGGTCGCGAGGTCGATGAACCAGACGTCGGCCAGCCCGAGGTAGTCGACGTCGGCGAACGTCAGCGACATCGCCGCGCCCGGCCACGTCACGCACCAGTAGTCCCACCGCTTGCGCCTGCCCCACGATGCGGGCAGGGCGCAGTCGTGCACCGGCCGGCGCGACCAGCCGACGGCGTCCCGGTTGAGCCGCCCCTCGGGCGTGCACAGCGCGACGGGATCTCGGAGCTCGGGCTCGGTAGCCACGGCATCGGTCTAGCGTCCACAACGATGGACGTGCGTATGGACTCGACCTGGGCAGCAGCCCGCAATGGGGAGCAAGGCCGAACGCTGCGGCGTAGCCGGATCAGTGGGGCCCCCATTGCACCTCAGCGAGCGCCGCTTGCAAGCGAGCGAGTGTGACAGTGCCGGACCTCGATCTCGTGCGATCCCTCGTCGACCAGGACAGCGGCCTGGCCGTCGTCGCCACCACCCGCGCTGACGGCAGCGTGCAGGCCTCGGTGGTCAACGCCGGTGTGCTCGCCCATGCCGTCGACGGCACCGACGTCGTCGGGCTCGTCGCCCAGGGCGGGGCAGCCAAGCTGCGCAACCTCCGTGACCGAGGCCGCGCCACGGTTGTCTTCCGCGCCGGGTGGAACTGGGCGTCGGTCGAGGGCCCGGTCGAGCTGGCCGGTCCCGACGATCTCTTGGACGGGGTCGACCCCGAGCGCCTGCGGCTGCTGTTGCGGGAGGTGTTCACCGCCGCGGGCGGCGCCCACGACGACTTCGACGAATACGACCGGGTCATGGCCACCGAGCGCAGGGTCGCGGTGCTGGTGCGACCCGAGCGCGTGACGTCCAACCGCGGCGCCTGATTGCAGGACATCGCACCGGTGTGGCAGCTCTGCGCCTGACCGCCCTCGGCGGGCTGGTCGGCCCCGCGGCGTTCGTCGGTGCGTGGGCGGTGGGCGGGGCGGCGGCGCGCAACTACTCACCGGTCGACGACGCCATCAGCCGTCTGGCCGCGGTGGACGCGTCGACGCGAGGCCTGATGACAGGCGGCTTCGTCGTCTTCGGCGTCGGTCTGCCCCTCTACGGGCTGGCGCTACGTGACCGGCTGTCAGGTCCGGCGTGGGCGTCGGCCGTCGCCACTGGTCTCGCCACCCTCGGCGTGGCCGCCTTCCCGCTCGACCGCTCACCGACCCTCGATGTCGTGCATGGCGCCTTCGCCTCGATCGGCTACGCCACCCTCGCCAGCGTGCCGCTGCTCGCGGCCGCGCCCCTGCGAGCCGAGGGCAAGACGCGTGCTGCGGCCGCGTCACTTGCGATCGGCGCGCTCTCCGGCGCGTGCCTGCTCGCGACGTTGGCCGGTCGACGCCACGGCCTGTTCCAGCGCGCCGGCCTCACCGCGGGCGACGCATGGATCGTCGCGTCTGCGCTGTGGCTGATGCGCAGGTAGGTTCGGCGAGCTTGCCCCAACGCCGACTCCTCGTCCTGCTCACCGTGCTGACGTGCGCCCTCGGCGCCTGCGGCGACTCCGAACCGAACACGGCCACGACCACGTCGGCTCCCTCGTCGACGGGCCTGACGGTCGACGAGCGGGGTGTCGGCAAGCTGCGCCTCGGCATGTCGCTGGCCGACGCCAAGGCGTCTGGTGAGATCGGTCCCACGGGGCCGGGGTGCGAGGTGGCCGGGCCTAGTGAGCTCGGAGCACCGCTGCAGTTGGGCGAGGTCGTCGGCAACGTCACGTTCCGGGACGGTGTGCTGTACAGCGTCAGTGTGCGATCCGGCGCCAAGACGGCGGCCGGCGTCGGGCCGGGGTCGACGATCCCGCAGATCCAGCAGGCCTACGGCTCCGGGTACGAGGTGAAGGTCGACCACGCCACCGAGGCCCAGTTCGGGATCACGCTGGTCAGCGTGCTCCGGGACGGCACCCAGCTCTTCGACTTCGATGTCGCGACTGATACGGGGAAGGCGACGAGCGTGATCGTCCCCCGCATCACGTTCTGTGAGTGACAGCACTCAGCTGAGGGGCGGGGGCTCGCCTCGGAGCTCGGGGTCGACGGGACTCATGAGACCGACAGCGTTGCCATCCGGGTCATCGACGACGGCATAGCGCGCGCCCCAGAACGCGTCGACGGGCGGCAGGTGAGCCGCGTGTCCGGCCGCGGTGAGCTCGGTGAACGTGAGGTCGACGGCCTCGCGCGTCGGGAGATGGAAGACGATCACGTTGCGACTGCCCTCGACGAAACCGGTGTCGTAGGCCTTGGTGAGCTCCACGCTGTCGAGCTCGAGCTGGATGCCGTTGGCCATCGGCACCTCGATGTGATGGCCGCTCCAGGGATGGCCGTCGTCGATGTCGAGGCCGAGGCGCCGGTAGAACGCCACGGTCGCCGTCATGTCCTTGCAGAACAGGTTCACGCCCGTGAGGACGGGGCCCGGCAGTGCATCGGTCATGGCGTCGACGCTAACCCGACCCGCTCCCGGTTCCCGACGGAGTCGTCGATGAGCTGCCACGTGCGCAGCTTGCCGGCACCCACCTCGGCCAGCCAGATCAGGGTGAGGCGCTCCTCCTCGGTGTCGGGCAGGGCCAGGTGCGAGCCGGTGGTGTGACCGCGAACGGCGACGGCGCCGGCCCGCTCGGCGGTGTCGTGGACGTGGATGCGATAACGCGGGAACGCCGAGCAATAGCCCTGCCACCCGTCCACGTTGGCCTCCCGACCGACGAGGGCGGGTTCGTCGAAGACCTGCAGGGTGTGGTCGGCGCTCATGAGGTGAGCCAGACCGGCCACGTCTCCTGCGTTGATGGCGGCGATGAATCGGTGCACCACCTCGGTGGCGTCCACGCCAAGCACTCTACGGTTGGGGCCTTGGGCGATGTCTACACGCACGGGCACCAGGACGCGGTGCTGCGCTCGCATCGCTGGCGCACGGCCGACAACTCGGCTGGCTACCTGCTGCCCCGCCTCACGCCCGGCATGCGCCTGCTGGACGTGGGGTGCGGTCCCGGCACCCTGACCGTCGACCTGGCCCGCCGCGTTGCGCCCGGTGATGTGGTCGGCGTCGACGTGTCGCGCGACGTCGTCGCAGAGGCTGCTGCCCACGCGCAGGACGCGGGCGTCGACAACGTGACGTTCGTCGCAGGTGACTTCCGCGCCATGGATGCCGGCGGGTTCGACGTGGTGCACGCCCACCAGGTGTTGCAGCACCTCAGCGACCCGGTCGGCGCGCTGGCCGACATGCGGCGCTTGGCCGCGCCCGGCAGCATCGTCGCGGCGCGCGACAGCATCTACTCGTCGTTCACGTGGGCGCCCGACGAGGACCGCCTCGACCGCTGGCTCGCCATCTACCTCGCGGTGACCGCCCGCAACGGAGCCGACGCCGACGCCGGCAAGCGACTGCTCGGATGGGCGCGCGAGGCCGGGCTCACCGACGTGCGGTACTCGACCTCGACGTGGACGTTCGCCACGCCCGAGGACCGGGCCTGGTGGGGAGCGCTGTGGGCCGACCGCACCGTCGGGTCGAGCATGGCCGAGCAGGCCGTCGAGTACGGCGCGGCTACGCCCGACGAGTTGGCCGAGGTGGCCGCCGGCTGGCAGGGGTGGGCGGCCGAGCCCGACGGCGTCTTCGTCGTGCTGCACGGCGAGATCGTCGCAACCGCGTGACAGGGCCCGGCATCCGCCGGGGAACGGCCACGGACGCGCCTGCCGCCGCCGAGGTCTACCTCCGCTCGCGGCACGCGGCCGTGCCCGCGGTCCCGCCGCTGGTGCACGGCAACGTCGACGTCCGTCGCTGGTTCCGTGAGGTGGTGGTCGCCGAGCGTGAGCTCTGGGTGGCGGAGGACACCGAAGCAGGCATCGTGGCCGTCCTCGTCCTCGACGGCGACTGGCTCGACCAGCTCTACGTCGAGCCGGGGCTCACGGGCCGTGGCATCGGCTCGATCCTGGTCGACGTGGCCAAGCGCGAGCGGCCCGCCGGTCTGCAGCTCTGGGTCTTCCAATCCAACGTGGGTGCGCTGCGGTTCTACGAGCGGCTCGGCTTCGTCGAGGCCGAGCGCACAGATGGCGCTGAGAACGAGGAGGGGGCGCCCGACGTCCGTCTGGCGTGGCGGCCAGACGGGCCCGGCCCAGTCGAGCCGCCGGGCAGCCGGGTCTAGCGTGGGTCCGGATACGGACTACGGAGGAGGCCGGGTGGCCGAGTCGATCACCATCACCGACAACAGGACCGGGGAGACCTTCGAGATCCCCATCGTGAATGGGGGCGTCTCGTCGGACGACTGGCGTAAGGGCCTGCCCGGGGTCTGGTTCTACGACCCGGGGTTCATGGCCACCGCTGCGTGCGAGAGCTCGATCACCGAGCTGGACGGCGAAGCGGGCATCCTCCGCTATCGCGGGTACCCGATCGAGCAGCTGGCGGAGAAGTCGACGTACCTCGAGGTGTCGTACCTGCTCGTCCACGGCGAGCTGCCGACCACCGCGCAGCTCGATACGTGGACCCACGACATCACGTACCACACGTTCATCCACGAGAACATGCGCAAGCGTTTCCTCGAGGGCTTCCACTACGACGCCCACCCCATGGGGATGCTCGTCTCCGCCATCGCTGCCTTGTCGACGTTCTACAACGAGGCCCACCTCATCGGTGACCCCGAGAACCGCATGAAGCAGGTCGTGCGCCTCATCGCCAAGATGCCGACGCTGGCCGCGGCTGCCCACCGCTTCAGCGTGGGCCAGCCCTTCGTGTACCCGGACAACTCGTTGGGCTTCTGCGCCAACTTCCTGTCGATGATGTGGAAGATCGCCGAGCCCCGTTACGACGCCAACCCCGCGCTTGCCCATGCCATCGAGGTGCTGTTCATCCTGCACGCCGACCACGAGCAGAACTGCTCGACGACGGCGATGCGAGTCGTCGGTTCGTCACACGCCGACCCGTACACCTGTGCGGCCGCGGCGGCCGCCGCCCTGTACGGGCCACGTCACGGTGGGGCCAACGAGCAGGTCATCCGCATGCTCACCGAGATCGGATCCATCGAGAACGTCCCGGACTTCGTGAAGTCGGTGAAGGAGGGCAAGGGCCGTCTCCAGGGCTTCGGCCACCGCGTGTACAAGAACTACGACCCGCGGGCCACGATCATCAAGCAGGTCGCCGACGAGGTCTTCGAGGTCACGGGCAAGAACCCTCTCCTCGACATCGCTCTGAAGCTCGAGGAGGTCGCGCTCTCCGACGAGTACTTCATCTCGAGGAAGCTGTATCCCAACGTCGACTTCTACTCGGGGCTCATCTATCAGGCCATGGGTTTCCCTGTTGAGATGTTCCCGGTGCTCTTCGCCATCCCCCGCACGTCCGGGTGGTTGGCACACTGGCTCGAAACGGTTGAGCAGGACGCCAAGATCTCCCGTCCCCGCCAGCTCTACATCGGCGAGCAGCCTCGCGACTACGTGCCGCTCGGCCAACGATCATCGAAGTAACTAGTCACTCAGCACGGTCAGTGCCGGACTGACTAGTCACGCGGCGTCATTCGACATTTGGGCCTACAGGTGCAAAGCGTCCCATCGTACGGTCACCCCACCGAACGAGTTCTGGGGAGTGTGGGGCATGAACCGGCTAGGTCAGCGGAATCAAGGCGAGCAGCAAGTGGTGGTGGATCTCAGGGACCTCGAGATCGATCTCCGCGACGACCGTCCGACGGATGACTTCGACGTCTGGTACCGGGCGCACCGCGACCAGCTGCAGGCCTACTGCGCCCGCTTCCTCCACGACGACGCGGCCGCGGCCGACGTGGCCCAAGAGGCACTGTTCCGGGCCTGGTCCCGCCGCGACACCTTCGACTCGGCCGCCGCGGTGCGCCCCTGGCTGTGGCGGGTGGCCCGCAACCTCTGCATCGACGCCATCAGGCTGCGCAAGCGCTCGACGCCCTCTGCGGTGGTGCCCGACCGCCCGGCCGGCGACAGCGCCGATCCCACCCAGCCCATCGAGGTCGAGGAGGATCGCCGCACCGTGCGCGCCGCCCTCGACGTACTGAGCCCCCGTCACCGCGACCTGCTCATGCAGCGCGACGTCTACGGCGTGGGCTACGAGGACCTGGCCGACGAGCTCGGCGTCAGCATCGAGGGCGCCCGCGCCGTCGTCTTCCGCGCCCGCCGCTGCCTGCAGCACCACTACACCGCCATGCGCGAGATGGCCGTCGCCTAGCTCGGCTCAGCCCCGCCAGCCCTCGGGCAGATGCGTGTTGGCGGCGGCGGTGCGGTAGTACACCTGCCAGTGGTAGTAGCCGAGGAAGGCGCGCTCGTCCGCCAGCATCTGCTCGGCGTAGGTCTTCACCGCCGCCACGTAGTGCCAGCTGCGGTTGTAGTTCCAGATGGCGGTGTCGATGGTCTGGGGGGCGCCGTTGTACTTGAGGTAGCGGGCCGCGGCGAGGATGGCGTCACGCGGGTTGGTGACGTCGCCCTGCCCGAAGCGGGCCCACGTCTGGGGCATGAACTGCATGGGGCCCTGGGCGCCGGCCGAGCTCAGGCCGTGGATGCGGCCCATGCGCGTCTCGACCAGGTTGATCGACGCCAGGTACGCCCACGGGATGCCGGTCTGGGCCTCGCCCTCCTTGTAGTACCCGAGCAGCTCGGCCGCGGGCCGAGGCGTCTCGATGACCCAACCGGTCGGCAGTGAGTCCTTGAGCTTGGGGGCGAGGGCGCGGAGCTCGCCGCCGGCCCGCACGTTGGCCTGGACGATGCCCCGCTGGTTCTCGGGCACCTTGGCCACCACGAGGGGCTGCCAGTCCGGGTGGTCGAGCAGGGCGTAGATCGCGACCTGCTCGGTGTGGCCGAGGCGGGCCAGGTCGGCTTCGGGCGTGGCCGGGTCGCGGAGGGCGGTGATGGTGGCCGTCAGCTGCAGGGCCAGACCGTCGGGGTCGCCGGCCGCGACGGGCGGACCCGGGGGGAGCGTCGTGGTTGTGGTCGGCGGCACTGTCGTTGTGGTCGTGGGCGCGAGGGTGGTCGTGGTCCGCTCCGCGGTGACGGGCTGCAACAGCGCGTCGCGCGTCCGGTCGTCGGTGCGGGCGCGGGCGGCCAGCACCCCGACGACCAGCAACAACGCGATGAGGAGGCCCAATGTCCGCCGCATGACGGCGACAAGGATAATGGCCCCTGGCCGCTCCCCGTTACGGCTTGATGCGAACCAGGCCCTCCTGCACGACCGACACGACGAGCGTGCCGTCCTGGCGGAAGATGCGACCGAGGGCAAGGCCCCGCCCGCCCGACGCGGCCGGGCTCTCCTGGTCGTAGAGCAGCCACGCGTCGGCTCGGAACGGCTGGTGGAACCACATGGCGTGGTCGAGGCTCGCCACCTGGAGGTTGGGGTCCTCCCAGTCGATGGCGTGGGCGTTGACCACCGGGTCGAGCAGCGTCATGTCCGACGCGTAGGCGACGACGCACACGTGCAGCAGCGGGTCGTCGGGCAGGGTGCCGGCGGCGCGGAACCACAGCCGCTGAACGGGGCTGCGGCCCCGTTCGGGTGTCACGAAGCGCAGGTCGAAGGCAGGCGCCCACTCGAAGCTCGTCGCGGTGTCCGGCTCGGGGATGCCGTCGGGCATGGGGATCTGGTGGTCGACCCCGGGCTCGTCGATGTGGAACGACGCCGAGAGGTTGAAGATGGGCCGGCCGTGCTGGATGGCGACGACGCGGCGGGTCGTGAACGAGCGGCCGTCGCGGATGCGGTCCACGTCGTAGACGATCGGCACGGTGGGGTCGCCGGGGCGCAGGAAGTACGCGTGCAGCGAGTGCACGCGGCGGTCGTCGGGCACCGTGCGACCCGCGGCCACGAGGGCCTGGCCCGCGACCTGGCCGCCGAACACCCGCTGCCTCTTCTCGTCGGGGCTGCGGCCACGGAAGATGTTGACCTCGATGGTCTCGAGGTCGAGCAGCTCGACGAGCGCGTCGAGGGCGGCTTGGGTCACCCGCCGAGCTTTCCACGAACCGCAGAACTCTCGGCGCCCGCGAGGCGTCTCACCGGCATGAGACGACTCCTTGCCGCGGTCTGCGTGATCGCAGGAAGCGTGTTCGTGGTGGCGACGCCGGCCCGAGCGGGAGGCGGTGGGTGCCATGGGGTGGCCACCGAGGGTTCCGGCCTCGACGTGCGCATCTCCCAGGCCTGCTTCAGCCCGACGGTGCTCCGGGTGCCGGTTGGGGCAAAGGTCACGTTCACGAACGACGACGAGATGCTCCACGCCATCTCGGGGACCACGATGGGCTACGACGAGCTGAGTGGTGGGGGGAGCGCGGAGCGGTCGTTCGATCGTCCCGGCATCCATCCGTACATGTGCCACCTGCATCCCAGCATGACGGGCGTGGTGATCGTCGGCGACGGCGCGCCGGTCGAGCCGGTCGACGCGGTCGGGCTGGTGCCGGCGGCGGTGCGATCGCCGGCTTCCGACGACGGCTCGGACGCAACGGTCATGGTTGCCCTCGGCGCGGTCGCGGCGGCGGCCGGCCTCGCAGGCGGCTTCCTCCTGCAGAAGAGGCGGGCCGCCCGGGCCTAGTGTCCGGGCCATGTCGATCTCCTTCCCGGACGGCTTCCTCTGGGGGACGGCGACCGCCGCGCACCAGGTCGAGGGCAACAACTGGAACAACGACTGGTGGGCGTGGGAGCACAACCCGCTGTCGCCGTGCGTCGAGCCGAGCGGCGACGCCATCGACCAGTACCACCATTACCCGGAAGACATCGCCCTCCTGGCCCGGCTCGGCTTCGGCACCTACCGCTTCTCGATCGAGTGGAGCCGCATCGAGCCCGTCGAGGGGGAGTGGTCGCGAGCGACGCTCGACCACTACCGGCGGGTGTGTGCCGCCTGCCACGAGTACGGCATCACCCCGATCGTCACGTTCCACCACTTCACCACGCCCTGCTGGGTCGCCAACCACGGCGGATGGGAGGAGCCCGACAACGCCGACCGCTTCGCTCGCTTCTGCGCCAAGGCCACCGAGCACCTCGGCGACCTCATCGGGTGGGGCTGCACCTTCAACGAGCCCAACATCGTCGCCACCATGGGCTACCTGGCCGGGGTGTTCCCGCCCGGCCGCCGCGACGCGGCGCTGCGCCGCTCCGTCAACGACATCCTCATCGACGCCCACCACAAGGCGGTCGACGCCATCAAGGCCGGTCCCGGCGACTTCCCGGTCGGGCTGACGCTGGCGATGACCGACTGGCAGGCAGTCGACGGGGGCGAGGCCCGGCGCGACCGCGTCCGACGCAATTACGAGGACGTCTACCTCGAGGCGGCACGCGCCGACGACTTCATCGGGGTGCAGACCTACAGCCGCTCCCGCGTCGGGCCCGGCGGCGTGCTCGGTCCCGAGGACGGTGTGGAGACGACGCTCATGGGCTACGAGTTCTGGCCCGAGGCGCTGGAGGGCACCATCCGGCGGGCGTGGGAGGTCACCGATCAGACGCCGGTCTACGTCACCGAGAACGGCATCGGCACCGACGACGACACCCGCCGGGTCGAGTACGTGCAGCGCGCATTGCGCGGAGTGCGGCGCTGTCTCGACGACGGCATCGACATCCGCGGGTACACGTACTGGTCCGGCTTCGACAACTTCGAGTGGGCCCTCGGCTACAAGCCCACCTTCGGCCTCGTCGCTGTCAACCGGGAGACGTTCGAGCGCACCCCCAAGCCCAGCGCCGCCTGGCTGGGCGAGATCGCGCGCACCGGTACCCTGACCGGGTGAAAGCGTTGACGCCCGCCGGGCTCATGGCGCATGCCCGGACCCCGACGGGTCAGAAGCTCGTCAAGTACACGATGGTGTCGATCATCAGCGTGGTGATCGGGCAGGCGTTGCTGTTCATCGCCCTCACGATCCTCGACTGGCGCGCCGCCCCGTCCAACATCTTCGCCGTCGGCGTCAGCTCGATACCGGCCTACTACCTCAATCGGGCGTGGGCGTGGGGAAAGCGGGGTCGCTCGCACCTCATGAAGGAAGTCGTGCCCTTCTGGGGCCTCAACTTCCTGGGCTTGGTCGTGTCGACCCTCTTCGTGCACGTGGCCGAGAGCCGGGCCAAGTCCTACAGCGAACGCACCGAGACCCTGATCATCATGGGCGCGGCCCTGGCCGGCTTCGGTCTGCTGTGGGTGGCGAAGTTCGTCATCCTCAACAAGATCCTGTTCCGCACCCACGAGCAGGACCTCGAAGACATGCCCGCGCTCGACGGCCGCACCGGCATCCCGACGTAGGCGGGCGCGTGATCGAGGAGCGGTTGCTGGCCGTCGCCAGGGCGGCCAAGGGCTTCATGCCGGAGGACGAAGGGCTGGCGCTCCACGACGCCGCACTCCGGGCCGCCGCGTCAGGCCTCGGGCCTCTGCTCGAGGTGGGGACCTACTGCGGCAAGTCGGCCGTCTACTTGGGCGCGGCGGCGCGGGAGCACGGCGCCGTCGTCTTCACCGTCGACCACCACCGCGGGTCGGAGGAGAACCAGGCGGGCTGGGACCACCACGACACCGAAGTCGTCGATCCCGCGACAGGGAAGATGGACACCCTCCCGTTCTTCCGCCGCACCATGGGTGACGCCGGTCTGGAGGACACGGTCGTCGCCATCGTCGGTCACTCGCCGGTGGTGGCACGCGAGTGGCGCACACCGCTCTCGTTCCTGTTCATCGACGGCGGCCACGGGTCGGAGCCGGCGTGGGCCGACTACCGGGGCTGGACCCCCCACGTGGTCGCCGGCGGCCTCCTCGCCATCCACGACGTCTTCCCCGACCCCGCCGACGGCGGTCGCCCGCCCTACGAGCTGTGGTGCGACGCCGTCGCCTCCGGCGACTGGCTCGACCTCGAATGGCGCGCCTGCGGCTCCCTGCGGGTGCTGGAGCGCAAGAGCTGATCTCGAGGCAATACGTCGCGGATTCCGCGACGCATTGCCTCGAGAACGGGGATCAGGGCTCCCTGACCGCTTCGGGGAGGTCGACGACGGCGGGGAGCGAGTGGCCGGCGAAGACGCCGGTGGTGGCGGGGCCGCCCTTGAGGACGTCGTCGGCGAGGATGACGGCCGCCGCGGTGTAGGTCGAGCGCTCGTCGCCAGGGAAGCGCACGCACTGCGGGTGCACGCATCCGGTGAAGTAGGAGCCGTCGGTGTGGCGCATGTGCCGCGTGTACTTGAGCAGGCGGGCCGCCTCGGCCTGCATGCCGGAGATGGCGCAGGCGATGGCGCACTCGGCCGTCTCCGCCGCTGTCGCCCACGGACGGTCGGTGACGCAGCGCACGCCGAGACCGTCCATGACGAACTCGTCCCAGCGGTCGTTCATGTGGGCGCGGGCGGCCTCTCCACTCAATGCACCCGAGAGGACGGGGTAGTACCAGTCCATGGCCCAGCGTTCCTTGGGCTCGAACAGCTCGGGCCGGTGGGCGATGGCATGCGCCAGCTGACTGGCGGCCAGCTCCCACTCGGGTCGCTCCCGTCCCAACCGCTCGGCGACGGCTACGCCGGCGCGCAGGCTGTGCAGCACCGACGACGAGCCGGTCAGCAAAGCGAAGCGCCCGGGGGTGACCCCGTCGGGCTCGATCGACCACAGGATCTGCCCACCCGGCTGCTGCAGGCGCAGCACGAAGCCCATGGCCCGGTCGACCACCGGCCACATGGCCTCGAGGAAGGCGCCGTCGTCGGTAGCGAGGAAGTGGTGCCACACGCCGACCGCGGCGTAGGCGGTGACGTTGGTGTCGAGGCGATAGTCCTGGACACCGTCGGCGAGGTAGTAGTTGAACCAGCTGCCGTCGTCGTGCTGGGTCGATGCCAGCCACTCGTAGGCCCGCTCCGCCTCGGCCCGGCGTCCGCCGACCGTGAGGGCCATCGCCGCTTCGGTGTGGTTCCACGGGTCGCTGTGGCCGCCGGGGAACCACAGGATCATGCCGTTGTCGAGCTGCCAGTCGGCGATCGAGTCGGCGGTGGCCCGCACCTCGAGGTCAGTGAGCATCGGGCTTCTCCAGGTAGACCACCAGGCTTTTTCCGATGATCGGGTTGAGGGCGGCCTCGGCGGCGCGCGTGACGAGGGGTCGGTCGGTGATGTCCCAGACCAGGAGCCGGTGGTACGCCTGCACCAACGGGTGGTCGTCGCGGCGCACGCCGACCAGGCACTTGAGCCACCAGTAGGGCGCGTGCAGGCCGTGCGCGAACCCCTGGCCGCGGTAGCGGAGGCCGGTCGCCTCCAGGCGCGACACCAGCGCGCTGTGCCGGTAGATGCGCACGTGGCCGCCCTCGTTCGAGTGGTACTCGTCGGACAGCGCCCAGTTCACGAGCTCGGGGAACCAGCGGGGAACGGTCACGGCCATGGTGCCGCCCGGCCGCAGCACTCGGGCCAGCTCGGCCATGGCCGAGGTGTCGGCGGGGATGTGCTCGAGCACCTCGGCCGCGATGACATGGTCGAAGGCGCCATTCGGAAATGGAAGACACAGAGCGTCGCCGTTGACGGGTGCGCCCGCGCCGGACGGGGCCTCGACTGTGCACTCGCCGACCACCGCTTCCATCAGCACCGCGACTTCCTTGAGCTCGGCGTCGTCAGCGTCGAGGGCGACGACGTCGGCGCCCCGGCGCATGGCCTCGTAGGCGTGGCGGCCGCCACCGCAGCCGAGGTCGAGCAGGCGGTCGCCGGCCCGCACCCCCAACCGGTCGTAGTCGATGGTCAGCACCTCAGCGCGCTCGTTCGCTCCGGGTGCGCCCGAGGTGCTCCTCGTACTGGGCGGCCGTGCCTTCTGCCGTCTTCCGCCAGGTGAAGCGGTCGAGGACGCGGGTCCGGCCCGCGCGCCCGAGGGCGTCGGCGAGGCGGGGCTCGTCGAGGACGCGGCCGATGGCGCCGGCCAGCGCGCCGACGTCGCCGGGCGGCACGAGCACGCCGGTGTCGCCGTCGGTGCCGACGACCTCGGGCAGGGCCCCGCCGGTGGTCGCGACCAGGGGCACTCCACAGGCCATGGCCTCGATGGCGGGGAGGGAGAAGCCCTCGTACAGCGACGGCACGACCGCGACGGACGCTTCGGCGTAGAGCTCGACGATGCGCCGGTCGGTGACGCCGCTCACGAAGGTCACGGCGTCCTCGAGGCCCAGCCGGGCGATGGTCTCGCCCACTCTGCTCTCGGCCCGGGGCTTGCCGATGACCACCAGCTCGGCGTGACGCTCGGTGCGCACCTTGGCGACGGCTTCCAGCAGCGGCACCAGGCCCTTCATGGGGACATCGGCGCTGGCCGTGGTCATGATGCGGCCGGGCACCCGCGCGATCTCGGGGATGGGCACGAACTGGCGCTGGTCCACGCCCACGGGGACGATGTGCATGCGGTCGGCGGGGACGCCCATCTGGGCGACGATGTCCTTGCGGGACGACTCCGACACGGTGATGACCCGGGGGATCTGGGCCGCCACCTCGCACTGCATCTTGATGAAGCCGTACCAGCGGCGCAGCGTGATGTTCTGCTTGATGCCCTTGGCCTCGGCCAGGTGCAGCTCGCGGTCGACAGTGATGGGGTGGTGCAGCGTGGCGATGAGGGGCCACCCGTCCTTCATCATCCCGAGGAGGCCGTAGGCGAGGCACTGGTTGTCGTGGACGATGTCGAAGTCGTCGCGCCGGTCCTCGAGCAGGCGGCGGGTGCGCAGGGCGAAGGTGCGGGGCTCGGGGAACCCGGCCGTGCACATGATGGCGAACTCGTAGAGGTCGATGAGGCTCTTGAACTCGCGCGGCTTGGGGAACCGGAACGGGTCGGGCTGCCGGTAGAGGTCGAGACTGGGTACCTCGACCAGCTCCACGCCGTCGTCCACCACGGGGTAGGGCTGGCCCGCGAACACCGTCGGCCGGTGCCCCAGCTCGAGCAGTTCACGGGTCAGATGGCGGGTGTACACGCCCTGTCCCCCGGAATGCGGGTTGCCGCGATAGGCGAGAAAAGCGATCCGGAGCCCAGGCATGAGGTCCACAGGGTAGGCGGTCACTTGACCGCTCGGTCAATCGGGAGGGGGCTCGTCCGCCGCTTTCCGTGCCTGGACTCCGAGCCCGGCCAGCACGCCCAGGCCGGCGAGGAGGGCGAGGGGGAGGTCCCCCCAGCGCTGGAAGAGGGTCAGGCCGTGCCGGATCCGGAGCTGGCCGAGGATGACCTCGCGGTCGCCCAGCCGGCTGCGTCGGATGACGTCGCCGTCGGGTTCGATGATGCCGCTGTAGCCCGTCGGCCCCGCCTGGGCCAGCCACCGGCCCGACTCGAGGGCCCGGAGCCGGGCGGCGGCCAGCTCCTGGGTGGGCACCTGGCTCGTCGAGAACGAGGCGGCGTTCGTGGGCACCAGCAGCACCTCGCCGCCGGCGTCGACCGCCTTGCGCCCCCGATCGTTGAAGAAGACCTCGTAGGAGATGAGCACGCCCAGGCGCCCGGCAGGGGTGCGGAGGATGCCCGGGCCCTTGCCCTTGATCGCGTCGGCGGGCACGGCCGAGATGTCACCCACCTTGCCCACGATCGACCGGAACGGGATGTATTCGCCGAACGGCACCCGTCGCACCTTCTCGTACTCACCCAGCAGCGATCCGTCCGGGCCCCACGCGACCGCCTTGTTGCGGAAGTGGTCGGTGCCCTCGCCCTCCACCACGCCGACGACGAGGGTCGATTGCAGATCTTCTGCGAGGGCGCTGATCTGCGCGCCTTCGGGCGTGTCCGCCACGGCGTCGTCGATGTCGATGACGTCCTCGGGCCAGAAGACCAGGTCGTACGTGTTGGATGCCACGGCCTCGGTGGCATCGAAGTGGGCCTTCTCCACGTCAGCCGGGTCGGACTCGACGGCGCGGAAGCCGCGGCGCCCGCCGCCCTGCACGATGGCGATGTCGATCGTCTCACCGTCGGGCCCACCGTCGGGGGCCACCATCCCGAGCCCGGTGGCGGCCAGCACGACGAGAGCGGCCACCAACGCGGGCCGGACCCGCATCCGCACGAGCTGGGCCAGGGCCACGCCGAGGATCGCGGCCAGCAGCAGCAGCCCGAGTCCGCCCCCGACGCGCGCGAAGGGTGCCAGCGGCCCGCTGACCTGTCCCAGGGCGACACCGGCGAGGGGCAGGCCCTCGAAGGGCCATGCGCCGCGGACGAGCTCGACCAGGACGACGGCGGCGGGGAACGCGACCAGCCGCCCGTGGCGGGGCGGCACCAGCACCGCGCCCAGGCCCAGGAAGAGGGCTTCGGCCGCGATGGAGAGCACGCCGCCCGGACCGCTGAACTCGATGAACCAGAACCAGCCGATCCCGAACATGCCCAGCCCAGCGAGCCACCCGAGCAGCAGTCGGCCGCGCGGCGAGCGCCCTTCCAGCACCCGGTACAGCAGCCCCAACCCCACGAACGCCAGCGGCCACCACCCCCACGGGGGCAGCGACAGCGCCGTGAGCACCCCGGCAACGACAGCGAGCAGGTAACGGATCATCGGAATCTAGGCAGCCGACCCCTCCGTTCTT
>JBEEFQ010000013.1:0-6883 GCA_041166245.1 Actinomycetota bacterium | reverse complement strand
AGGTCTGGCCCCTCGCCCTCATCGGCCTGTTCAACGGCGCCATCTACGCGCTGGCGGCCATGGGTGTGGTCCTCACCTACAAGACGTCGGGGATCTTCAACTTCGCCTACGGCGCGGTCGCCATGTTTTGCGGCTTCACCTTCTGGCAGTTCAGGGACGGCTGGGGCCTCTCGTCATGGATCGCCCTGCCGCTCGTCTTGTTCGTAGTGGCCCCGCTCATCGGCATCGCATCGGAACGGCTGTACCGGCCGGTGACGGCGCTGTCGGCCGAGATCCAGATCGTCGTGTCGCTGGGCGTGCTCGCCTTTCTGCAGGCCCTGGTGCCGCTGCTGTTCGGCGCCGAGGACCGGTTCCTCAGCAGCATCTTCCCCAGCGGGACGTTCAGCGTGACCTCGAGGCTCAACGTCAGCTGGACCCAGCTCTGCACGCTCCTGCTCGCCGTCGCCATGGGCGGGGGGCTCTACCTGCTGTTGCGGCACACCAAGTTCGGCATCGCGACACAAGCCGTGGTGGACAACCGCGACCTGGCTGAGCTGATCGGCGTGAGCGGCGACGCAGTGTCGCGCGTGGCGTGGATCATCTCGTCGGTGTTCGCGGCGCTGGTCGGGATCCTGCTGAGTGCGAACTCACGACTCGACGTGTACACCCTCGTGCTCGTCGTCATCTTCTGCTTCGCACCGGCCGTGCTCGGGCGGCTGGTGAGCCTGCCCCTCGCCTTCGGCGGCGCCATCGGCCTCGGCGTGCTCCAGGGCGTGCTTGCCAAGTGGGGGAGCTCAGGTGTGATGGCCCAGGTCCAGGCCTCGATCCCGTACCTGGCCCTGTTCGCGCTGCTCCTCCTCTACGGCGGACGGCTCAAGGAGGTGCGGTCCTCGTTCGAGGCCCTGAGCTCGGCGCGCCTGCAGAGCACGCGTCGGTTCTGGCGCACCGCGGCCGGGCTGGGTGCCGTCGCTCTCGTGCTGCCGGCGTTCATCAACGACTCGCTGCTCGGCAACGTCACGTCGGGCGCGGTGTACGCCACGGTCGCCCTCACCCTCATCGTGCTCACGGGGTGGAGCGGGCAGATCTCCCTCGCCCAGTTCTCCTTCGTCGGCGTCGGCGCGTTCACGGCCGGCCATCTCGCAGGTCCGAACGGCGGCGGGTTCTTTGCCGCCGCCCTGCTCGGCGCCCTGATCGCGGTGCCCCTCGGGTTGATCATCGGTCTGCCGTCGTTGCGGCTCTCTGGCCTCTATCTCGCCCTGGCGACCATGGCCTTCGCCCTCACGCTCGACACGCTCGTGTTCAGCCAGCGCTCGATCAGCGGGGGCGTGACGGGGATGACAGTGGCGCGACCGCGCATCGGCTCGTTCTCGTTCGCGTCGACGACGCGCTTCTACTACTTGTCCATCCTGATATTCGCGCTGTTCGCCGTCGGCGCGGCATTGCTGCGCCAGGGTCCGGTCGGGCGCCGGCTGCAGATGATGCGGGACGCGCCCGTCGCGGCCGCGACCTTCGGCGTCAACCTCACCCTCACCAAGCTCGCGGTGTTCGCCCTGAGCGGCGCGGGGGCTGCATTCGCAGGCGCGCTGTTCGGATCGATGCGCCGCAGCATCAGTCCCAACGATTTCGCCTTCGGGGCGTCCCTCGGGCTCCTGCTGCTCGTGGTCCTCGGCGGCCGGGCCCTCGTCGGTGGTGCAGTGATCGCGGGCGTGGTCTACACGGTGCAGATCGTCCCGGCGTCGGTGTCCATCCACAAGTACATCCCGCTCGCCGTCGCCATCGGCGTCATCGCGCTGGCCAAGAACCCGGACGGCCCCATCACCCAGGCGACGGAGACCGCCCGCCGCTACAGCGCGCTGTTCCGTCCGCTGCCCCGCAGCGTGCCGCCCAGTCCGGAGCCCGCTCATGGCACGTGAATCCGGCGACGCCGTCCTCGAGGTCTCCGACGTGAGCGTCCGCTTCGGCGGTCTGCAGGCCCTCGACAACGTCGGGCTGCGGGTGCGGCGCGGCGGCATCGCCGGGCTCATCGGCCCGAACGGTGCGGGCAAGACCACGCTGTTCAACGTGGTCACCGGGCTGCTCGAACCCACCTCGGGCTCCGTCGAGCTCGACGGCGAGGACATCACTCGCTGGCCACCGCACCGGCGTGGCCGAGCGGGGATCTCCCGCACGTTCCAGCGCCTCGAGCTGTTCCGCGGTCTGAGCGTCTACGACAACCTGCTGGCCACGTGGGAGGCGGGTGTGGCCGGCGCGGTGCTCGGGCGCAACCGGCGCCAGGCCCGCGACCGGGTCGACGAGGTCATCGACCAGCTCGGGCTCGCCGATTGCGCCGACCGTCAGGCCGGGCAGCTGTCCACCGGGCTGGGCCGCATGGTGGAGCTCGGCCGAGCCCTGTGCGCCAACCCGCGCGTGCTCCTCCTGGACGAGCCCAGCGCCGGCCTCGACCCGGGCGAGACGGCGCGTTTCCGCGACATGCTGCTCGGCGTGGTCGGCCGCGAGTCGGGCGAGCCCGCCATCCTCCTGGTCGAGCACGACGTCGCCCTGGTGATGGAGGTGTGCGACGAGATCACCGTCCTCGACTTCGGCCAGCGCATCGCGCGCGGGACGCCCAAGGAGATCCGCGACGACCCCGACGTGATCGCCGCCTATCTCGGCGAGGAGAAGGCCGCGTCGTGAGCACGCTGTTGGAGCTACGCGACGTGACCGTCTCGTACAGCGGGCTGCGCGCCCTGTCCGGTGTCTCGATGGTGGTGCCAGAAGGCTGCGTCGTCGCCCTGCTCGGGCCCAACGGCGCGGGCAAGACCACGACCCTTCGCACCATCTCCGGCCTGCTGCGGCCCGACGCCGGCACCATCACCCTCGACGGCCGCCGCATCGACCGCAACAAGCCGTTCCGCGTCGCCAGGGCCGGCGTGTTGCACGTGCCCGAGGGCCGAGGCATCTTCCGGAGCATCAGCGTGCGGGCCAACCTGGAGATGGCGGGCTACGCGTTGGAGCGGGGCACCGACGTGGTGACCGAGGCGGTCACGGTGTTCCCTGCCCTCGGGCCACGCATGGACCAGCTGGCGGGGACGCTGTCCGGCGGTGAGCAGCAGATGCTGGCCCTGGCCCGCGCCATGCTCGCCCGCCCCCGCCTGCTCATGCTCGACGAGATCTCCATGGGGCTGGCGCCGCTGGTCGTCGCCAAGCTCTTCGATGCGGTGCGGGACTTGGCCGCCGAAGGGACAACGGTGCTGATGGTCGAGCAGTACGTGCACGCCGCCCTCGAGCTCGCGGACTACGTGTACGTGCTCGACAAGGGCCGGGTCGTCGACCTCGGCGAACCCGCCGACATGCAGGAGACGGGCATGCTCGCCTCCTACCTCGGCTCATGAGCCCCACCCCCCGTTCTCGAGGCAATACGTCGCGGAATCCGCGACGTATTGCCTCGAGAACGGTTGTGGCTCTGATAGCGACTGCGGTGGTGGTTGCGGTGGCGGGGCCGGTGTGGGCGGTCGTGGCCCCGGTTCGGCCGGCGGCCGAGGGCACCCAGGTGGCGGGGTACGGCCTGCGGGCACTGGCCGCGGGCGTGCGGTACCAGCTCAACAGCCCGGGGTTCCTGCCCGTCGGTGACGCGGCCGAGGGCACGATCTTCGAGTTCGACGTGCCCTTCGCCCGTTCCATCGTCACCCAGGGCCCGTCGACGGGCGTGGTGGCGTCACCGATCTACCCGGGCGACACCGCCGCTCACCTCGGGACAGCGCTGGCGACGTTCGGGGCCCCGGGCATCCCCAACTACCCCGTCGTGGCCGAGGCCAACTACCCGCCGTCGCCGGGGTTCGGCCAGGACGCATCCCTGAACCAGGCAGCGGTGCCCGGGGCGGGCGCCGGCACCGCGACCTCGCACGCCGGTCCCGAGGGAGCCAAGGCCGTCGCCCACATCTCGTCGGTTGCAGTACCGCCGACGGCGCCCGCCGTCGTCGAGGTGGGCTCGTCGTCCGCGTCGAACGATGTGCAGTTGAAGGACGATCTGGTCAGCGCCCAAGCCGTCTCTCACACCGGTGCGGTGACGATCGCCGACCTCATCACCATCGAGGGCGTGACGGCGCGGGCCACCGCCACCTCGGACGGCGTCAAGGCGAAGCCCGTGGCCGAGCTCGAGATCGGCCGGGTGTCGGTGGCGGGCCAGCCCGCCTACATCGACGCCGACGGCATCCACCTCGTGGGCCAGCAGCCCGTCGGCACCGGCGTCGCCCCCGGTGTCGAGTCGCTCCTGCAGAAGACCCTGGCGACGGACGGCATCACGATTCGCGCCGTCTCGCCGAAGGTCACCGCACTCGACGGCCAGGCCACGGCCGACTCCGGGGGCATCGTCATCACCCTCGTGCGCACCCTGCCCGCCCTCGGTATTCCGGGCCTTTCATCGCTGCCAGGGGTCCCCATCCCGCTGGGCACGCCCGACCTGCCTCTGCAGGTCGAGATCACGCTCGGGATGGCGCGGGTCTCGGCCAACGCCACCGGTGTGCCCGCGGACGACGCGATCCTCGACACGCCCCTGACGCCGGTCGATGTCAGCGGCGCCTCCGAGGTGGCCCTCGACCCCGTGGGCTCCGGCGCGTCCGCGTCCGGTGCGCTCGGGTCGGCACCGGCGATGAGCCCGCCCACCCCGCTCGCGCCTGCGCTGTCGGCCGGCGAGCGCCGACCCTTCGGCTCGCCCATCCCCGTCCCCTGGGTCGTGGCCGGCGTGCTGGCGTCGATCGTGCTGTGTGGCCCGTTGTTGGGCTATGCCAGGTGGCAGCTGCTCGAAGGGAGAACGCGGTGACGGACACTGGCGATGACGCTGTCGAGACCGCGCCGGAGGACCCCCGCGGCCCACGCCGGCTGCTGCGCGTGTTCCAGGGCGGCGGCGACGGCTTCGACATGCGCAACACGTGGCAGGTTGCAGTGGGCGCTGTCCTCATGCCCCTCGGCCTCGTCATCATCCTCATCGCCTGGTACGGCGCGGCCCATGCCAGCCACGTGCAGCAGCAGATCCCCTACCTGGTGAGCGGCGCCTTCATCGGGCTCGGATTCATGATCGTCGGCGGCCTCCTGTACTGGGCCCATTGGCTGTACCGCGTGTACGACCAGGCCGACCTGCACCACCAGGACCTGCTGCGCCAGCAGGACGAGCACATGCGCCTGCTCATCGAGGCGGTCACCGGCGCGCAGGGCAACGGCAACGGCGCCAAGCGTCGGTCGACCTCGGCCACGGCCTCGTCGTTCGTCGCCACGGGCAACGGCACCAACTTCCACCGGCCCGACTGCCCGGTGGTGAGCCGAAGTCGACGTAACGTGCGCACCGTGAGCACCCGCGACGTCGAGCGCATGCAGCCGTGCCGCATCTGCGACCCGCTGCAGGCCGCCTCCGCCACTTGACCGCCCCCACCTCCATCCCCGCCCCGGGGCAGGCGCCGATGCCGGCGCCCAATGCGGCGGCCCTGCTGCGACGCAACGCGGCCGACCCCGTGATCGGCGCCAGGTCCGCCATCCATTGCGAGGGCCGCACATGGACCCACCGTGAGTACTACGAGGAGTCGTGCCGGTGGGCGCAGCTGTTCCTGTCCATGCGCCCGCCCGACGGGGAGTCCTTTCACGTCGGCGTGCTGCTCGACAACTTGCCCGAGTTCCTCTTCGCTTTCGGTGCCGCCGCGCTCACGGGCGCCACGATCGTCGGGCTCAACCCCACCCGCCGGGGCGACAACCTCCGTCGCGACCTCGAGCACACCGATGTGGCCTTCGTCGTCACCGAGGAGCGCCACCGGGGCCTGCTCGGCGACGTGAACGTGCCGGTGCTCGACGTGGCCGACGTCCCGCTCCCGGCCCGCTCCGACGACCCCGGCATCGAGCCGGACCCGTCCACCACCTGGGCCCTCATCTTCACGTCGGGGACGTCGGACGCGCCCAAGGCGGTCATCTGCAGCCAGCGACGCCTCCTCACCAGCGCGGTGCGGATCAGCATGATCCTCGACATCGGCGCCGACGATGTCGGGTACGTGTGCATGCCCCTGTTCCATTCCAACGCGGTCATGGTGGGGTGGGCGCCGTCGCTCATCGTCGGTGCGTCGGTGGGCCTGGTGCGGAAGTTCAGCGCCTCCGGGTGGCTGCCCGACGTGCGCCGCTTCGGGGCGACGTACTGGAACTACACGGGCAAGCCCCTCGCCTACATCCTCGCCACGCCCGAGCAACCCGACGACGCCGACAACTCGATGCGGGTCGCCTACGGAAACGAGGGATCGCCGCAACTGGTCGAGGGGTTCGGGCGCCGCTTCGGCGTGCGCGTGATCGACGCCTACGGCGCCACCGAGGGCGGGGTGGCCGTCAACCGCGACGTCGAGCCCCGCGCCGGCGCCCTCGGCATGGCGCCCGACAACGTCATGGTGGTCTCCGAGGACGGCGTGGAGCGGGAGCGGGCCCGCTTCGACGCCCAGGGGCGGCTGGTCAACGCCGACGAGGCCGTGGGCGAAATCGTCAACACCGAGGGCGCAGGCCCGTTCGAGGGCTACTACAAGAACGACGAGGCGTATCGGAAGGCGACGCGGAACGGCTGGTACTGGAGCGGCGACCTGGGGTACGTGGACGCCGACCGCTACATCTACTTCGCGGGCCGCACCGCCGACTGGGTGCGGGTCGACGGCGAGAACTTCCCGGCCGGGCCGGTGGAGAACGCGCTGCTGCGCCACCCCGAGGTGATCGCGGCCGCCGTGTACGGCGTGCCCGACACCCAGGCCGGCGACCAGGCCATGGCCTGCCTCGTGCTGCGGGACGGCGCCGCCTTCGATGGCGCCGCCTTCGCCTCGTGGCTCGACGCCCAGGAGGACCTCGGCCCCAAGTGGCGGCCCCGCTACGTGCGGATCACGCCCGAGATGCCGACGACGGGCACCAACAA
>JBEEFQ010000012.1:0-9072 GCA_041166245.1 Actinomycetota bacterium | reverse complement strand
GTCGTGGGTCAGGGTCAGCAAGGGGGTGACGAGCTTGGCGAGCACCCCTGACTCTCGGCGGGCTGCCGTAAATGGTTGAGCCCCGCCGACCCCCTTTTCGTACTTTGGGGCTTAGCCCCGAAAAATTCGGGGCTACGCGCCAAAGAACGAAAAGGGGGTCGGCGGGGCTCAACCTTTTCCGTCTGCCCGCCGAGAGACAGGGGTGCTCGCCTCGCTCGTCACCCCGTGGCTGACCCTGACCCACGACCACGAGGCGGATGCGCCGCTCGTGTCAGCCGTCTGGGGCCTCTACGTGTTGCTGGTCGCGGCGATCATGGTGCTGGTCATCCGCCCGACGAACTAGTCACCCCATCGCGCTGTAGGCCAGGTCAGGCCGGTTGGTGATGATGCCGTCGACTCCGAACGACCCGACCTGCGCGATCCGCGTCGGATCGTCCACGGTCCAGACCACGACTTCGCGCCCAAGCGCCTGAGCGGCCTGCACGGTGTGGGCCCCGAGGTCGACGCTGCCCTCGTCGGGTGACACGACCTCGTAGCCCCGCGCCGTCGCGAACAGGGCGTTCGACAGCACGGTGAGGCCCACGCCGGCTGGGGCGCCGGGAAGCTGCGACGTCGTGAGCAACGCGGTGGAGATCGCCGGCGCTTCGCGCTCGACGGCCTCCAGCGACGCGGGCCAGAACGACTGTGCCACCAGGCGTCCCGTCGGGAAGCCCGTCCGCTGCACCAAGTCGACCAACGCGCCCGCCACCGTGGCGCCCACTGGGTCGAAGTTGGCCTCGCCCGGGATGTTCTTGATCTCGACCGACAGCCGCCAGCCCCGCCGCTTGCCCTCGCGGAGCACCTTCTCGAGCGTCGGCACGGGCTCGGGCCGCTGCCACCCTTGGAAGCTGCGGCTGGCGTCGCAGGCCGTCACTTCGGCTGCCGTCTTCTCGATCACTGTCCCGGTGCAGTTGGTGGTTCGGTCGAGCGAGTCGTCGTGCAGGACGACGAGCACGCCGTCGCTCGTGAGCTGGACGTCCATCTCCAGCCACACGCCGCGGTGCCCGTAGAGGCGAGCGGACTTGCGGAACGCCCCCATGGTGTTCTCCGGCGCGATGCCCGCACCCCCCCGGTGGGCGTAGACCGTGGACGACGGCCCGGCATGCGCCGCCGTCGGACCGATGAGAAGCATCGCCAGCAGCAGGAGGAGGAGCGTGCGGCAACGTCGGATCACGAGCAGGACTTCGTGCCCGCGACGTCGTTCTCCTCCGCCACGTGGGCCAGCGCCTCCGCGTCTGAAGCGAAGACGCGGTCAGGCCCGCCCAGCCTCGACAGCAGGCGAGCCGCCGTACGCATGGGCCGGCGGCGGGCGATGACGAGGTAACCCCGCACGTTGGGCAGGCGGCTGATCGACTTCAGGTAGGCCACGTTGACGGGGTTCGGCACCACATCGGTGGGGTCGACCACGTACCACCACCCCTCGGGATGGCTACGGCCGAAGGCAGCTGCGTGGTCGAGGTCCTGCCGGATCAGCGTCGGCCCGATGTAGCCGCGTGCCACAACCCGCAGCACCCACGGCGGCCCACCGAGCACCGATATCTCCATCCGCCCCCGACGGGTGGCGAGCGTCGTCAACGCCTGCTACTTCTCATCGTCGGTGCGGGCCCCCTCTGTCCCTCCAACGACTCGTTCGCCCTCGCGCCCGGCGCTCTCGAGGGCCTGGCGGACCTGCTCGGACAGCACGCCGAAGACGCCGGGCCCTCGACGGGCCCGGCGCCGGCGATCCCGATCGCGGCCGCGATCGGGCTGGTCGTCCTCCGGCTCGAGCATGTCCTCGGACCACTCGAGCACCGAAAGCGGCACGCGGCCCAGGTCCTTGAGGTAGCGGCTGCGCAATGTGCGGCACGAGAAGTCAGGATGCTCGGCCAGGGTGTGCACGACGTCGGCCGCCACGAGCACCGAGCCGGGGCGGGCGATGTTGACGATGCGACTGGCCAGGTTGACGACAGGGCCGTAGTAGTCGCCCTCGCGCGCCAGCACGGGCCCGCACGCCAGCCCCACCCGCACATCGGAGAGCTGCTCGTCGCCCCCGTACGCGTCGGACAGGGACAGGGCAATGCGGGCCGCGGCCACGACGTCCTTGGTCACGAACATCACCTCGTCGCCGATCATCTTCACCACCCGGCCACCGCCCGCGGCGACTGTGTCGTAAGCCAGCTCCTCGAAGCGGGACACGACCTCGGACAGCGCCGCCTCGCTCAGCTGCTGGCTGAGGGCGGTGAAGCCGACGAGGTCGGCGAACCCGACGGCCATCACTGTCTGCCCGGGCTCCTCGGTGCGCTGCAAGGCGTGACGCCGGAGCGACTGCTGCATGTGCCGGCGCCAGACGTACTCGAGCAGGCGGGCCTGCCCGTCGAGGGTCGCGCCGCCGGTCAGCGCGAACAGCTCGGCGAAGCGAGCGCTGTCCTCCGCCGTCAGCTGGGGCCGGGGGGCGGAGTCGGCGATGCGCGCCATCGACTGGCCGATGACGCGTGCCAGCTGCAGGGCCACGTCCACATCGGTGAGCCCGAGGTGGATGAGACCTGTCACGGTCGTGAGGGCGTTGAGGTCGTGATCGGTGAACGCCACCTCGTCGGGCGCTACGTCCGGGAACCCGAGGGCCCGCCAGAAGCGTTGCGCCTCCTGCAGGCTCAACCCGGCTTGCTCGGCCACCTCGGCCTGCGTGTACTGGGGCTGCTTGGGCAGGACCAGGAAGTCGAGCACGAGCAGGTGGAGGGTGCCGTCCGCCTCGGCCTGGGCGATCTCGTCGACGGAGAGGCCCTTGGCCACCAGGAAGGTGCGGGCCTCCGCCGCATCGAAGCCGCCGGCATCAGTCACTGGATACCCATCTCGGCCAGCTCGATGGATATCCAGCTCCACGACACGGTTCGCTCCGCAGGCTCGCTCACCCGAACGATCTTGCCCCTTCTGCCGGGCTGAGAAGCGCTTCGCCCCGGAGCTCGGTGGTGGTGAAGGACGGATCGAGGCCGGGGATGGTGATGCGCACCGGCCCCTTCTGCCCGGGACGGGGCACGAGCTCCCAAAGCAGCGCGGGGCGCTCACCGTGCCAACGCACCGCGAACGACAGGTCGCCGTGGTGGGTGGGCGCGTGCTCGACCTCGAGGTTCTGGCCCCGCCACGCATCCGGCAGCATCGTGCACAGGGCGAGGCCGCCGTCCACCTCCCGCACCAGCAGGGCACGGACGAACGACAGGAAGTCGGCTGCCGCCCATCCATGGTGGCCGTCGCCCATGCAGCCGGTGCCGAGCTGCGGGTGGATGGCCTCGGGCCAGGTGAAGGTGGGCGTGGCGGCGTCCACCATCCACTGGAGGCGGTCGAGGGCGCGGCGGTCACCCGCCTCCAGCTCCACGAACGCGAGCTGCAGCGTGAGGTAGGTGCCGAGACCGGTGTGGCTGATGCCCTGGTAGAAGGCGTTGCCGAGCGAGAACCGCTCGCGGATGGCGTCGGCGGTGGCGACGATCCGAGGATCGTCGGCCGCGAGGAGCTGCAGGGGGAAGCAGGACACCAGCGAGCCGATGGCGCCGGGGTCGATGCGGCGGCGCGGCCCCGCCGGCATCGCAGCCGTGCCGATCCGGGCCGCGACGAGCTCGAGCGACCGGTCGATGCTGCTGCGGAGGTCGGCCGCCCACCCCTCGGCCCGGTCGGCCGCCGGCGCCCGGCCGCAGTGACGCAGCAGCGTGGCCCCGTCGATCAGGCCTCGGAGCGACCAGAAGGCGTCCCAGTAGTAGAAGTCGAAGGGCCCCAGGTGTTCGGCAGAGATGCTGGCGGGCATCAGGCCCTGGAGCTCGGGGTCGCGCCGGCGCTTGCTGTGGCGCTTGCGCTCGATCCAGCGCACACCGCGGGCGATGACCTGCGAGTCGACGAGGTCGGCCTCGCCCGTGAGCCGCTGGTGCTCGGCCAGGGCCCACAGGGCGGCGCCGTTGGCGTCCCATTCCTGGCGCTGGCTGAAGAAGAAGCCGTCGAGGTGCTGGCGTCGTCCGTACGAGCGCAGGACCTCGGCCGCCTCGGCGTGGAACCCGAACCGGTCGAGGGCGACGAGCATGAAGGCGGCGTCGCGGAACCAGAACCGGTGGTAGGTGAACGGGCCGGGCGTGATCTCGTCGCCGTCGTGGAACAGCAGCAGGTAGCGGCGGTTGGCCTCCACTGCCTGGGCCAGCCGGCCGTCGGGCAGCGTGAGCTGCATGCCCCTGGCGACGTGTGCACTCCAGCCCCGCGCCACCGTCTCGGCGGGCGGCACGGACGCGGGCATGTCCGGGGCCGCCTCCGCCCGGCGCCTGGCCAATCCCCGGCGGCGGGTGCGCCGCACGGGCTCGAGCGGGATCGCCACCTGCAGCCGGGCCCCGTGGGCGAGTGGAAAGATGAAGGCGGCCTGGGCCAGCCCGACTTCACAGCGCAACGGGCTGGGCAGCTCGGTGCCCGCCTGGCCGCTGGTCACCACGTTCACGGAGTCGCCCTCGTGGAACGTCGACCCCGCCATGCGGGCCGGGCGCTGCGGGAACAGCACGGCGGGCCGGCCGTCGACGGTCACCGTGCGGTCGTGCAGCGCGATGCGTTCCACGACGGCGAGACCCTCGGGGTTGTACGGGCGCACCGCGATGGCGACGGCGAACGGGGTGGACGTGCGGTTCTCGATCTCGACCACGGCCAGGTCGTCGGTGGCGATGGCATAGGCCCGGTGCACGGCGTCGCCCCCCGGCACCCGCATGAGCGTCTCGACCACGGGAGCCGAGTCCACGAGCTGCTGGCGGACGGCCGCGTCCTGCGACGGGAAGTGCCAGCGGTCCTCGGCGCCGATCCACCAGTCCAGTGACCAGCCGTCGAACCACGGGGTGACGAGCCCTCGCTCGTCGACGATCGCCTCCCAGCTCGAGCCGATGTTGCCGATGGCGGTCCAGTTGCGCCCCGTCACGTTGGTGAGGGCGGGCAGGTGGCCCCGCGGGATGAAGGCGGGTGAGCCCGGATCCAGCTGATGATGCAGCCAGTAGGGCCACACCCAGTCGACCCCGAGCTGTGCCGCGGCACGGGTGCGAATGGCGCGGAACACGGTGCGGGCCCCGATTGGGAGCAGCTCGCCGGGCAGCTCGACCTCGACCGTCTCGCCCAGGCGTTGGAACGTCGACAGGTACCGGACGATGTCGTCGGTGATGCGGAACCGGCCCATGAGCCGCCGCAGCGCCCAGGTCTTCAGTCCCACCTCAGCCCCGCGCCCTCGAGGGAGATGGCGCAGCGGCCCGCGTTGCCACGACGTTCACCCTAATGGGACCATCCATGGGTGGGCTGGCAGCGGGTGGGGCGAGGGACGGCGTTGCTGCTCGTCGTGGTGGCGACCGCGACGGGCTGCTCGGACAGCAAGACGCCGTCCCTGGCGGCGCCCGGTTCCGGCGCCTCGACCACCGCCGCGCCGTCCGACGAGGACGCGGATCGCAGCACGGTGGCCGAAGCGTTGGTGCCACGCGTCGCCGTGTTCGACAGCGAGGGGGCCACGGTCCCGAGCCAGTCCATCGTGCAGCCCGCCGATCCGCCCCGCCCGATGGTGTTCCTCGTCGTCGAGGAGCACCCGGCCTTGTGGCTCGAGGTGCTCCTGCCCGTGCGCCCCAACGGGAGAACGGGGTGGATCAAGGCCACCGACGTCCGGCTCACCGAGCACAGCTATCGCATGACGATCAACTTGACGGACCACCTGCTCACCGTGACCCAGAGCAAGCGAGTGCTGCTGACGGCGCCCATCGGAGTCGGCACGGCGACGACCCCCACGCCCGGGGGGCTCTACTACACGAAGGAACTGCTGCGGCCGCCCCGTCCCGATGGCGTCTACGGGCCGTATGCCTACGGATTGTCAGGTTTCTCGAACGAGCTCACGACCTTCGACGGTGGCGACGGCGTCATCGGGATCCACGGCACCAATGACCCCGCGGGCCTCGGCAAGGACGTGAGCCACGGGTGCATACGCATCCCCAACGCTGAGATCGTCAAGCTCGTCGAACAGATCAAATTGCCGCTCGGCGTGCCTGTCCAGGTCATCGCCTGACGAACGGACGGCAAGCGATGTCCGAATTTTCCCACTTTTTGCGACATTTCCGGTCACTTCGGGTGTTATCGGGGTAGTATCACCACCGTCTGCGGTGAATCGGCCTCCTGGCGAGCGGGGCCACGAGCAAAGGTGGTGGGGAACTGTGCGCAAGAACGTCGCACTGTTCACGGTCTGGGCGCTGGCGGTCGGCGGCTTCATCGTCGTGAGTCAGTCAGGGTCATCGGGAGCGCCACTGCCCGCGTTCTCCGGGTATTCGACGGGGTCGAACATTCACGCCGACGTGTTGCGCGTGTCCGACGTGCAGCAGATCCTCAACGCAGATGTGGCGTCCTCTGCCGCCGCCGTCGACTCCGACGGCTTCGATCCCGCGGGCATCCACAACGAGGAGAACTTCGCGGTCGTGCCCACCGCAGGCGCGCCCGATGCGCTCGTCGACTCGGGTGGCAAGGAGAGCTACGGACGGGGCAGCGGCCTCGAGATCGGCGTCGCCACCGGCCTCCCGAACAACGACGAGAACCAGATCATCCCGGGCGGCATCGCAGAAGCAGGCGCGCAGCCGGCCGAGCGATCGGACGGAGATCCCCCCGCCGGTCCCACTGACACGGGCCTCGTCGAGAGCGAGCTGGCCGAGATCACTCAGGCCGACCCGCTGCTCTACGCCCAGCTGCTCGAGGGCCAGGCCCGCGCCCGGTTCGATGAGACGCAGTGCCTCACGACCGGCAACCTCTCCGAGGGCCGGGGCCAGACGGCCAAGGCCCAGCTGGTCGACACGTCGTCCGATCCCGCCACCGGCGACCTGGACGCACCGCTGGTGAACGCGTCCTCCGACTTCTTCGGCTCCGGGGGCCGTGGTGTGAGCCAGACCTGGTCGATGAGCTACCTCGTCGACAACCTCGACGGGACCTGGGGCCTCGCCACCGAGACACACATGACCTTCGCGCCCGTCGGGCTCCTCCAGTCCGACCCGACTGCCCCGCCGCCCGTCTTCGTCGAGATCCTCGGCGAGTGGATCTTCCGGGCCGTCGCCACCGGCAAGGCCGGCGGCGCCAACGTGACCTACGAGGTGGCCGGGCTCTCCGACGACCCGGACCCCACGGTGATCCGCGTCTACCTCGGCGCCCCGGACAACGCGACCACGCCGACCATCCCCATCCGGCGCAGCGACCTGTTCGGCGACGAGGGCATCGACATCGCCATCCCGCCCGGTCCGCTCGGGCCCAAGCTGATCAGCCTGACCCTCGGTGAGGACATCCGGGCCATCTCCGCACCCAACGTGCTCCCCGACCCGCTGTCCGATCCCACCGAGACGGGCAACGGCACGCTGGCGTCCGGTGCGGCCGACGTCGTCCGCATCTCCGCCGTCAACGCCGACGCCGGCGTCCCGAACGGCCCCGAGGTCGCCAACGTGCGCATCGGCCACCTCGAGGCAGAGGCCCAGGTGCCCGCAGGCGGCATCGTCTGCCCGGCCCCGCCGGCCGCGACGACGACTACGGGAGGCGCCACCACGACGACGGAGGCAGGCGCGACCACCACGACGACGGCCGCTGGTGCAACCACCACGACGACGGCTGACGGTGCAACCACGACGACGACCGCCGCTGATGCAACCACGACGACCACGGCCGCTGGTGCAACCACCACGACCATCCCGACGTCCGTGGCGGGCGTGCAGATCAGCAGATCGCCCAGCCCAGCCGCCCAAGCGGTGACGGCACAGCCACGCTTCACCGGCTGACCGAGGCGCGCCCAGCGCGCTGACAATCCCTACACTCGCCGACGGTGGAGCGCGACGCGTTCGTCATCGCACAGCTGTCGGACCTGCACTGTGGGTCCCCGTACTTCGACGGCGAGTTGCTGGACCGCGCCGTGTCCGAGACCATCGCCATGGCGCCCGACCTGGTCGTCATCGGCGGCGACCTCACGGCTGAGGGTTACGCCAACGAGTTCCGGATCGCGCAACAGCACCTGCAGCCGCTGTTCGCGGCTGACCTGCGGGTCGTGGTCGTCCCCGGGAATCACGACTCCAAGAACGTGGGCTACCTGCACTTCCGGGACGAGTTCGGCGCCGGCGACGTGCCGGGCAAGGGCGATCGGGTGATGCAGCTGGCATCGAGCGGGCCGGACCCCGTCTCCATGCGAGTCGTGGCCATCGACTCGTCCAAGCCCGACCTGGCCGAGGGCGAGGTGGGGCGAGAGCGGTACCAGTGGATCCACGACAACTTCGCGGTGGCGGCGGACGTGAAGACCTTCGTCCTGCACCACCACCTCGTGCCCGTGCCCGGCACCGGGCGGGAGCGCAACACGGTGTGGGACGCGGGCGACGTGCTGGCCCTGCTCGCCGAGCTCGGTGTCGACCTGGCCCTGAGCGGTCACAAGCACGTGCCGCACGTCTGGCTGCTGAACGGCGTCCTCATCGTGAACTCCGGCACCGTTTCCTCGTACCGGCTGCGCGGGTACACGCGGCCGTCCTACAACGTCATCGAGGTCACACCCGCATCCATCCGCGTCACGCTCAAGTACCCCGGCACAGGTGAGCGGCTGGCGGCCGAGCTGGACCGGGAGACCAAGCAGCTGCATACGAGCGACGACCTGGCGGGCATGTTCAGCAAGGCGGCGTGGCGGTCCTGATGGCGATCCTGCGGTTCCTCCAGAGCGCCGTCGATCCCGCTGACATCGACAACGTCCGGCGCCTGTTCACCGACGACGTGCTGCCCGCGTTCCGTGCGTTGCCGGGGTGCATCGGCATCGAGCTGCTGGTGAGTCTGGAGACCAACGCGGGCGGCTTGGTCGAGGGCGCGGCCCTGTCCCGATGGGAGAGCCGCGAGGCGATGGACGAGGGGATGGCGTCGCGGCATGTGCACGAGGCCCAGGTGCGCATCTTCGAGCTGCTGTGCCAGGAACCGATCATCCGTGTCTTCGAGGTCACGTCGTGACCGATGGCGCGCTGCTGCTGGGACGGGTGGCCGTGCTGGGGCCCGTGAAGGCGTTCGCCGACGCCAAGG
>JBEEFQ010000011.1:0-10302 GCA_041166245.1 Actinomycetota bacterium | reverse complement strand
GCTTGCGGCTCACCCGCGACAGCTTGCGCAGCAGGGCGATGGCGCCGGGGTCGGAGTCGCCCGGCTTGCCGACGATGACGCCCTGCTCGAGCATCTTGACGATGATCTCGCGGCCGATGTCGGTGCGCACGATCGTCAGCGTCCAGTCGTTGAAAGCCCCGATGCCGCCGGTGGAGATGTCGGCGTGCTCGGCCGCGAAGTCGGGGCACATCTTGCAGCCCTCACGCGTCCACGCGTGGCACTCCTTGAGGTTGACCTCGTGGTAGTCGCCGTTCTTCATCCAGATCTGGAAGACGCCCTTGATGTTCATCTTCACCATGTCCTGCTTCTTGAGGCCGTACTTGGCCTCGAACAGCTCCTCGAAGATCGAATCATCGAACGTCTTGGAGCACAGCAGGCCGATGTTGAGGGCGAAGCGCTTCGACGGCTTGCCCGCCTTGCGCTCGAGCATCACGGGCGGCACCGAGGACTGACAGCTCATCCCGACGAGGGCGAGCTTGGACGCACCTGACTCGATGGCCTGCTCGTAGGCCATGGTGTTGGCCGAGTACGTGTAGCGGCTGCCCGCGGCGGCGAGGATCTCCTCGCGTGTCTTGGCCACGCCGGGGATGGCCTTCCACGACGAGCCGTCGCCCTCCAGGTAGGAGACGAGTGCCGCGTCGATGTAGCCGTTGTCCATGGCCCACAGCAGGATCGCCGACACCAGGCCGCCGTCCTGGCCCTTCTCGTGGATCTCGGGATCGACGGCTTTGGCCAGGATGATGTCCTTGGAGATGCCGTCCACCTCCTCGACCTTGCGGGCCCGGCCGAACATGTGGGTGTCGATCTCCACTTCCCAGTTGCGGAAGCGGGGGCAGGCCCGGGTGCAGTAGGTACAGCCCTTCTCGCCATGGGTGCAGTCGCCGGGGCCGTTCTCGGTCTCGAGGTGGAAGGGCTTGTACACGCCCTCGTTGTCGTCATAGCCGAGCACGTCGTACGGGCAGGCGACCACGCAGCCCGCGCACCCCGTGCACAGGCCCGATGTGACGACCTCGTCGAACAGGTGAGCCCAGTGCGCCGACCACTTCTCTGCCATGAACGCACATTATGGGAGCCGATGCCTGAACTTCCCGAAGTCGAGTACTACCGCCTCCTCGCCACCGAAACCCTGGGTCGGCCCATCGCCAAGGTCGACGCCCCTGACGCCTGGTTCCTCAAGGGCGGGACCACCGCCACCGCCCTTCGCCGGGTCCTGAAGGGGCGCTCGTTCACCGGCACCCGTCGCATCGGCAAGCTGCTGCTGCTCGACACAGATGGCGGCGGCCCGACCCTCGGCTTGCGGTTCGGGATGACCGGCAAGCTCGTCGTGGACGGGCGGGCCGGCGTCGACGACCTCATCTACTCCAGCAACGCAGCCAACACCGCCTGGGACCGCTTCCGCGTCCGGTTCGACGGAGGCGGCGACCTGCGCATCCGCGACCCGCGCCGGCTCGGAGGCGTCCAGCTCGACCCCGACGAGAGCAGGCTCGGACCTGACGCGCGGTCGGTCAGCGTCGCCGAGCTACGGCAAGCGCTACAGAGCACGGCGCCGCTCAAGGCCCGGCTCATGGACCAGGCCCGGCTGGCCGGCGTGGGCAACCTCATCGCCGATGAAGCGCTGTGGCGGGCCGGCCTCGACCCGGTCCGTCCTGCCAGCTCACTCGACGGGCCGGAGACGCGACGGCTGCACCGTCACCTGCTGCGCACCATCGAGGACATGCTCGAGCGAGGGGGCACCCACACCGGTGACCTGCTCCCGAACCGCCTCCCCGGTGGGATGTGCCCGCGCGACGGTGCACCGCTCGTCCGCCGAACGGTGGGCGGCCGCACGACGTGGAGCTGCCCGGACCACCAGGTCTGAGCTACGTGTCGACCCGGCGCCAGCGGGCCTGCAGCAGCGAGAACACGCCGAACAGCACGAGGGCGACCGCGAAGGCGAGCAGGGCCCACGGTCCGTACGCCTTGTCCCGCACTTCCTTGAGGGCAGCGTCCAGTCCGACCCCGTGGTTCGGGTCGTACCGGACGGCGGCGCGCACGAGGAAGCCGCCCACCAGGCTGAAGATCAGCATGCGCCCGATGAGGCCGCCCACCGCGATGGGCTCCGCCCACGTCTTCTCGGCCTTGCTCATCTCCGACGTGTCGAGCTTCTTGCGCCACGTGCCGGAGACGCCCTTCCATCCGTTCCACAGGCCGGCGCCGATGATGGCCGTGCCGACCGCGCCCACCATCCAGCGCCCGCCCGGAAGGTCGAAGGCGCGCGCTGTCCAGTCCTGCTCGCTGTTCCCTGAACCTCCACCGCGGCCCAATGCGAGCGGGAGGGCGGTGGCCACACCCGCCAGGTAGATGGTGGCCCGGCCGGCACACCCCGCCCGCTTGGCCAGCCCTGACGGGTCGTCACCCTTGTCGCCCGGATGGGAGACGGCCAGCACCAGCTGCCAGATGGCGTAGCCGGCCATGCCCACTGCGAGCAGCCCGAGGAGCAGCCGCCCCATGGGCTGGCGGGCGACGGCCTGCAGCGCGCCCTCCCTGTCGGCCTGCTCACCGGTGTCGCCGAACGCGATCTGCGCGGCCAGCATCCCGACGGTCAGGTAGAGGATGCCGCGCGTCGCCAGGCCGGCCCGGCCGGTCCATTCCAACCAGTCGCTCTGCTTGACCTTGCGGCCCACCTTGGTCGCGCTCACCGGCCCTCTCTTGCCCCGAACTACGGTGCGCGAACCATGGGCGTCTTCGCCATCACCGGGTCGGCGGGCGGCATCGGACGGGCCACCCGGGCGCGCCTCGAGCAGGACGGGCACCGCGTCATCGGCGTGGACGTGCGCGACGCCGACGTCATCGCTGACCTGTCGACTGCCGGCGGGCGCGACGCCATGGTCACGGCCGTCACCGAACAGTCGGACGGCGCGCTCGACGGCGTGGTGGCGGGCGCCGGCATCATGGGCGACGACGGCGCCCTGATCGCGTCCGTCAACTACTTCGGTGCCGTTGCGACGTTGGACGGCCTGCGGCCGCTGCTCGCCCGTGGGACGGGGTCGGCCGTCGCCATCAGCTCGAACTCGACGACGACCGCACCTGGCGTACCCGTCGCGCTGGTGGAGTCCTGCCTCACCGGCGACGAGGAGGGGGCCCGTGCGGTGGCCAAGGAGCACGACCCGCTGCTCGTCTACCCCGCGTCGAAGGTGGCGTTGGCCCGCTGGGTCCGGCGCCAGGCGCGTTCGTGGATCGGCGACGGCGTCCGTCTCAACGCGGTGGCCCCGGGCCTGATCGACACGCCCATGACGGTCGAGAGCCGCGACTTCATCATGGGACTGGGCGAGGTGTTCCCGATCCCCATCGGACGGGCGGGACGGCCCGAGGAGGTGGCCGCCCTGCTCGCGTGGCTGCTCTCGTCCGAGGCGAGCCTGATGGTCGGCAGCGTGGTGTTCGTCGATGGCGGCACCGACGCCGCAGTGCGATCCGACGACTGGCCGGTGCCGCGATCATGAGTACGTCGTTCTCTCACTTCGGGATCTGCGTGTCCGATCTCGACCGCTCGCTGCGCTTCTATTGCGAGGGACTGGGCTTCGAGCCGACGCAACTCCATCAGGTCGGCGCCGAGTTCGGCGGCCTCATGGAAATCGAGGGTGTGGCGGTGCGGTCGCAGTTCCTGCGCCGCGACCACCTCTCGATCGAGCTGCTCTTCTATGACGCGCCCGGCTACGTGGGCGAGCCGGTGCGCCGCCCCGTCAACCAGCTCGGGCTCACCCATCTCAACTTCCGCGTCGACGACGTGGACGCGGTCGCCGCGCAACTCCGTGAGCTCGGCGGCACGGTGCTCGAGCACACCCGCACCACCTTCGGACCGGAGATGGACTTCGTGTACTGCACCGACCCGGACGGCACCCGCATCGAGCTCATGAGGCTGCCTCGCTAGTGGGCGCAATGGGCTACGGCATGCAGCTGCCGGTACAGAGCCACAGCACGATCTACGTGCAGGACTGGGAACTGGCGGCCGGCCCCGAGGAGCTCGTCCGAGTGGCGCAAGCGTGCGACGAGGCCGGGTTCCTCTACGTCGCGGTGTGCGACCACGTGGCCGTGCCGGCCGAGGCCGCGTCGCGCATGGGCACGTTCTGGACCGATCCGATCGCCACGTTGGGATTGCTGGCCGGGGTCACAAGCACGACCCGGCTCCTGAGCCACGTCTACATCCCCGCCTACCGTCACCCGCTGGTCACGGCCAAGTCCTTCGCCACGCTCGACTGGCTGTCAGGCGGGCGGGTCATCGTCGGTGTCGGCGCCGGCCACTCCGAGGGCGAGTTCGCCGCGGTCGACGCCGACTTCGACCGGCGGGGGAGCAGGCTCGACGACGCTCTCGCCGTCATCGACGCCGCCCTACGGGACGAGTACCCGAAGGTCGACACGCCCGCCTTCACTATCGACGGCACCGTCGGCGTGCAGCCCCGGCCCGTGCAGCATCCTCGCCCGCCCGTGTGGATCGGTGGCTCGTCGCGGCCCGCCCTGCGCCGCGCGGCGCGGTGGGACGGCTGGCTGCCGCAGGGCACCCGGCGCCGCGACCTCCCCCACGCCATCGCCTACCTGCGGGACGAGCGGGCTGCGGTCGGCCTGGGCGACGAGCACATCGACATCGGCGCCAACGCCATCGTCGGCCCCGGCCCCGCCGAGGAGACAGCGGCCTACCTCGACTCCCTGCGCGCCATCGGCGTCACCAACGTCCAACTCAGCTTCAAAGCAGCCAGCTGCGACGACCTCGTCACCCAGATCGCGCGCTTCAGCGCAGAGATCGCACCCCTTCTCTGACGCGTGGCTCAGCCCACGTGCAGCGGTGCCATGACATGGTCTGGCTGATCGCGAGCTCCACTCGCCAAGGGACCGAGCGCGTCTCGCAAGGCTGTGATCGAATCGTCGCCGTATCGGCCGCGCCAATCTGCTTCAACCGTCTCCAGACGAGTGGGGTGGTGCTGCATCACGGCCCGCCCGCGGTCGGTGAGCGCGACGACCTTGGCCCCATCAGCCTCATCGCGGGTGACGACGGCGATGAGGTGGCGCTCGAGCAGTGACTTGCCGTTCCCGGTGATCCCGTGCTCGCCGGGCACATCGGCCAATGGTCGTGGCTCCGCGCTGATGTGACAGAGCACCGTGGCGGTGCTGGCGAGCGGCCACGGAAAGCGGTTCTCGTAGTCGATGGTGAATGCCATGAGTGTCTGCGAGAGCAGCGCAGTCAAGGGGAGCGACGTCACGGTGTCCTCATCGGCTCGGAGGACGGGTCTCCAGTCCTTGCCGTGGGTCGGCACTCCGTCAGCCTTCTTCGACGGCGGGACGAAGGGGCCACCCACGGCGCTGGGGTCGGCAGCGCCGTAACTGGCCGGGAAGTGCGGCAGCTCGAACGGGAGCCGGCCGACGACGTCGATGAGCACGGCTCGCAGCGCGGTGTACGCCGGGTCTGCGTCCAGGCCGGTCAGCTCAGCGGGCCAGACGCTCGCGGCTGCCTCGCCGCTCTCGGTCAGCTCGAGTTGGGCGGTGATCCACCCGCGTCGCGCCGCACCCTTCACGGCCGCAGTCGCCAACCGGCGTGAGATCCGCGCCGCATGGGCCAGGCCCTTTTCGTCGATGCCGTCGGATCCAGCCTCGGCAACGCATCGGACCACGTTCGACCACACCGCCAGCGACGGAACTGCCGGTCCCACGCCGGCGGCCGCTTCGAGGTCGGTTGTCATCTGGCCGAGCACCCGGGACAACAGCACCGGCACCGGGAGGCTCTCCGCCAGTTCACGCGCACCAACCACATGGGCATTCTGCCGAACAAAATGCACCTCATGCGTTCGTTCTACCGGCGCGAAGAAGCAAGGACGCTTCCTTCGTCTGGCGACCTCAGTCGCGCCTGCTGAGCGCACTCGCCTCCGAACTGTGCAGAGAACGGCCGGTCGAAACCGGACAGATCCGTCGCGATCACCGGTCGTTCTCTGCACAGGTTCGCGACGACGAGGTTGATTGCCTCGGGCTGGTGCACCCGCGTGCTTGAGATTGGGCTGTAGTGCACCAACCCAACGGGAATCCCGGAAAGTGCGCCCTCGGTAGGATTCGAACCTACGCACCCGGCTCCGGAGGCCAGTGCTCTATCCCCTGAGCTACGAGGGCTCGGCTGCCACTCTACTGGGGTGCCCGAGGCGGTCATCTTCGACATGGACGGGGTGTTGGTCGACTCCGAGCCCATCTGGCAGGACGTCGAGATCGAGCTGCTCGGCCGCCTGGGTGTGCCGCTGACGCGGGAGATGTGCACGCAGACCATGGGCTTCCGCGTCAACGAAGCGGTCGGCCACTGGTACGAGCGGTACCCGTGGACGGGGCCGACAGTGGACGAGGTGGCAGACGAACTGGTCGACGATGTCATTGGCGCGATCAGCGAGCGAGGCGAGCCCATGGCCGGGGTCGACGAGGTCATCGCCTTCCTGGAAGACGAAGGATTGCGCCTCGCCATCGCGTCGTCGTCCTACTACCGCGTGATCGACGCGGTCCTCCGACGGTTCGATCTGACGCAACGCTTCGAGGTCGTCCACTCGGCCCAGGAGGAGGCGAACGGCAAGCCGCATCCGGCCGTGTACCTGACTGCCGCGGCCAAGCTCGGGATCGCTCCCGAGGCGTGCATCGCCATCGAGGATTCGCCCAACGGCGTCCTTTCTGCCACGCGGGCAGGCATGACCTGCATCGCCATCCCTGAGCCCGGAACCGAGACCGACCCTCGCTTCGCCGACGCCGACCTGCTGATCCCGTCCCTCCTCGTTCTCCCAGAACGTTGGGCGACGGTGGCCGCTCTGTAGGATTCGAGGATGCCCGCCGCACGGGTGCTGGTGGTCGACGACGACCCCGTCATCCAGAAGCTCCTCAAAGTCAACTTCGAGATGGAGGGCTACGAGGTGTTGAGCGCCGCCGACGGAGCCGAAGGCCTCGACCAGGCCAAGTCGGGCAGCCCAGACGTGATCATCCTCGACGTGATGATGCCGAAGATGAACGGGCTCGAGGTGCTGGCCGCGCTGAAGGCCGACTCGGAGACCGACACCATTCCGGTGATCCTGCTCTCGGCCAAGGCCCAGGCCGGTGACGTGCAGGCCGGGCTCGACCGCGGTGCCAACGCCTACGTCACCAAGCCGTTCGACCCCCTGGACCTGCTCGACCGGGTCGGCACCCTCATCAAGCGCAAGTAGCCCGAGCTACATCCGCTCCGGGGCGGTGATGCCGAGCAGATCGAGCCCGGTGGCGAGGGTGCGGGCCGTGAGGTCCGCCAGCGCAAGGCGCGAGGTCCGCTGCTCGTTGGTGTCGGCCCGGATGATGGGGCACGACTCGTAGAACGCGGTGAACGCCTGGGCCAGCTCGAAGAGGTACGTCGCCAGCCGGTGGGGCTGCAGGTGCTCGGCCGCCTGCTGCACGGCGTCGTCGAATGACAGCAGCTGCAGGGCGAGGGCCCGCTCCGCGGGCTGTTCGATCAGGACCGGACCAGGGGCTGACGCGGCTTCGGTCCGGCGGAAGATGGATTTGATGCGCGCGTGGGCGTACTGCAGGTAGGGCGCGGTGTGGCCCTCGAACGAGAGCATGCGGTCGAAGTCGAAGACGTAGTCCTTCACCCGGTCGTTGGCGAGGTCGGCGTACTTGACCGCGCCGATGCCGATGGCGTCGGCGACCTGGGCGCGCTCGGCGTCGTCGAGCTCGGGGTTCTTCTCGGCGACGGCGGCTGCGGCACGGTCCACCGCCTCGTCGAGCAGCTCGTTCAGCTTGACGTTCTCGCCGCTGCGCGTCTTGAACATCTTGCCGTCGGGACCGAGGATCGACCCGAACGCGACGTGCTCGGCCCGTGCCGGTGCGGCCAGCCAGCCCGCCATCTCGCCGACCGCGAAGACCATCGACAGGTGCTGCTGCTGCGGTGCGCCGACGACGTAGACGAGACGCGTGCCGCCCACCTCGGTCGTGCGGTACCGCAGGGCAGCAAGGTCGGTTGCCTGGTACCCGTAGCCGCCGTCGCGCTTGCGGACGATGAGCGGCAGCGGCTCGCCGTCTCGGCCGGTGAAGCCGGGTGGGAACACGCACAGCGCGCCGTCGTCGACGACAGCGAGGCCCTTCTCCTCCAGCTCGGACACAACGTCATCGAGCATCGGGTTGTAGGAGCTCTCGGGCTTGTAGTCGTCCGGCGTGAGCGTGACGCCCAGCCGTTCATAGACGATCTCGAAATGGCGCTCGGACTCGTCGACCAGGTCCTGCCACACAGCGATGGTCTCGGGATCGCCGGCTTGCAGATCGACCACCCGCCCTCGGGCCCGCTCCGCGAAGGCCGCGTCCTCCTTGAACTTGCGACTGGCCGCTTGGTAGAGGGCGTTGAGGTCGCCGATGGTGTGATCGGCACTGCTCTCCCACCCCTCGTCGACGAGGTGCTCGATGAGCATCCCGAACTGCGTGCCCCAGTCGCCCAGGTGGTTCTGACGCACCACCCGGTGACCGAGGAAGCCCAGGATGCGGGCGAGGGCGTCGCCGATCACCGTGCTGCGCAAGTGGCCGACGTGCATCTCCTTGGCCACGTTGGGGCCCGAGAGATCGACAACCACCGTCTCGGGCTGCGATGCGAGCGGGCTGAGCCGCTCGTTGGCTGCCGTCGCCTCCACCTCGGCCGCGAGGAACTCCGGCCGCACGGTGAGGTTGATGAAACCAGGCCCCGCGACCTCGACCGCCTCCATGAGATCGTCGAGGTCGGCGGCCTCGACGATGGCGTTCGCCAGGTCGCGCGGGTTGCGACCAGCCTCCTTGGCCAAGGCCATCGCCGCGTTGGCCTGGTAGTCGACGCCGGGCCGGTCCGAGCGCCTCAGCACGGGGTCGGCGTCGGCGTGCTCGGGGCCGAGCACGGCCGCGACGGCTTGCTGCAGGCGCGGTCGAATGGCGAGGAGCGGATCAGGCATACGACCTAACTTCACAGGATGGCGCCCGTTCCCCGCCACTTGCTTCCCGATTCGGCGCGCGTCGGCGACGACGGCCGCCTGTCGGTCGGGGGCGTCGACGTGCTGGATCTGGCCGCCGAGCACGGTACGCCGCTGTTCGTCTACGACGAGGAGCACCTGCGCCGCCGGTGCAGGGATGCGGTGGCCGCGTGGGGCAGTGGCGTCGCCTACGCGTCCAAGGCGTTCCTCTGCAAGGCCATGGCCGCCCTCGCCCACGAAGAGGGCATGTGCATCGACGTCTCCACCGGCGGTGAGCTGCACGTCGCCCTCGCGGCAGACGTGCCCGCCGACCGCCTCGTGCTCCACGGCAACAACAAGTCGGAGGCCGAGCTGGCGCGCGCCCTCGAGGTCGGTGTGGGTCGCATCGTGGTCGATTCCTTCGACGAGATCGATCGCCTCGAACGCTTGTCGCCTGACGCGCCCCCCAAGGTGCTCATGCGGGTGACGCCGGGCGTCGAGGCCCACACCCACGAGTACGTGATGACGGGCCAGGAGGACTCCAAGTTCGGCTTCAGCATTGCCAGCGGCGCCGCGGCCGAGGCCGCCGACCGCCTGCGCCGGTCGGGGGCGGTCGACCTGGTCGGCGTGCACGCCCACATCGGCAGTCAGATCTTCCTGCTCCACTCCTTCGCCAAGGAGGTGGACGCGCTGGCCGGGTTCTTCACCCCGCTCGACGTGCCCGAGCTGTGCGTCGGCGGGGGACTCGGGGTCGCCTATGTCGAAGGCGAGGAGGGGGCGTCGATGGGCCAGTGGGCGGGCACGGTCCGCGCTGCGTGCGACGCGGCCGGTATCCCCGCTACCACTCGGCTGTCGGCCGAGCCGGGGCGCACCATCGTCGCCTCGGCGGCACTGACGCTCTATCGGGTCGGCACCGTCAAGCGCCTGCCCGAGATTCGCACGTACGTCTCGGTCGACGGCGGCATGAGCGACAACCCCAGACCCGTGCTCTACGGCAGCGGATACGAAGCGTTCCTCCCTCGGGCCACGGGCGCTGAGCGGCCCCTCGTGATCACCGTGGTCGGTAAGCACTGCGAGTCAGGTGACGTCGTCGTGCGCGACGCCTGCGTGCCCGCTGACCTCGTGGTGGGCGACGTCCTGGCCACGCCCGTCACCGGCGCCTATGGCCACTCGATGGCCTCCAACTACAACAAGGTGCCGAGGCCGCCCGTCGTCTTCGTGAAGGACGGCGAGGCGCGCGTGGTCGTCAGGCGGGAAACGCTCGACGATCTGCTCCGCCTCGATCAGTAGCGTGGACGTCGTGAGCAACGGGCGCCCGGTGCGGGTGGGTCTTCTCGGATGCGGGAACGTGGGC
>JBEEFQ010000010.1:0-22192 GCA_041166245.1 Actinomycetota bacterium | reverse complement strand
GCCGAAGAGCTGGAGGGCCTGCAGGATGCCGGCGACGGCAACCACACTGGCCGCAGCCATCGACACCCAGAGACAGAGGCGCACCTGGGCCTGGGTGCGTACCGAGGCGCGGATCACCACGTAGAGGGCGAGGTACTTCCAGAGGGTGAAGGCGTAGAGGACGTCGTCGGCCGATATGTTGCGGCGTCGCAGCACCATCCAGGAGAGCGGTGTGACCGAGCTGCAGACCGCGATCGCCAGCAGCCCCCAGTCGAGGGCGGTGACGCGGATGTGGGAGCCCGCGCCACTGCTCATCGCGGCCAAGGCCCGCACGACCAGGGGCACCGCGACCAGGAGCAGCAGCGCCTCGTTGGGTCGCAGCACCGGGAGCAAGGTGCCGCGGTCGATGCCGGCGATGAGCGGCGTCAGCCCAAGCAGCACGTAGGCGGCGACCGGCGGGTGCAGGAGCACCGCGAGCACCACGCAGGCCGCGGCCACCCCGGGCACGACCAGACTCGGCGCGACGAGCAGGAGGGCGGCGCCCAGCAGGCCCAGCCCCACGGCGGCCGCCGTCGCCGACGGCGACGGTGCTGTTACCCCACCGACGATGACGCGCCCTCCGGCGCCGCCTCCCCGGCGGCGGCGAGGTCGGCCCGCGCGCCCTCGATCGTCCGCGCCGCCTGGTCGAGCTGCTCGAGCAGGTGTCGTTGCAAGCGGCGGATCTCATCGAGACGCTCGGCGGCGTCGGCTTGGGCCCGAGCGCGGATCTCGTCGGCCTCGCGCGCGACGTCGCCCGCGGCCATGCGTGCCTCGTCCAGCAGCCGGCCGGCTTCCGCCTCGGCCTCGGCGATCCGCCGGGCCGCGTCCGCCTCGGCCGCGGCCGTCGTGGCCTGGGCCGCCTCCTGCGCCTGGCGCAGCACGGACGCCACCTCGGTGCCGAGCAGCGCGAACGGGTCGCCCGTCGCAGCAGTCCCCTCGTGGTCCGCGCCCGCGTGTTCCCCGCCTCCGTCGCCCGACGCCAGCTGCTGCAGGAAGGCCCGCACCTCGTCGCGCTCGTAACCACGCAGGCCGACGACGAACTCGCGCGACGCGACAGCAGCCCCGTCGACGCCGGCCGGGTCGTTCCGGCACTGGTCGGCCAGCTCCCGCAGGTAGGCGCGTACCTCGTCCTGGTCGTAGCCGCGGATCGCGACGGTGAACTCCCTGCCCTCGATCTCGCTGGGGTCCATCTTCACCACGCCCGCTCTTCCGCCATTGCGTCGCCGCCCAATCTGCCGCCGTCGAGGCTCGCTTCGTGCCGTCCGCTGTACGCGCTCGCCGTGTGCTCGACACCTTCACGCTACCGCCATCTCGAGCTCCCGGCTGGTGCCGGGAGCCCGAGTGCGGCGGTGCTGGGCGCAGAGAACGAGAGGGGTCAGGTGGCGGTGAACAACGCCGCGGGCACGTCAGTCGCTGGCGGCGATCGTCCCCAGTCCGACCGCGTCGCTGATGGTCCCGTTGACGGGGAGGGAGAGGCGCATGGTGAAGCTCTCCACCCCCTCCTTCGCGATGTCGTTGACCGTCGCCACCGGAACCGTGACCGAGGTGCTCCCCGCCGGGATGGTGGCCACGCCCTTGACGAGCACGTAGTCGGAAGGCGTGCGCGCCGTGCCGTCGGCGGTGTTGTAGGTCACGGTGACGGGCTGCGGGGCCGTCGCCGACAGCTTGATGGTGAAGGTCGCGATGCCGCCCTCGCTCACCAACTGGTCGTTCACGGTGATCTTGGGCTTGACGAAGGTCGTCGTCGTGGTCGGCCTCTGGATGGTGGTCGGCACGACGGTGGACGGCGTGGTGACCACGGTCGGGGTGTAGCCCCGGGCGGTGGCATCGACGACCTCGGCGTTGTACGAGTTGGCGTAGGCGCCGGACCCGTCGCGGTCGAAGTAGTGGTGGGCCTCGTACCGGAAGTTGTTGGCGCTGTCGGTGATCCAGCCGCGGGAATGGGTCGTCGTCCAGCGGGCCACGCCGGAGAAGTTGTAACCGGGGACCATCACGAGCGTCGTGTCACCGACGGCGCGGATGGCGGTGACCGCCGCCTGGGACGCCTGCTCCCACGTCTGGGCCGGGGTGAGCCCGCTGGCGGCGGTCATGGCCGCCGGCTCGTTCATCAGCCCGTACCCGGCGACGGCGGCGTTGCCACGAAGGGACTGGGCCAGCCGCGACCACAGGTTGGCGAAGTGGGCGGTGGTGACCGATGCCGTGCCGATCGTGCGGCGAACGCCTTGCGTGCCGTCGAAGAGCATGTAGCCGCCGTAGTTGAACGCGGTGGGGATGACCTTGATGCCGGCGGCATTGGCCCGGCCGATGGCGGCGATGATCCGCTGCAGCTCGGCCGCGTCGAGGGCGCCGCCGAGTGCAGGCTGCAGGCGCTCCCACCGGAACGGCAGGCGCACGACCTTGATGCCGCGCGATTTCAGGTAGTTGAAAGTTCCCTGGGTGTCGTAGTGCCAGGCCGAGTCGTAGATGCCGGGGTTGGCGTTCGAGAACGACGAGGTGGTGGCCGACCACGACGCAGCCCCGAACTCACCGCCGTTGAGGTTGACGCCACGCAGCACGGTCGCAGTCGACGGATGGGCCTCGACCACTGTTGCCGGCGGCCGGGCCGTGTCGAGCGGTGCGCTCTCGCTGACGCTGTTGATGTAGGTCCCGAGCGCATAGCTGTTGGGCCACCACTCGCCTGTGGCCCACTGCGTCACCCAGAGCCCCGCGGTGTCCGCGTCGCGATACCAATGATCGGCCAGCCCGTTCCAGGCCGCTGCGTCGGTGGTGCCCGGCCAGCCGACCTCGCCGATGTAGCCCTTGGCGTTGTTGACGGTGAGCCAGTTCGTGTAGCTCTTGAGCTCGCTGCGCACGCGGGAGCAAAGGGAGTCGCACGGGGTCTCGGCTCGAGCGGCTGGGCCCGTCAGTGCCAGCAGGCCTGCGGCCATGATCCCTGCGGCCGCGACAACTGCGGCCAATCTTCCCAGCCTGTCCATTGTGTCCCGAACCCCCGTGAAACGCCCGCCTACATTGATTGCAGCGGGGGTGGCGTTCAAGGGTTATCGGAAGAATTTGGCTGCGACTTGACGGGTTTCGGGGCATAGGCGCCACTTTGCGAGGTTCGCGTCATCTTCGAGGGTGGGAGGAAATGGCTAGCGTCGCCCCGTGGCGGACACGGGGGCGTGCACCCAGGTCGTCGGTGTCGCCAGGCGGATCTGATGCGCGTCTGCCTGGTGCGCCAGTACTACGTGCCCTTCGACCCCCGCGTGCTCCGGGAAGCCGAGGCGCTGGTGGCGGCCGGCCACCAGGTCGACGTGGTGTGCCTGCGCGACAAGGGCGAGGCCACGCGTGAGCGGAGGGACGGCCTGCGTATCTACCGGCTCCCGCTCCCCCGCAACCGTGGCGGCAGCGCCGTGTGGCCGCTGGTGGAGTACGTCGTCTTCTTCTGCGCGGCCACGCTGCTCGTGAGCGCGTTGCACGCGCGCCGTCGCTACGACGTGGTGCAGGCCAACTCGGTGCCCGACTTCCTCGTCTTCGTCGCGGCCATCCCCCGGCTGTTCGGCGCACGCGCCGTGCTCGACCTGCACGAGTGCATGCCCGAGTTCTTCGCCAGCAAGTTCGGCACCGGTGCTGATCATCCCGGCGTCCGGCTCATGGCCCTCATCGAGCAGGGCAGCATCCGCTTCGCCGATGCCGCCATCACCGTCACCGATCCGATGCGCGACCAGTTCGTGGCCCGCGGCGCCCGCCCAGACAAGATCACCGTCGTGCTCAACGGCGCCGACGAGACGGTCTTCGACCCTGGCCGCTACCCGCCCCGCCCGCCCGACGGCGAGTTTCATCTTGTCTGCCACGGCTCCATCGAGGAGCGCTACGGCCTCGACACCGCGATCAAGGCCGTGGCCCTGCTTGCCGACGAGTTGCCCGGTCTCCGCCTGCGTGTCTTCGGCCGCGGCACGTACAAGCCCGAGCTCCAGCGGCTCGTCGGTGAGCTCGGGGTGAGCGATCGGGTGTGGTTCAGCGAGGGCTTCGTCCCCATCGACGAGCTGATCCGCGCCCTGGCCGAGGCCGACGCTGGTGTGGTGGCCATGAAGCAGGACGCGTTCCGTGACCTCACCCTCGCCACCAAGATGTACGACTTCATCACCATGCGGAAGCCCCAACTCGTCTCCCGCACCCGGTCCGTCGAGGCCTACTTCGACGACGCCGCGTTCGCGTTGTTCCGTTCCGACGATCCGGAGGACCTGGCCCGCGCCATCCGGGGCATGGTTCACGACCCGCAGCGGCGAGCCGAGATGGTCGAGGCCGCCGCCCGCCAAGGCGACGCCCATCGCTGGCCGCCCAACGCGGCCCGTTACGTCGGGGTCATCGAGCGGGCGGCGGGGCTCAGGCGGCGGGCGCAGCGGGCGGTGCGCTGAAGAGCGGGGCCAGCCGCTGGAGCTGAGCGACGTCGGGCGAGCCATTCCCGAGCTGCGAACGACTGGGGAACTCGCCGTCCATGAGCCAGTAGGCGAACGTCTCGGCGAAGTCTCCCGCCGGTGTCGACAGGTCGGTGCAGCCGCGGCACGTCAACCATGCCGCGCCGTCGATCCCCCGGATCTGCTTGTAGAGCAGCCGGGTGGCACCGGTGCTGTGGGTGAAGTCGAAGGCGTGGCCGACCTCGTGGGCGGTGTTGCGGGCGACGTCTTCGACGGTGAGACCGTCGCGCACATAGATCTCGATCACCCGGCGCTCGGGAAACGTCATGCCGAGGTAGCCGGCCCGCCCGGGCAGGAAGTCGACGCGGTAGCCGATGAGATCCAACGAGTAATCGAGGCGCGCAAGGGCGGCCGCACCGAGCCGCGCCTGCCAGCCCGGCGCTTGGTCGGCCTCCACGGCCGCGGCCCGGGCCGGTGCGAGGTCGAAGAGGTCTGGGGGTGCAGCGTCGCCTGAGACCCACGGCACCGCAGACTCAGCGAGGCGCGGCACCCGCACCCGCGCCGAGCTCGGGTCGTCAGGCGTCGTGGCCTGTTCCGGTGTCGCCCTCACGGCGACGCTGGTACTTGGCGGTTTCGTACTTGGAGGTTGGGCGGCCTGATCGCCGCCCGGATCCAACGTCCCAGCCACAGCGACGGCAGCTGTCCCCGTGGCTGCCACCACCAGCGCGAGACCCGCCGTTCGGATCGCTCGTGCCATACGGATGTCCTTCCCTACCCCGGATCGGATTAACGCCGGACCGCGCTGGCAAGAGTTGCCAGCTCGGGGGATCGGCCCAGCCACGAGGCGGCCAGGAACACGGTGCCGCCCACGACCACCCCCATGGCGAGCGCCAGCCACCGATCCAGCGGGCCGCCGGTGCCGCCGCCGGCTGCGTTGGCGGCCAGCACCGCGGGGACGGCCATGACCGCGGCCGCCCCGACGGGACGAAGGAAACGAGCGGCGATGGGCTCGGCTCCGGTCGGCAGCTCGCGTGCGAGGGCGGCACCGAGCCACCATGCCCCCACCACGTTGCCGAGCGACACGGCCGCCCCGATCAGGAACACCACTGTCGTCGGCTCGTCGGCGGAGATCGCAACTGCCATTGCAATCACGCTCACCGCGGTGCGCGCCGCCATGGCGCGGTACGGAGCGCGGGCGTCGTCGGCCGCGTACGACGCGGCCGTCGCGACCGTGAAGACCGCGTCCGCGGCGACGCCGACGGAGAACGCCATCAGCCCGGCCGCCACCAGCGCGAACCCCGACGGGGTCGCCATCTCGCCGAAGGCGACGCCGCCGGCGAGCGGGTGGGCGAGCACCGCGCACGCGACCGCGGCGGGCACGATGAGGAACCACGACAGTCCCATGACACGTACGAGCTCGTCGCGGAACGCTGCCGTCTGGGCGCGGTGGTGCAGCCGCGACAGCGACGGCAGCGCTGCGTTCGCGACGGTACGGGCGCCGATCGCAACGGCCAGGTTGTAGAAGTTGTACGCCACCTGCACGGCGACGACGCCGCCCGCGACGCGGTTGGCCACGACGAGGATGGTGAAGTCCCTGCCCGCGTTGAGCCCGGCGTAGCCGAGCGAGGGCGCGGCCCGCCCGACGACGGCCCGGACCTCCGGGTCGCGCCAGGCGAACCGAGGAACGAGGCTCACGCCGCACCGGCGGGCGCCCCACCACTGGAGCGCGGCGTGCAGAGCCACCGATCCGGTCGTGCCCAGGCCGAGCAGCAGCAGCTGCGCGTTGCTGACCGAGCCCACGTCCTGCCCCGTTCCGTAGATCAGCGCCGCGAGACCGAGCGTCGCCACCATCCCGATGTTCTCGACCGTCGGCGCACCGGTGGCCAGAGCGAAGCGGCCGTGGGCGTTCATCACAGCCGCACCCGTGAAGGCGATGCCGTACAGCGGCACCTGGGGCATGAGCAGCAGCAGCAGCACGAAGCCGACCCGTCGCTGGTCGGTGGCCACCGCCGGGTCGGCCACGCCCGTGGCGAAGACGCGGAGGATGAGCGGTCCGAGGACGATGGCGAGCGCCATCACGGCGACCAGCACGGGCAACACCACGCCGAGGAAGCCGCGGGCGAGCCTTTCGGTGCCGTCGCGGTCGCTCGCATCGATGTGGCGCATCAGCGGCGGGACGAGGAGATTGGCGAACAGCGACCCCGTCAGCAGGTAGAAGACGAGGTTCGGGAACAGGTTCGTGGCCTGGAACGTGTTGCCGAGGTAGGTGGGGCCGAGCACGGCGGCGGTGACCGCCACCCTGCCGAAACCTGTGACGCGGCTGACGAGGGTCCAGGTCGCTGCGGAGACGGACGCGCCGGCGACGTCTGACGGCGCCGGGTCGCCGGCGTCGTCAGGCGCCGCAGGTGAGGTCATCGCGTCGGCCCTGCACACGTGCAGGATTGCCCACGACCACGTCACCTGCCGTGACCGACCGCGTGACGACCGCGCCGGCGCCGACGAGGGCCCCGGCGCCGATGGTGACACCGGGCAGGAGCACGGCCCGTGCGCCGATGGCGGCGCCGTCCTCCACCGTCACCCGCTCGAGGCACGCCGGGTAGTTGGGGCAGGGTGGGTGCGTGTCGTCGGTGAAGGTGACGCCGGGCCCGCAGAACACGTCGTTGCCCAGCGTGACCGATGCGAGGAAGCAGCCCGTGTGCACGCGCGTGCGGGCGCCGATGCGGTTGCCGGGCTCGAGGTGGGCCCCCGACCCAATTGACGAGCCCGGTCCGATGACGTTGTCCTCGCGCACGAGGGCGCCGTGGCCCACGTGCACGCCGTCGCCCAGCTCGGCACCCTGGTACAGGACCGCGTACGCGCGCACGGTCACCCCGCGGCCGAGCACGAGGGGCGCCCCGCCGACGGCAGCGGTCGGATGACCCAGCACGCAGGGACCGAGGATGTTGGCGTCTTCCAAGCCGACGACGGGTCCGAGGAGCGTCGCCTCGGCCAGGGTCACGCCCGGGCCGGGGTCGGCGACGCCGCGTCGACGGCGACGGGAACGCCGCCGCCCCGCCACGAGCGGTCCGACGCCTCGAGGGCGCGCACCACCTCCAGGCCGAACCACCCGTCTGATCGGAGCGTGCAGCCCCCTTCCGTGCAGTCGAGGAAGTGCCGCAGCTCGAGCATGAGGGGCTCGGTGGCGGCGATGTTGGGGGCCACGGTGGAACCGGTGCGGTAGGTCAGCTGGTTCTCGCCGAAGCTGGCGGAATCGGGAACGATCACGCCCTTGTCATAGATCTTCACGGGCTCGTCTGCCTGCGTGTCGTCGTAGATGACCATGCTGCGCTCCCCGACGAGCGTCGTGTTGCGTACCTTCCGCGGCGCGAGCCACGACACGCTGACGGACGCGACTGCGCCCGACGGGAACGTCATGTTGATGAAGGCCACGTCGGGCAGCTCGGGGTTGACGACCCCCTGAGCCATGCAGTGCAGGGAGACCGGGAACTCCCCGAGCAGATGGAACACGATGGAGAAGTCGTGGGGGGCCAGGTCCCAGATCACGTTGGCGTCGGGACGGTGGATCCCGAGGTTGAGCCGTGACGACGTCACGTATTGCAGCCTGCCCATCTCGCCTGCGTCGATGAGCGTGCGGATGGCCTCGACGCGCGGGCTGAACAGGAAGGTGTGCCCGACCATGAGCACCAGGCCCTTGGCGTCCGCCAGCTCGGCCAGCTCGCGCGCCTCGTCCGACGAACCGGCGACGGGCTTCTCGACGAGCACGTGCTTGCCGGCTTCGAGCGCCTGACGGGCGAGGAGCCCGTGGGTCTCAACCGGCGTGGCGACGACGATGGCAGCGACGGTGGGGTCGTCGAGGACGGTTCCGTAGCACTCCTCGAACTGCACGCCCGGGAAGCCGGCAGCGTGCTCGCGCCGCCGCTCTTCATGTGCCTCCACCGCGACGACGCGGGACGGGCCCAGCATGGTCACGAGGTTGCGTAGGAGCTTCGGGCCCCAGTACCCGAGCCCGACGACGGCGACCCGGCTCTCGGTCACGATCGGACCTCGACCGCAGCGCGCAGTGCGGCGACGCTGGTCTCGACCTGCTCGACCGTCATGTGCGGGAACAGGGGCAGGGACAGGATTCGCTCGGCCATGGCCTCGGCGACAGGGAACCGTCCCGCGCCTTGGGCACCCGCGAACGCGGGCTGCAGGTGGATGGGCGTGGGGTAGTGGACCATGGCTTGCACGCCGTCGGCCCGCATGGCCTCGAGCACCGCGTCCCTGCGGTCGACCTGCACGACGAGCAGGTGGTGGCTGTGCCCGGCCTCGGCCCGTGTCGCGAACCACGTGATGCCGTCGACACCGGCGAGCCGTCGCCGGTACTGCTCGACGACCGCGGCCCGGCGCCGCTGCAGCTCCGCCAGATGGGGCAGCTTGACGTTGAGGAACGCGGCCTGCAGCCCGTCCATGCGCTCGTTGACGCCGCCGAGCTCGTGCACGTAGCGGGCCGACTCGCCGTGCGACCGCAGCTGGGCGACCCGCTTCGCGAGGCCGGGATCTGCCGTCGTCACCGCCCCGGCCTCCCCGAGGGCGCCCAGGTTCTTGCCCGGGTAGAAGGAGAATCCGGCCGCGGCGCCCAGACTGCCGGCCTGGCGGCCGTCCCACGTGGACGTCACGGCCTGAGCGGCGTCCTCGAGCAGGAAGAGGCCCCGCTTCTCGGCCAGCTTGCCGAGCCGGTCCATGTCCGCGACCTGGCCGTAGAGATGCACGGCGGCGATGGCCGCGGTGCGGTCGGTGACAGCGGCCTCGACTGCGGCGGGATCGAGCAGCGCGGTGTCGGGCTCGACGTCGGCGAAGACGGGCGTGGCGCCGGCGGCGACGATGGCCTCGGCGGTGGCGACGAAGGTGTTCGGGGGGAGGACGACCTCGTCGCCAGGCCCGATGCCCGCGGCCACGAGCGCGAGGTGCAGCGCGGCGGTGCCGGAGCCCACGCCGACGGCGTGCGGCACGCCGACCAGCTCGGCGAAGGCGGTTTCGAACGCCTCGACCTCGGGGCCGCCGTTGAACGCGCTGCTGCGCACGACGCGGTCGAAGGCGGCCCGTAGGTCCTCGAGCATCGGCTCGTGGATGGCGCCCAGGTCGGCGAAGGGGATGACGGGCATCGTGCCGCCCGCCTCAGGCCGCGCCGCGTGCCGAGAGGACGGCCTTGGGCGTCTTGATCAGGATCTGCAGCTCGAGCAAGGGGCTCCACGACCGGGCGTACTCGACGTCGAGTGCCACCATGTCGTCGAAGGTCAGCTCGCAGCGGCCGCTGACCTGCCACGGCCCGGTGAGGCCCGGCTTGGACCGCAGGCGCTGCCACGCCCGGTCGTCGTAGAGCTCGGCCTCGCCCAACATGGGCGGGCGGGGCCCGACCAAGCTCATCTCGCCACGCACCACGTTCCACAGCTGCGGGATCTCGTCCAGGCTGGTGCGACGCAGGAAGGCCCCCACCCGGGTGATGCGGGGATCGTCGACCAGCTTGAACATGCCGTCCTGCTGCTCGGCTTCGCCCTTGATGAGAGCGGCGACGTAGGCCAGATGGGCGGAGTCGTCGTTGTTGGCCCGCATGGTGCGCAGCTTGTAGAGGCGGAACCGCCGCCCGCCTGCGCCCAGCCGGTCCTGGGAGAAGATCGGCGACCCGGGCGAGTCGACCTTGATGGCGACCATGGCGACCAGCAGCACGGGCAGCAGCACGAGGAGGCCCAGGGTGCCCCCGAGAAGGTCGAGCCCCCGCTTCACCCAGCGGTGGCCGACGTGCAGGGGATCGGCGAAGGTCGAGGCGTCGACCTGGCCGGCGGGCACCACCAGCACCTCCACGTCGCTCCCGAGCACGTGGGGCACCGCACTGCGCACACGGTCGAAGTACCGCCCGTCGATGACGACCTCGTCATGGTGGGGGACTTGGGCGGGGACCACGGCCTGGACGAGTTGGTCGTCGTCATCGAGGACGTAGCGGGCCGCGATGCGGCGGCGGCCCGCGGCCGCCGCCCCGACACGTGAGCAGAACTCGGAGTCGCCGAGCACGAGGATGTCGCGTCGGTACCGAACCCTGGTCGAGGCCCAGGCTGCGGCGATCGTGCCTGCGCCCATACCGGCCGCCGGCACGGCGCCGAAGGCGAGTGCCGTGGCAAGAAGGAACACGATCGCGACAAGTGCAACCTGGGCCTCGGCCAGGGTCCGGCGCCGGGCTGGAGTCGGGGTCTCGAGTGCGGTGACGGTGGTGGCGGTCATGGGAAGTCCCCTTCACAAGGGCGCGCGCGGTCAGGGGCTCTGGCCATTGCGCGTTGGTGGTATGGGCGCGTTGAACTACGGGTACTGCCGGTACGGCTTCGCTCCGGTCACCTGGGCGCGTGTGATCAGAGGTATTGCCGGGTGTTGGGGTCGGAGGGGTATGGGCGCTTTCTTGCGGCCGGATCTCCTCGCCTCCGGACGTCCGCCCGCCGGGTGCTCACAGATCGTGCCAGCCCCAGGATTTCCCGAAATTCTGGGGTCTAAACCCAATTGACTAGTCATCTTGAAAAATTTTGCGAAACAGTGACGATCGGCGTGTTTTCGCAGGTCAGGGGGGAGAAGTGGTGTGACGATCTGGTCATGCTCGATCCCAAAGACTGGAGTGGAATCTTGTGACGTCGTCCAAACCCCACCGACGGTGGGGGCTCCTCGTCTTGACCGTGCTCGCGCTTTGGATGGTCGCCGTGGTCGTCCTGCTCGTGGCCGGCTTCCTCTCGCTGCGATCGGGCCAGCAGGACGCGGAGGCGGTGCGGGAGGCCGGTGCCAGGCCGCTTCTCCAGGGCCGCACCGTGGCGCGGCTCGAGCGGGCGGCCGATCGCTTCGCGACCGCGGACCGGCGCCTGTCCTCGCCCGCGCTGGCGCCGCTGCGGATCCTGCCCGTGGCCGGCCGCCAGGTCCGGTCGGCCGAGGCCATCGCCGCCGCAGCCGAGCGGGTCGCCCGCGAGGGGCTGGCCGGAGTCGGCCTCGGACGGGCCGAGTTGCGTGGCGGCGGGGGGCGGGGGCTCGACCGTGTCGAGCAGGTCCGCCGCCTGGGGGCGCTCGCGGACCGCACGAACGCGCGCCTGGCCCGTGTGAGCCTGGGCCCATCGGCCGGCCTGGTGGGCCCGCTGGGGCGGGCGCGCTGGGAGTTGGAGTCAACGGTCGCCGACCTGCGCCGCGGGCTGGCCCGGGGCTCGGCCGCGGCAACGGCGTTCGCCGACCTGCTGGGCGGCCCCCGGTCCTACCTCGTGTTCGCGGCCAACCCGTCGGAGATGCGTGCCGGCTCAGGCATGTTCCTGTCCGTCGGGAACATGCGTACCGGGGAGGGAAGCGTCGATGTGACGGGGATGGCGTCGGTGACCAACGTCGCCGTCCCAGCAGGCGTTGCCATCGACGGTGACCTGGCGGCCCGGTGGGGCTGGCTGGCGCCGCAGACCGACTGGCGCAACCTCGTGCTGTCGCCGCGGTTCCCTGACTCGGCCGCGCTGGCGGCGCGCATGTGGGAGGCGGGCGGCCACGGGCCGGTCGACGGCGTGCTCGCTCTCGACGCCCTCGCGCTGCGGGCCGTGCTCGCCGCGACGGGACCGGTGCAGGCGGCCGGACTCGACATCACCGCCGACAACGTGGTCGAGGAGCTGACCCACACCCAGTACACCCGCTACCCCGACCTGAGCGAGCGGGACGAGCGCCGTGAGTCGCTCAGCGCCATCGCCACCGCCGTCATGCAGGCGTTGAGCGAGCGGGAGTGGTCGGCCGAGGTGCTCGCCGATGGGCTGGCCCGGGCCGCGCGCGGCCGCCATGTCCTGCTGTGGTCCTCACGGCCGTCGGAGCAGCGGGGCTGGACCGCGGCGGGCCTGGACGGCACGGTGCGGGCCGACTCGCTGATGGTCTCGGTGCTCAACCGGGGCGGCAACAAGCTCGACTACTGGCTGCCGTCGGATGTCCGGCTCGACCTGCGTGCCGTCGGCGACCACACCGAGGGTTCCATCCGCATGCGGCTGCGCAACACCACCCCGCCTGACGAACCCGCGTACGTCGCCGGACCCCATTACGGGCTTCCCCTCCAGCCCGGCGAATATCTGGGCCTCGCCGCCGTCACCCTCCCCGGCTCGGCCAGCGGCGGTCGCTTCGAGGGCGTGGATCAACTCGCGGTCGCCGGGGCCGACGGCCCCACCCGGGTCATCGCGACGGAGTTCCAGCTGCCGCGAGGCGAGGAGCGGACGATCGTCGTCCGCTTCCGGCTGCCCGGCCGGCACGGCGCGCTCCACGTCGAGCCGTCCGCCCGCGAGCCCTCGGTGCCGTGGAGCTTCCGGGCCGAGCGCTGGCGGGACGACCGAGCCCACACCGTGCGCTGGTGATGCGCCACAAAGGCGGCCGTCGATTCTTCGGACATCGTCCGAAATCTGCGCGCTGACGTTTGGGCCGTTGGGCCTTGGGAGAAGGTGCCATCCAGTTCCAGGGCCCCCAAGGAGTACGTCATGCGCAAGTTCGTCATCGCCACCCTGCTGGCGCTCGCACTGTTCGTGCCCACGGCCGCCTCGGCCCAGGTCTACGTGCAGACGCCAGGCAACACGCCTCGCCTCACCGGCTCCGACTCCGGAGGCTCTGGCACCGAGACGCGGGTCCTCGGCCGCCAGTTCGTTCGGGACGACAGCCCCCTCGGCTTCGCCCTCACCGGTGCGGACGTGACCGGCCTCGCCATCCTCGGCCTGCTCCTGGTGGGCACGGGCTACGTGCTGGTGCGCATCCGCCGCAACGGCGGCTCGCCCCACACCGCCTGACCCCTCCGCACCGCATTCCCTAGGGTTCGGGGCATGGCCGCCCCGGAGATCACCCATCGCACGGTCGCGACGAACGGCATCGAGATGCACGTCGCCGAGGCGGGGGACGCCGGTCCGCTCGTGGTTTTGTGCCACGGCTTTCCGGAAACGTGGTCGAGCTGGCGCCACCAGGTGCCGGCGCTCGTCGAGGCCGGCTATCGGGTCGTCGTGCCCGACCAGCGGGGCTACGGCGGCACGACCGCCCCGACGCCGGTCGAGGACTACGACCTCACCCATCTGACCGGCGATCTGCTCGGCCTGCTCGACGCCATGGGCGAGGAGCGGGCCACCTTCGTGGGTCACGACTGGGGCTCGATGGTGGTGTGGACCCTCGCCCAGCGCCACCCCGAGCGGGTGCGGGCCGTCGTCGGGATGAGCGTGCCCGCGACACCGCGCGGTCCCATGCGGCCGATCGAGCTCATGCGTCAGCTCTTCGGCGACACCTTCTTCTACATCCTGTACTTCCAGGAGCCGGGCGTGGCCGACGCCGAGCTCGGCGCCGATCCCAAGAAGACGCTGCGCGCCTTCATGCACACCATCGCGGGCGACTCGCCGTCCGACGCGTGGAAGGTGCTTCCCGCCGCGGGCCACGGCCTGCTCGACTCGCTCACCGACACTGACGAGCCCATCCCGTGGCTGCCCGAAGCCGAGCTCGACGCGGTGGCGGCCGAGTTCACCCGCACCGGCTTCACCGGCGGCCTCAACTGGTACCGCAACGTCGACCGCAACTGGGAGCAGGGCGAGGCCTTCGCCGACCGCACCATCGACGTGCCGTCGCTGTTCCTCGCAGGGGAGCAGGACCCGGTACTGCTCATGGCGCCGCCGTCGGTGATGGAAGGGTTGGTCACCGACTTGCGCGACACCGTCCTCGTTCCCGGCGCCGGCCACTGGGTCCAACAGGAGCGCCCGGACGAGGTCAACCGGGCGCTGTTGGGATTCCTGGCGTCGATCCGGGGAAGTGTCCCGTCGTGAGTACCGACGACCCCACCAACCCGCAGATGCCCGCGGCGGGCGACGACCGGTGCGCGACGTGCGGCGCCGCCGTGCCCGCCGAGGCCCGGTTCTGCCCCAACTGCGGCCAGGCCCGATCGGCAGTCGACGGCCCTGACGACACGGACTCGACCCGCGTGATGGCGCCCGTCGCCGACACCGGACCCGTCTACGAGGAGGAGGTCGTCACCCGCGGCCCGGTGGTGGCCCAGGACCGGCCGTGGCCGTGGGCCCTGACCCTGGGCGTGCCCGCCGCCATCCTGTTGCTGCTGCTCATCGTGCTGGCGGTCCGCAGCCTGGACAGCGGTGACGACGGCTCGCCTGACACGACGACCACGTCGTCAGTGTCCTCCACCACGGTCACCACCGCGAGCACCACGAGCCGTCCACGCGTGACCAGTGCGCCGGCAACGAGCCCGCCACAGACGAGCCCACCGGAGACGTCGCCGCCCCCGACCCAGCCCCCGGAGACGCAGCCCCCCGTCACCGTCAGCGTCCCGTAACGACTTCTCTCCAGAGAAGTCGAGTGGTGTCAGCCGCCCGAGGACGAGCCGCTGCTGTTGGTGCTGCTCCCAGAAGAGCCGCTGGTCGAGCCGCTGTTGCTGCTCGAGCCCCCGCCGCTGCTGCTGGAGCTGCCCGACGATCCGCTGCTGTTGCTCGAGCCCGTGCTGGTGCTCGCGCCGCCATCGGTGGAAGCGCCGCTGTTGGCGGACGAGCCGCTGCTGTTGCTGGAACCGCCGTTGGTCGACGAGGAGTTGCTCGAGGAGTTGCTCGACCCGGCGCCGCTGCGGCTGTTGGTGCTGGAGCTCCCGTGGGTCTCGCCCGCCTTGCACTTGCCGTCGCTTGCCGTCGTGCACACCGCTGCACCATGGTCGGCCCCGACGTTGGACTCGTCGTGGGCCACGTCGGACACGACCGAGCCGTGGTTCTCGGGGTGGGTCGTGGACGGAGACGTGTCGTCCTTGACCTTCTCGGCCTTCGGCTCCTTCTTCGTGCTGACGTTGGTCGACCCGTCGTTGCCGTCGGGCACGTTGATGCCGACGCGCGAGAGGGCGCTGGAGGCCACGTCCTGGGCCGGGCCGGGGAGGACGTCGGCTGCGGCCAGTCCCGTGCTCAGGGTCAGGCCGCCCGCCAGGGTGGCGGCGGCGATCTTCCACTTCTTCATCCGTGTGGTCCTCCGTGTGGGAATGGCGTCGAGGAAGGCAGCCACTGCCGTGGTGCCGTCCCGGGTCGGGGTCTCCGAGGCGAGCAGGGCGGTGGCGTGCAGGGCACGAGCCGCGTCCTGATAGCCCGGGGGCGCGTCGTCCGGTGCCACCGCGCCGTCCAGCAGGCGGTCGGCGGTCACGTCATCCAGCTCAGGAACCGAACGGTCTTGCATCGCCGGGAACATCGCCCCAGGGACGCCCGGTGTTACAGGGCATCCTCGTCGAGCAGGCCGGCCAGGCGCTTGAGGGCGCGGTGCTGGATCACCCGCACCGCGCCAGGTGACTTGCCGACGATGCGGCCCACCTCGTCCGCGCTCAGGCCTGCCACGACCCGCAGGAGCACGACCTCGGCCTGCTCGGGCGGCAGGCGTCCGATGACGCCGAGGGCGGCGCGGCCGAGAGCCGACGCGGCGGGGTCGTCGGTCGCGGGCCGGTCCGCCAGCGTCTCGGACGCGACCGGGTCGGTGCGCCGCCGGAAGCGACGGCGGCGGTGGTCGATGAGCCGCCGGCGGGCGATGGTGAAGGCGAAGCGCCGGAAGTCGTGCTCGCCGCCCTCGAAGCGGTGCAACGAGCGAGCCACGTCGACCCACGTGTCGGCGGCCAGGTCCTCGGCCGCCGCCGGTTCGGCGGCGCGGAAGTACGCCAGCAGTCGGGGGTGCAGGTCGCGCCAGAGCTCGGCGACGGCCCAGTCGGCGCGCGTGCGGACGGCCTCGAGGAGCTGGTCGAAGGGGGTGTGGATGGCCTCCACTGTTCCAGTTGGCAACCGCCGGTCCGACGATCGGCACCGCTCTGACCGCCCGGCGCGGTGGACGGGACCTATCCACCAGAAATCCACAGGGTTATGACCCTTGCGCTCCACAGGGCGGGTGGAAGAGGGTGGCAGCGGGGGTTTTGCCCATGATCGTGGATTCGGTATCACTGGCCCATGAGCTGCGGCGGCGGCGCGTGGGACGGCCCGACTTACGCCGGTCGTTGCTCGGCCGGCCCACGTCGACCTGGGTACCGGGTGATCTCCGCGACATGCCGACGTCCCTCCTTGTGCTCGCAGCCATGTCCCTCGCCCGAGACCCAGACCCCGAGCCCACCTGAGCCCCCCGGCGGCGCACCGGGCGCGGGTCGCAGGCCCGCGCCCGGTGTCCCCTATTAACGTCGCCTGGTGTCCTCGCCTACGCGCGCGCTCGAGACGTTCGACGCTCCGGCCCACCTGGAGACGGTGACGTTCACCTCCGACGAGCTCACCAGCCTGTGCCCGCTCACCGGCCAGCCCGACTTCAACACCGTCGAGATCCTCTACGCCCCCGACCGGCGCTGCATCGAGTCGAAGTCGCTCAAGCTCTACCTGTGGTCCTTCCGCGACGAGGGTGCCTTCGTCGAGGCGCTGGCGGCGACGATCGCGACCGACGTGTTCGACGCCACCGAAGCACGCTGGGTGCAGGTCACCATCACCCAGCACGTGCGGGGCGGCATCGTCACGACGGCCGTGGCCCGTCGGGAGCGAGCGCCGAGCGCCTGAACGGCACCAGCAGGGCGACGAAGCCAGCCGTCATCCATGCCTTGCCCACCAGCTGGCCCCGCAGGAAGTCGAGCGAATCGAAGGCGAGCCAGAGGAAGAGCACGGAGTCGAGCAAGAAGCCGACCACGTTGCTGGCCACGACCGCCTTGAGCCAACCCCGTCGCTGCAGGGGCGTGTAGACCGCGAAGTCGGCCAGCTCGCTGACCAGGAAGGCGGTGGCGCTGGCGAACGCGAAGTGGCGGTCGACGAAGGCCGACGCGATCGCCCCCAGCCCGATGGCGACGAGCACGGCCCGCCGCCCGAGCGTGTTCTGGGTGATGTCGCGCAGGCTGAAGGCGAGCCCGGCGAAGTACACGCCCGCCGGCGCCATGAGCCCGAAGCCCACGCTCACCGGCCCGTACCGCTCGATGGCCCAGTTGGCACCGAAGATGGTCGCGATATAGGCAGCCGCCGCCGCCAGCCCGATCCTGCGCATGGGCTCAGTCGATCAGGCCGGTGCCTGACGGCTCAAGGTGGGCGGCGGGGTGCCGATGCAATCTCCGTGACCTATCGAACTGGGGTCGACGGGGGAGACGGCGCGGACGCGGCCGAGCTGCTGGGGCTCGCCGTGAGCCAGGCACCGCTCGACGAGCCCGCGACGCCCGAGGCCGAGACGACGAACGTGCCCGACGAGCCCGAGCCCGAGCCCGAGCCCGAGCTCGAGGCTGAGGCTGAGCCGCGGACGACCGACGAGTGGGACGACCTGCGCCAGGTGCTGGCCGGCGAGGACCAGCCCGCGCTCGTCGTGGACGAAGCGGGCGACGACGAGGACGACGAAGGCACCGAACCCGACGAGCCCGAGGTGGTCGAGGAGCTGGCCGAGCTGGCCGAGCGCGTCGACCGACTGGCCTTCGAGCTGCGCGAGGAGCGGGCCGCCCGTGAACGGCTGGCGAGCCAGCTCGACCGACTGGCCGAGGAGCTCGATGCCGTCCTGGGCGAGGCCCTCGCCACCGAACGGCAAGGGCGCGAGCAACTCGAGGAGACCCTGCGCCAGGTGCAGTCCACGCTCTCGGAATCACCCCTGGCTGTGTTCGACGGTCCGGAGCGCCGTGCCGGCGAGGATCGGCGCACGGCCGCCGAGCGGCGCCGCGGTCTGCCGGCCCGGCCGCTGCGGGCACGTCCCAAGCCCGATGCCGCCGAGGAACAGGTACCCGAGACCATCGACGAGATCACCGACCACACCGACGACAGCGACGCGCCCGAGGTCGAGCCGCAGGTCGAGGAACAGCCGTCGGTCTGGAAGAGCCGTCTGCACGACGTTGCCGGGTCCGTCAGCGCCTGGTCGTCCGACGACATCGAACGCCTTCGCGTCGACTGAGCCGCACGCCTGAAGGGTTGACGGGCCTCGTTCCGGGGGGAAGAACGCCTTCGTGCGATGGCGACGAGGCATGGGTGGCGACCAGATCGAGGACCGACGAGGCATGCGCGCCGGGCCGGTGGGTGCCGTCGGGGGCGGCCTCGGTCTCATCGGCCTGCTGATCACGCTGCTGCTGGGCGGCAACGTGCTGGGCGACGACGGCTCGGGTGGAACGGGGGTGTCGGGCGGTGCCCCGGATCCAGGCGACGACCAGGCGCAGTTCGTGGGCTTCGTCGTCAACGACGTGCAGGACTTCTGGACCGAGGAACTCTCGCGGAACGGTCGCCAGTATCCCGAGACCAAGCTCGTGCTCTTCTCCCAGGCGACGCAGACCGGGTGTGGCTTCGCGTCGTCGCAGACCGGGCCCTTCTACTGCCCGCCCGACAACAAGGTGTACATCGACCTCACGTTCTTCCGCGAGCTGCACGAACGCTTTGGCGCGCCGGGTGACTTCGCCCAGGCCTACGTGATCGCGCACGAGTTCGGCCACCACGTGCAGACGGTGCTGCGCCTCGACGCCGAGCGTCAGCAGGGCGGCAACGAGGCGTCGGTGCGCTTCGAGCTCCAGGCCGACTGCCTGGCCGGCGTGTGGGGGCGCGACGCCGACCGGCGGGGCGTCCTCGAGGCGGGTGACGTGGAGGAGGGCCTCGCCGCCGCGGCCAGCGTCGGCGACGACCGCATCCAGGAGGCCACCCAGGGCCGCGCCGACCCCGAGAGCTTCACCCACGGCTCCAGCGAGCAACGCATGGCCGCCTTCCAGCGCGGCTTCCAAGGCGCCCGCCTGGAGTCCTGCCTCACCGCCTGATCACCCACCCAATTCGCGTTCCGCGTGACCACGGCTGTAGGAACCAGCGCGGTTGCGTACACAGAATGTGGGTCAGGCGGCGGTGAGGGCGGGGAGCTGGGGCGGGCCGAGGGCCCAGCCCAGCATGCGCACCATGGCAGTGGTGGCGGGACGGACGGCCATGTTCTCCACCAGCGGCACTCGCGGGATCCAGAGCATGCCCCGCGCCCAGCCGGGCAGGAGGCCGACGGCGGCGGCGGACACGACCGCGAACGGCGGCCGCATCACCAACGGCACCGACGGGGCGAGGAGGTACCGCACTGTCTCCTTGGCCTGGCGGCCCCCGTACAGCTCGGCGCGGTGGACCACGAACCAGTCCTGCAGCTCGGCCGCCGTCATCGGCACCGGCTCGGAGCCCAGGGCGAGGGGGATGCGGGAGAACTCGGCGACGTAGCGGTCGGTCTCGGCGCGGGTCATGCGGGTGGAGCCGTAGCGCTTGTAGGCGGCGAGCAGCGAGTCGATGAGGGCGACGTGCACCCAGGCCAGCAAGTGCGGGTCGTCGGCCGCGTACTGACGGCCGTCGGGCGCTGTCCCTCGAACCCTCGGATGGATGGAACGGACCTGGGCGATGGCCCGCTCCGCCGCCGCGGTCGTGCCGAACGTGGTGGCGCCGAGGAAGGCGCCGGTGCGGTGCAGGCGCCCGAACGGATCCTCGCGGTAGTTCGAGTGCTCGGCCACGCCCGCCATGGCGAGGGGGTGCAGCGTCTGCAGCATGAGCGCGCGCACGCCGCCGATGAGCATGGCCGGGTCGCTGTGCACCTTCCACACCGCGCTGCCCGGCCCGAACAAACCCATGTCACCGTCGGTGCCGGCCAGGTCGCTCTCGAGCATGCGCTCGCCTTGCAGGACGTCACGCAGGCGCTCACCGACGAACGACCGGGCCAGGTCGAAGGGTGCGAACAGCGGGTTGGCCATGCGTCCAGTAATACCCCGCGACAGACTGTGACATGGCGACGGGGCGGCCCAACATCCTTCTGATCGTGTCGGACCAGGAACGGCAGCGGAACTGGTTGCCGTCTTCGGTCGAGCTACCCAACCGTCAGCGCCTGCTCGACGAGGGGCTCGAGTTCACGAACTACTGGACGCACTCCTCGCCCTGCTCGCCGTCGCGCGCCAGCCTCATGACCGGCCAGTACGTGCCCCGCCACGGCGTGAAGGACAACGTCATCCACCCGTGGCACGTCGAGCTCGACCCGGCCACCCCGACGACCGGCACCCTCACCCGCAAGGCCGGGTATCGCTCGTCCTACATCGGGAAGTGGCACCTGTCCCAGGCCGCGCAGCCCGACATGGAGGCCTTCGGCTACAGCGACTGGGAGGGCAATGACAAGCACTTCATGGGCTGGGCCGGCACCGGCGTGCACTTCGACCCCGTCATCGCCGAGAACGCGGCCCACTGGCTGCGGGAGAACGGCGCCAGCCCCGAGCCGTGGTTCCTCACGGTCGCCCTCGTCAACCCGCACGACGTCATGTGGTTCCCCATCGACCAACCCGGCTACCAGGAGACGCATACCGAAGAGCTGTCCTTCGTTCGTTCACTGCTCGAGGCGGCGCGCTGGAAGGACGACGAGACGCTGCCCGCCTTCACCGAGGACTACGCCGAGGTGGTCGACACCCTGCCCGCCAACTTCGACGACGACCTGCACACCAAGCCCGAGGCCCAGCGCCAGTGGCGATGGGACCAGCAGCACGGCATGTGGGGCTACATCGATCCCAAGGACACCAAGAGCTGGCTGCGGGTCCTCGACTACTACGTGAAGCTGCACCAGATGGGCGACGACAACCTCGGCACCGTGCTCGACGCCCTCGACGCGTCCGGCGCGGCCGACAACACCATCGTCATGTTCACGTCCGACCACGGCGACATGTGCGGCTCGCACGGCCTCCGGTCGAAGGGGCCGTTCATCTACAACGAGATCATGCACGTGCCCCTCTATGTGCGCGGCCCGGGCGTGCCCGTGCACCAGCAGACCGATGCGCTGGCAACCCACGTCGACCTGGCCGCGACCGTGTGCGGGGTCGCCGGTGCGGGCGATGTGCCGTCAGTGCAGGGCGTCTCCCTCGAACCGGTGCTGGCCGACCCGTCAGCGTCGGTGCGCGACCACGTGCTCTTTGCCATGGACTCGGCCCACACCACCAACATCCAGAAGACGCGCTACGCGCTGCGCGGGTACTTCGACGGCCGCACCAAGTACGCCCGCTACTACGGCGTCGGCGGCGGCTTTCCCAACGACGTGCTCGAGCCCGGCCTCGACATCAAGCTCTATCCGGAGAGCGCCGACTTCGACGACCAGGACCACGAGCTCTACGACCTCCAGGAGGATCCGCACGAGCTCGTCAACCTGGCCATGGACCGCGGCCGTCGCACCGAGGTCCGCGAGCGCTTCAACCAGTTGCTCGAGCTCGAGACCCGCTTCTTCTAGGCCGGCGCACGCGCCCGCAAGGAGTAGCTGAGCGGGAAGCGGAAGGCGCCGTCCGGAAAACGCCGCAGACCGTCGTCGCCCGACTCGAGCCATGGCGTCGGTGCCGGTGTGACATCGAACTCGTGGAACAACTCGACGGTGAGCCCCGCGTCGAGAACGGCTGTCAGCACCTCACCGACGGCGTGGGCCCGCTCCCAGCTCACGTTGTGCACGAGCGGCGCGTCGTCGGCGTAGCTCGTGCTCTCGTCGTCCTCCCACCGCTGGAACGGCGCGTTGATCGAGTGCTGGCAGATGGTCCTGCCGTCCCCGACGAGCATCATCCACGTCGGGTGCAGCTCGTAGAGGTAGAGCACGCCGCCGGGCCGCAGCAGGCCGCGCACAACCCTTGCCCAGGTCGTGACGTCGGGCAGCCAGTTGAGGGCGCCGACCCCGCTGTAGACGACGTCGAAGGTGCGACCACCGACCGCCTCGACCGCGTCGTACACGTCGGACTCGATCCACTCCATGTCCAGCCCGCAGCGCGCCGACAGGTCGGCCGCGGCCGCCAGTGCGGTCGGCGAGAAGTCGAGCCC
>JBEEFQ010000009.1:0-4067 GCA_041166245.1 Actinomycetota bacterium | reverse complement strand
TGCCCGATGTCCACGATGACCCTCAAGGCGGGCATCGAGCGCATCCTCCGTGACCGCGTCCCCGGGATCACCGAGGTGCGGGCCAAGGGCATCGATTTCGACGTCGTCGAAGACGCCTACGGCGATCACTAACCGGCGCGACCCCGACGTGCTGGCCGCGGCTGCGGCCGAGGGCGACCGCACCGCCGTCGCGCGCCTCATCTCCCTCGTCGAGCGCGGGGGCGCACCCGCCCATGCCGTGGGCCGCCTGGTGTTCCCGAAGGGAGGCGGCGCTTACACCATCGGCATCACCGGCCCGCCGGGCGCGGGCAAGTCGACCCTCACCGACCGCCTCATCCGCCAGGTGCGGACGGCGGGCGACGAGGTCGGCGTGCTGGCCGTCGACCCGTCGTCTCCCTTCACTGGGGGCGCGTTCCTCGCCGACCGCATCCGCATGCAGGACCACGCCACCGACCCGGGCGTGTTCATCCGCTCCATGGCCACTCGGGGTCATCTCGGTGGCCTGTCGCTGGCGACGCCCGAGGCCATCCGGGTGCTCGACTTCGCCGGCTTCCCGTTCGTGCTGGTGGAGACGGTCGGGGTGGGGCAGATGGAGGTCGAGATCGCAGGCGAGGCCGACACGACCCTCGTCGTGATGACCCCAGGAGCGGGCGACGCCATGCAGGCCAACAAGGCGGGCCTGCTCGAGGTGGCCGACATCTTCGTGATCAACAAGGCCGACCGTCCCGGCGTCGGCGAGCTCGAGCGCGACCTCGGGATGATGCTGGACATGGACTCGAACATGGGGGAGTGGCGTCCGCCCATCGTGCGCACCGTCGCCGCCAACGGCGACGGCGTCGACGAGCTGTGGTCGACCATCGCCAAGCACCGCGCCTACCTGGAGGAGAGCGGCACCCTCGAGCAGCGCCGGGCCAAGCGGCTCACCGAGGAGCTGCGCCAGATCGTGCTGCACCGGCTCGAGCAGAAGGCCTACGAAGCGGTGGGGGACAGCGGTTTCGAGTCTCTGCGTGACGCGGTCGTCTCCCGCGAGCTCGACCCATACACCGCGGCCGAGCAGATCCTCGACGGCCTCGACCGGTAGCGTCCCGGGCCATGCCCTTCGTGAACCTCGAGCGCCGCGACGACGGCGTCGCCCTTGTGCGGTTGGACCGGCCCAAGATGAACGCTCTGTCCACCGCGCTGTTGGCCGAGCTGGCCGAGGTGGCCCGCCAACTGACCCTCGACCCGCCCGGCGCGGTCGTCGTGTGGGGCGGTGAGCGCATCTTCGCCGCCGGTGCGGAGATTTCCGAGTTCGCCGGACCCGAGAAGGCACACGAGATCGGCGGCCACTTCCGGGAGGCCCTGGACCGCCTGGCTGCCATCCCCCGGGCGACTGTCGCCGCCATCAACGGCTACGCGTTGGGCGGGGGCTGCGAGCTGGCGTTGGCGTGCGACTTTCGCATCGTCGCCGACGACGCCAAGTTGGGTCAGCCCGAGATCCTGCTCGGCATCATCCCCGGCGGCGGCGGCACCCAGCGCCTCGCCCGCCTGGTCGGTTCGTCGCGCGCCAAGGACATGATCCTCACCGGTCGCCAGGTCGCGGCCGACGAGGCACTGGCGTGGGGACTCGCTGATCGTGTGGTCCCGAAGGCCGAGCTGCTCGACACCGCGCTGGAGTTCGCGGCGACGCTGGCGCGCGGCCCCGTCCTCGCCCAGGCCGCGGCCAAGCGCGCCGTCGACGAGGGCCTCGACGGCACCCTCGAGGACGGGCTGTCACTGGAGCAGGAGCTCTTCGCCGACGTCTTCGCCACCGAGGACGCCGTGACCGGCGTCAAGTCCTTCCTCGAGCTAGGCCCCGGCAAGGCCACCTTCAGCGGCCGCTGAACCACCTCCACGAACTCGGCCGTAAATCCGGCCGGAACCCGACCGGATTTACGGCCGGGTTCGTGGAACTGGGTCTAGGAGGAGGCCCACTCGACGCAGCCGAGCTCGACGGGGGTCACCAGGTCGGGGTGGTGGGGGACGACGCGGACGGTGTAGCCGTAGCGGCCGCCGCGGTCGAGCTCGAAGGTTGCGGTGAACCGGCCGTCGCCGCCTGACGGCGACATGGGCACGCATTCGGGGTCGGCGAGCTCGTCGCTCAACCCGACCGAGCCGTGGACGAGCTCCACCTGCACGTCGTCGCTCGACAGGCCGCCGAGCGACACGACCGCCGACACGGTGCGCCTGGCGCCGAGGTCGCCGACGCCGTTGTGGTCGTCGGACTCGACCGACTCGATGCGCACGGCGTCCCACGCGGCCCGGACCCGCTCCTTCCACTGCGCGAGGGCGCGCGCCGGCGCATGCGCGTCGACGGCCATGGAGTCAGCGCGGCCTGCGGTGGGCTCGTACATCTCGGTCACGTAGTCCTTCACCATGCGGGTCGCGACGACCTGGGGCCCGAGTGTGCGCAGCGAGTGGCGCACCCGCTCGATCCAGCGCCGGGGAACGTCGTCGTCCTCGCGGTCGTAGTAGATGGGAACGACCTGGTGCTCGAGCAGGTCGAAGAGCGACGCCGCCTCCAGCGAGTCGCGGCGTGACAGGTCCTCGAGGTCCTCGGCCGAGGAGATGGCCCAGCCGTTGCGGCCGTCGAACATCTCGTCCCACCAGCCGTCGAGGATGGAGAGGTTGAGGGCGCCGTTGAGGGCGGCCTTCTCGCCTGACGTGCCGCACGCCTCCTGGGGCCGGCGAGGCGTGTTCAGCCACACGTCGCTGCCCTGGTACATGGTGCGGGCGACGGAGATGTCATAGTCGGGCACGAACGTGAATCGCGACCGCACGTCGGGGTCGCGCGAGAACTGCACGATCTCGCTGATCATCTGCTTGCCGAGGTCGTCGGCGGGGTGGGCCTTGCCCGCGAAGATCATCTGCACCGGCCGCTCGGGGTCGAGTAGCAGCTTCTTGAGTCGCTCCGGCTGGGACAGCAGCAGCGTGGCCCGCTTGTAGGCGGCGAAGCGGCGGGCGAAGCCGATGGTGAGAACGTTGGGATCGAGGATCTCCTCGCCCACCCGCTGGCGCACGAACGTGACGAGCCGCTCCCGCGCCTGCTGACGGACGCGCCACAGCTCCTCGTCGGGCGCGTTGTCGATGCGCGCCCACTCGTCGGTGCCTGCCTCCTGCCACGCGGGGACGATGTGACGGGCGAGCAGGTCGTGCATCTCGGGCGCCACCCACGTGTGGGCGTGCACGCCGTTGGTGACTGATCCGATCGGCACCTCCTCGACGTCGGCGTCGGGCCACAGGGGGTGGAACATGCGCCGGCTGACGCCACCGTGCAGCTTGGACACGCCGTTGGAGCGCGAGGCGAGGCGCAGGCCCATCACCGCCATGTTGAACGGCGCGTCGGGCGCCTCGTTCGGGAAGTGACCGAGGGCCATGAGCTCGTCGAGCTCGATGCCGCACTCGGTCACCCAGCTCCCGAAGTAGCGCTCCATGAGCTCGCGCGGGAAGCGGTCGATGCCGGCCGGCACCGGCGTGTGGGTGGTGAACATCGTGCCGGCGCGCGCCGCCTCGATGGCCTCGGCGAACGACAAGCCGTCACCGGTGATGAGCCGCCGGATGCGCTCGAGCCCGAGGAAGCCGGCGTGGCCCTCGTTGGTGTGGAACACCTGGGTCGGCTCGCCCACCGCGTCGAGCGCCCGCACGCCGCCGATGCCGAGCAGGATCTCCTGGCGAATGCGGTGCTCGGGGCCGCCGCCGTAGAGGCGGTCGGTGACGGCGCGCTCTTCGGCCTCGTTGTCGTCGGTGTCGGCGTCGAGCAGGTAGAGCCGGGTGCGGCCCACGTCGGCCCGCCACACCGCGGCGACGAGCGGGGAGCCGGCCAGATCCACCGTGACCTGCGCCCCGTCCACCGGCGTGAGGGCCATGGCGTGGGGATCGAGGTTGGGGTACATCTCCTCCTGCCACCCCTCGGCCGAGAGGCGTTGCCGGAAGTAACCCTGGCGGTACATGAGGCCCACGCCGACCAGGGGCAGCCCGAGACCGCCGGCCGACTTGAGGTGGTCACCAGCGAGGACGCCGAGGCCGCCGGAGTACTGGGGCACGGCCTC
>JBEEFQ010000008.1:0-22276 GCA_041166245.1 Actinomycetota bacterium | reverse complement strand
TCGGCTGCGAGGCGGGCGGCGATGGCGGCCATGGCCTCGGCCGGGCCCTGGGCACGCAGCTGGCCTCTGCCCTCAGCATCGGTCCACGTGCGCAGGAAGCGCTCGCGCCGGTGCTTGGCCCGCAGGGCCTCGGCATCGACGTGGGCAGCCCGGGTGGCGCCGCACTCGCTCACCAGCTCCTTGAGCGACAAGCGCTCCGCGTCGGCGAGCAGCCGCTGCTCCTCCGCCGGCGCCACCGCCGCGGCCGAGGTCACCGCTGCCGCCTGCTGCGGGGACAGCTCACCGCGCCGTGCCGCCTCGGACACCGCGGGCAGCGACTCGAGCTGCTCGGCCACGCGCAGGGCGTCGATCGCCGCGCCCACCGACACGCCCGTCTGCTTGGCGATGTACTCCGCAGGCGAGCGCGACCCGTCACCCTTCCACCTGCCGCACTCCGTGACCCGGGCCGACAGCAGCGCTTCGATCGTCGCGGCGATGTTCCTCAGCGCGGTGGCGTCGGTCAGCAAACGCGACGCGTCAGCAGCAGGCAGCAGACGCGCGTCGAAGCGGGAGGCAAAGGCCTCCACCGCCGAGCGCAGGTCTGCGAGCGACTCGCCCATCCCAGGCACCTCTCCGATGTCCGGAGCTTCTCACGGGGGGAAGTGAGAATTACAACGATGTAATTTTAGCGCCACTTCCCTTGCAGCACAAGCGATTTCTCGAAGAAATCTCGCCGTTTCGGGGAGGTCACGCTCGGCACCCCCGCAGTTGCCAGGAGTGAGTCGATCCGTACACTCGCACCATGATCGGCGTGGTGCGTCTCGCCGCGGAAGCGGTGGCGGCCAACAGCGAGTGGATGGCGTGGAACCTCATGCTCGCGCTCGTGCCCCTCCTGCTCGCGTGCCTGCTGTTCCTGCACCGAGGTCGTAGGACGGTGGCGTGGTGGCTGGTGCTCGGGACGTTCGTCGCCTTCCTGCCCAATGCGCCGTATGTGCTGACCGACGTCATCCACCTGGTCGACGACGCCCGCACCACGTCGTCGGACCTCGTCGTGTCGCTCGCCCTGATCCCCCAGTACGCCGCCTTCTTCCTCGTCGGCTTCGAGGCCTACGTGCTCTCGCTGCTGCTCCTGGGCCGCTACCTGCGGCGGACGGGGCGAGCGCGATGGGTGGCACCCGTCGAGCTGGGGCTGCACACACTGTGCGCCGTCGGCATCCACCTCGGACGCTTCGACCGCCTCAACAGCTGGGACGCTGTCGTCAGGCCCGACGCCCTCTGGAACGGCGTCGTCGGTCTGCGCCCGGCCATCGTGCTCATCAGCTTCGTCGCCGTCGGTGGGAGCTACGTGGTGATGAAGGCGATCACCGTCGCGCTCGTCGTCTACGCGCGACAGTACGGACGACCTGCGCTCCCGCAGAGCTGAGCGCGCTACTCGTCGGTGTCGAGCAGACCGGCGGCAGCGGCCAGCGCAGTGGCGAGCCCTGCCGCGCGCTCCACGACCGCGGCGACGTAGTGACCGGCCACCTGGCCCTGCCCCTGCAGGGGCGGGTCGCCGAGGGACCGGAGCAGCGCGGTCGGATCGGCCGCGGGCCTGATCGGCTCCGGGTCCTCCAGCGACGTCACCGGACGCCACAGATCGAAGCGCTGCTGCTTCTGCTTGTTCTTGGCGTTGCGCCGGCGACGGTTCTGGTTGCTGCGCCGGCGCTGCTGGTTCGAGTTCCCGTTCCCGTCAGCCATCACTCGCCCTCCGTCAGCAGGGTGTCGGAACGCAGGCCCAGTGCGACGCGCAACTGGTCGGCGTCGAGGTCGGACAGCGAGCTCGACTTGGGCAGCACCAGATCGGCGATGTGGCGCTTGCCGGCGACGACCTCCTCGACCCGCTCGTCGACGGTGCCCGGGCACACGAGACGGTGGGAGACGACCACGTGGTGCTTCTGGCCGATGCGCCAGGCGCGGTCGCGCGCCTGATCCTCGACCGCAGGGTTCCACCAGCGGTCGTAGAGCACGACGTGACTGGCGGCGGTGAGGTTGAGCCCGGTGCCGCCGGCCTTGAGCGACAGCACGAGCGCTCCCGCGCCTTTGCCTGCCTGGAACTCGGCCACCATGCGATCGCGAGCGCCACGCGCCAGTCCGCCGTGGTAGCAGGACACGGGCACGCCCGTCACCGCGGTGAGGTGATCGGCCAGCTTCTTGCCCCACTCCGCGAAGTGGGTGAAGACCAGTACCCGTTCGTCGGCCGCGAACACCGCCTCGACGATCTCCTCGAGCCGGGCCAGCTTGCCCGAGCGGCCCGCCAACGGCTTGCCGTCGTCCTGGTAGGCGGCGGGGTGGTTGCAGATCTGCTTGAGGGCAGTGATGGCGGCGAGGATGGCGCCCTGGCCCCGCTCGGCGCCCTCGGCCGAGTCGGCGACGAGCCGGTCGAGCACCGCCTGGTAGAGCCCGATCTGCTCGGGCGTCATGGTGCAGTGGTCGAGCTCGTCGATCTTGTCGGGCAGCTCCGCCGCGACCACCGGCTCCGTCTTGGTGCGACGGAACACGAGGATCCCGTTGAGGGCCCGCAGTGCGGCCTCGCCCTCGCCGGACAGTTGAGCGACGAAGGTGGAGCGGGCACCGACCAGACCCGGGTTGGTGAAGTCGAGGATGGCCCACAGGTCGCCGAGGCCGTTCTCGATGGGTGTGCCCGTGAGCGCCAACCGCGATCGGGCGCCGATGCGGCGCAGCTGCTGCGCGGTGTCGTTGGCCGGGTTCTTGATCGCCTGCGCCTCGTCGAGCACAAGGCGATCCCACCCCTGCTCGGCCAACGCCTCGACGTCGCGCACTGCGGTGCCGTAGGTGGTGATGACGACGTCCGCGCCCTCCACCTCGGCCTGCAGCTCCTTGGCCGACGCGCGGGTGGCGCCGTGGTGCACCGTCACCCGAAGACCGGGCGTGAAGCGGGCCGCCTCCGCCGCCCAGTTGCCGACGACGGCGGGCGGCGCGATCACGAGCGTGGGGCCATTGCCCGTCGTGCGGGCCACATGGGCCAGGACCGTCGGCGTCTTGCCCAGGCCCATGTCGAGGGCGAGACAGCCACCGAGCTCCACCGCGTCGAGGAACCCGAGCCAGCCGAGCGCCTCGGCCTGGTAGCCGCGCAGCTCGCCGACGAACCCCTCGGGGGTGGCGACGGCCTCGGTGGTGGTGGCGCGCGCCTTGTCGAGCAGGTCGGTGGCCCAGCCGCTGCCCTCGACGGTGACCGCGCCGAGCGGCGATCCCTCGAGCCCGACGGCGTGACGCAGGATCTCGGCGCCGGTGAGCTGGGTCTTGGCCGACCGCTCGGCCAGGGCGGCTGCCGCTTCCTTGAGATCGACGAGGTCGAGCTCCACCCACTTGCCCCGAGACTTCACGATGGGCCGCGCTTCGGCCGCGAGACGGGCGACGTCGGCGGCGGTGAGCTCGACGTCGTCGAACACGGCCGACCAGCGCACGTTGCTGAGCTGGTGGGCGCCGACGACGGTGTCGCCCGCAGCCTCCGTGAACATGCGCAGCCCCGCGCTGGGCTTACGCCGCGACAGCGCGGGCACCCGCACCTCGAAGCCGGCCGCTTCGAGCGCGGAACCCGTCTCCGTCATGAGCTCCCAGGCCTCGGCCTGGCTCAGGTACACCTGGCCCCGACGCAGCCCGCCGGCGCGCAAGAGGGCGGGTAAGGCCCGCTCGAGGCGCGCCAGCTCGTCGGCCACCGGCTTGGTGGCCTTGCTGTCGGCCAGCGCCTGCTCGATCGGCAACAGTCCACCGCGCGCCCCGGGCCCGAGGACCTGCAAGAACCACGCGTCGCCTCTGTCCGGAGGGTCGAGCTGGACCACGAGCCTGGTGCGCCCCGAGCTGGTGACGGCCTTGGCCCAGCGATCCAGCCGCTTCGACACCTCGGCGCCCGCGGCGACCGGTGCCTCGAACGTCGATCCGTCCAGCCGGGTCAGCACCGCCTCGGCCACAGCAGAGGGGGTGCGGGTCGACGGCGGCGGCGCGGGGAGCTCGATACGGCGAGCGGCATCGGCGGCGATGGCGTGCACAACCGCGCCCAGCACGTCGAGGGCGACGGCTCGGCTGTCGGCCTGCGCCAGCGCCGCCACCGGACCCGGCATGGCTGCCGCCAGTGGCTTGAGCGCGGCTTCGTCGATGACGGCCGGCAACCACCGCACCGCGAGCTCCAGGGCGCGCCCGTCGGGCCGCTTCGTGCCGCGCAATGTCGGGACGATCCCGCCGCGCGCCACCAGGCGGACGGCCGCGACCGCCACCCGTCCGAGCCAGACGACGCTCGAGCCCACGCCGTCGCCGCCCAGGCCGCCGCCGACGGCCACGAGCCAGCCGAGGGCCTCCTCGACCGGGATCGACAGCGCCGCGGCGCGCGCGCCGCCCGGGAGGGTGACGTCGCGGTGCTGGCTCCAACCGAGGGCGGGTCCGCCGATGGCCTCGAGGCGGTCGGCCAGCTCGTCGATGCCAGCGGGATCGGTGCCGGGCCCGGCCGCCCAGACCACCACCTGGCCACCCGACCACGAGGCCTGGAGCCGCACCTCGCCCGCGGGCTCGCCGATGGCAGTGACCATCGGGGCGGGCAGGTCGTCGACCGCCGGTGCCGTGGCCTTGGGCGGAGCAGCGGGCGCGGGCACGAACCGGTCGTAGGCCGCTTCGAGACGGTCGAGCTCACCATCGAGGTCGGCGATGGCCATGTCCCGCTCGGGGCCGGGCGAGTCCTGCACCGCGTCGAGGCTGGCCTCGGTCGCGTCGAGGAGGCGCTCGAACACGCGGCTCGTCGCACCCTTGTCCCGTTCCAGCAGCGCCACCTGCTCGGCAGTCGCCATCCCCTCGGCAGCCGCCCAAGCGGCGGCCTCGAGAGCCTGTGTGTCGTGCTCCATATGTTGAGCCGGCGTTCCCTGCGCCTGCTCCCCGGCCCACATGGCCGAGCGAGCTTCCTCGCCGGCGTGCCGGAGGACTTAACCTCCCCGGATCAGCTGCCTTTCCAACGCTCAGGCCTGATCCACCGCCGCTGCTGGCGGGACGCCGAACGCCTCCATCTTACCGGGGATGCGCCGCGATCGGGTACTGGGGCCTAGGTCCGGCGCGGTTTCCGGGGCTTGTGGCGGTCCTTCTCGTCCTCGATCTGGCGGATGAGGTCCTTGCGGGCCTCGATCAGGGCCCGATCCATGTCCTTGGCCCGCGACTTGGCCACCAGCGGCGGGAGCCCCGGGAGCCAGGCCTCGAGCGTGATCTGCTGCTCGGGCCCGTCCCGGTCCTTCACCGAGACCTCGACGTCCACCGCGTCGCGGTCCCACGCGGCCAGGTGACGTTCCAGGGCACCCAGATCCCGCAGCACCGTGGGCCGCTCCGCGGCATGGAAGCCGGCTCCGAGCCGCAGCCGTCCGTCGAGGATCCCGCTCGTTCCGTCGGTCGAGGTCATCGCAGACAATGATGGACCCCATGGCCCAACGCGCGCAGCAGCCCGACCTACTCGACTCCCTTTCCTACGGTCGCATCGGCCTCGGCGTGAGCCTCATGGTCGTACCCTCGCTCATCGGCCGGACCTACCTCGGCCGGGCCGCGTCGCAACCAGTCGTGCGTTTCCTGTTGCGCGTCTTCGGCATCAGGGACCTCGTGGTCGGCGCCCTCCAGCTGTCGGCCAAGGGCGACAAGGACGCCACTCGGCGCGTCATCGTGGCCGGCATCGCGTGCGACACCGTCGACGCGCTCGCCGCCTTCGCGGCCCGCGACGCGATGCCGCGATGGGGGCGGCGCCTGGTGCTGGTCGCGGCGACGTCGGCCGCCGCCGGCGGCGCGGTCGCCCTCGCCCAGCTCGAGGGTTAACCGAGGGCGCGAACTGCGTCGACAATCGACACGCCGTCGACGAAGGTCATGCCCGCCGCTTCGACCATGGCCTCCAGGTCGGGCGCGGTGTCGACACCTGGGTGAACCCAGAACACTCGGACGCCGGCTTCGATGGCCTGGCGCAGCAGGTCGTGCTGCTCGGCCGGCGGCCGGAACACGCTCACGATGTCGACGACCTCCGGCATGACGTCGAGCGGGCGACTGATGAGGAAGGTGCCATCGTCGAGCGGGAAGGTGCGGCCGTCGCCGCGATCGACCGGGACCTCCTCGACGATCTCGTAGAGCTTGTAGCCGTCGGGCTCGTGTCCCACGACGGTGTAACCGGCGCGGTACAGGGTGGCGGGCACGTCCTGGTGGGGCCAATCCACGAGCTCGATGGTGGTCGCGCTCTCGAGGAGCGGCGCCGGGTCGGTCATGTCCGGACAATACGGCCGGCTCTGCACCACGTGTAGAGGTTGCCGCCAGGGGGTATCTCGACGGTGCGCATCGGCGGGCGCGCACCCTCGTGAGGAAAGGACCTGTCGATGGCCACGCTCGAAGCCAGTTCCAACGAGCTGGAGGAGTGTCAGGACGAGCTGGGGAACCTGCGGGAGAAGCTGGACACGCTGCCAAGCATCGAGCAGGCCAAGGGCATCCTCATGAGTCGCGAGGGCTACTCGGACGACGAGGCCTTCGACGTCCTGCGCACCGCGTCCATGCGGCAGAACCGCAAGCTCCGCGACATCGCCGCCGACCTCGTCCGCAACGCGCGCCAGCGGGCGCACGACCGGCGCAACCGCGGCGGCTGAGCACCGCAACCTGCCGTGAACCGGGTCGGTGTGCGAGCATGGCGGCACATCACGTTCCAGCAGGGGGGCGTCTTCATGCAAGGAGCCCCTGCCGTGGACATCTTCCGAGTCGAGCTGGATCACGACAACGGCGTGACACCTCGCCTCAGGCTCATCGGTGAGATGGATGCCGGCACCATCGACGTGTTCAGGTCGGCGGTCACCGACGTCAGGGACGCGGGCGGTGAGCGGGTGATCCTCGACCTCGGCGAGCTCGACTTCATCGACTCCACCGGCCTCGGTGCCCTCGTGGCCGCCCTCAAGCGCTTCCGCGACGTGGGGGGCGACGTGACCCTGACCGACGTCCGCCCCCGGGTGGCCAAGCTGCTCGAGCTCACGGGCCTCGACAAGGCGTTCACCATCGCCTGACGGAAGCCGTGGGTCCCCGCACCGGCTACGTTCCCCCCGGGGACCAGCAAGAAAAAGGAAGGCCGTAACGGTGAACGGCGACGAGGTCGAGATTCCGTTGGCGGGCACGCGGGCCGACGTCGGCGCCGGACGCCAGTTCGTGCGTGAGACGGTCGAGGGGTGGGGCTACGGCGATGTGGCCGAGGACGCCGTGCTCATCGCGTCGGAGCTCATCACCAACGCCGTGCTCCACGCCCGCACCAGGCTCGAGGTGACGGTGCGACAGGTCAGCGACCGCATCCGCATCGAGGTGACTGACAAGAGCCACAACCTCCCCCAGCTCCGGCGCCACAGCCTCCAGTCAGCCACCGGCCGGGGCCTGCATCTCGTCGCGGCCCTGGCGTCGGATTGGGGCGCCGATGCCCGCAGCGACGGCAAGGTCGTGTGGGTCGAGCTGACGACCAGGATCCAGGCGGACGACAGCGGCCACGACCACCTCCCCGTGGTCGTGGACCTGGACGCCTTCGAGGCCCTCGGAGCCTGGGACGACGCGACCGACGAACCGAGCGGTCGTCTGGCCGCGTGAGCGAGCTCCGCGAGGTGCAGCTGCTGGGCCTCCCCGTGCCGTTGCAGGCCGCGGCGACCGAGCACTTCGACGAGCTGGCTCGGGAGTTCGACCACCTGGCGGCCGGTCAGGAAGGCCCGCATCAGGACGTGCCCGAACGGCTGCTCGCGCTGCAGGCCGCCCTCAGCGAGCGCTTCTCGGGCTTCACCCAGTTGCAGCAGGACGAGCTGGCCGATGCCGTCGAGCGCGGCGAGGAGTCGATCGACCTCCGCTACCGCGTGCCCCAGGAGGCGGGCCTGGCATCGGCCGCTCTGGCCGTCATGCTCGACGAGGCCGACGACTACTGCGCACAGGGCGACTTCCTGCTCACCCTCAAGACGCCGCCCGGTCCTCTCGCCTACCGGCGCTGGCTCCTTGGCCAGTTCACCGACCAACTGAGCGGCAGCCCCCCGGTGTCGTGGCCCGAGTGGGCCGCGCGCCACGCCCCCGAGCTGCTCACGCGCTAAGCGGCGCCGGTCTCGAGGAAATGGCGTACGGATTCCGTACGCTATTTCCTCGAGACGAAGGGGGTTTGGGGCCGGCTACGAGCAGCCGGAGGTGGTGCCGCAGCTGGGGCAGGCGTGGCAACTGCCGGCGCGCTGCATCTGGACGCCGCACTGCATGCAGAACGGGGCGTCGGAGTGCGGCACCTCGGGGGTGGGATGGGTGGTGGGCCGGTCGACCGCCACCACGCCCACGCTCGGCGTGGCTTCCTCCTCGACGCCCGGCAGGGTGGGCTGCATGCGCTCGTCGGTGGTGAGGATGCCGAGCTCCTGGCGGTCCTCGAGCGGCAGGTAGTCGACGGCCAGGCGCCGGAACACGTAGTCGAGGATCGACGACGCGATGCGCAGCTCGGCGTCGTCGGTCATGCCCGCAGGCTCGAAGCGCATGTTGGAGTACTTCTCGACGTAGGTGCGCAGCGGCACCCCGTGCTGCAACCCGAGTGAGATCGAGATGGAAAAGGCGTCCATGATGCCGGCCAGGGTGGAGCCCTGCTTCGACACCTTGAGGAAGATCTCGCCGGGGCGGCCGTCTTCGTACTCCCCGACCGTCACGTAGCCCTCGCAGTCGGCCACCCGGAACTTGAAGGTGGAACCCTTGCGGCGCTTGGGCAAGCGCTCCCGGACCGGCTGCTTGACGACGACGGTCTGGATCTCCAGAGCCTTCTCCAGCTCGGCGACCTTCTTGGCCAGCTCGGCATCCGCGCTCACCGCACCCGATGGCGCGTCCTGCTGCTTGTCGCGGTCACCCTTCTTCGCCGTGGCGAGGGGCTGGGCCACCTTGCAGTTGTCGCGGTAGATGGCGACGGCCTTGACGCCCATCCGCCACGCGTCGATGTGCAGCTGCTCGACGTCCTCGATGGTGACGTCGGCGGGCATGTTCACAGTCTTGGAGATGGCGCCGCTGATCCACGGCTGCACGGCCGCCATCATCTTCACGTGGCCGAGGTAGTGGATGGTGTTGTCGCCCATCGAGCAGGCGAACACGCCCATGTGCTCGCTGGTGAGGTGCGGTGCGCCGAGGATCGACTTGTGCTCGTCGATGTAGGCGACGATGTCGGCGATCTGGTCGGTGGAGTAGTCGAGCCGGCGCAGGGCACGGGGCACTGTCTGGTTGACGATCGACATGGTGCCTCCGCCCACCAGCTTCTTCATCTTGACCAGGCCGAGGTCGGGCTCGATGCCAGTGGTGTCGCAGTCCATGAGCAGCCCGATGGTGCCGGTGGGCGCGAGCACGGTGGCCTGGGAGTTGCGCATGCCGTACTGCTCGCCGAGGACGACGGACTCTTCCCACGCCTCCTGCGCAGCGGACAGCAGGTCGGTGGCGACGAGCTCCTCGTCGATGGTGGCCACCTCGTCACGGTGCATGCGCAGCACGCGGTTCATGTGCTCGGCGTTCTCGCTGTAGCCCGCGAACGGCCCCATCCGCGCCGCGGTGCGGCCGGAGGTCGCATAGGCGTGACCCGTCATGAGCGCGGTGATGGCCGCGGCCATGGCCCGGCCCTCGTCGGAGTCATACGGCAGGCCGAGGGCCATGAGCAGGGCGCCGAGGTTGGCGTAGCCCAGGCCGAGCTGACGGAACCGGCGCGACGTCTCGGCGATGGGTTCCGTGGGGTAGTCGGCGTTGCCGACGAGGATCTCCTGGGCGGTGAACACGACCTCGACCGCGGCCTTGAACGCGGGCACGTCGAACACGTCGTCTTCGTGGTGGAACGTGAGCAGGTTGAGACTGGCCAGGTTGCACGCGCTGTTGTCGAGGTGCATGTACTCGCTGCACGGGTTGGACGCGTTGATGCGCCCGGTGGTGGCCGCGGTGTGCCACTTGTTGATGGTCGTGTCGAACTGCATACCGGGGTCGGCGCACTCCCACGCCGCGGTGGCGATCTGGCGGAACAGCTCGCGCGCCTTGACCGTCTTGACGACCTCGTCGTGTGTGACGGCGATGAGGTCCCAGTTGGCGTCGTCGACCACGGCCTGCATGAACTCGTCGCTCACCCGCACCGAGTTGTTGGCGTTCTGGTACTGGAGCGAGTGGCTGTCCTTGCCGTCGAGGTCCATGTCGAAGCCGGCGTCGCGCAGCACGCGCGCCTTGCGCTCCTCGAGGGCCTTGCACCAGATGAAGTCCTCGATGTCGGGGTGGTCGACGTTGAGGATGACCATCTTGGCGGCGCGCCGGGTCTTGCCTCCCGACTTGATGGTGCCGGCCGACGCGTCGGCGCCGCGCATGAAGCTGACGGGACCAGACGCGGTGCCGCCGCCCTCGAGCAGCTCGACCGAGCTGCGGATGCGGGACAGGTTGGTGCCGGCGCCCGACCCGCCCTTGAAGATCGTGCCCTCCTCGACGTACCAGTTGAGGATCGAGCGCATCTTGTCGTCGACCGAGAGGATGAAGCAGGCCGACGCCTGCTGGGGCGTGTCCTTGACGCCGATGTTGAACCAGACGGGCGAGTTGAACGCCGCCTTCTGGTGGATGATCAGGTACTTGAGCTCGTCACTGAAGACCTGGGCCTCGGCGTCGTCGAGGAAGTAGCCGTCCTTCAGCCCCCACGCGGTGATGGTGTCGACCACGCGGTCGGCCACCTGCTTGAGCGAGGTCTCCCGCTCGTGGGTGCCGAGCGTTCCCCGGAAGTACTTCTGGGCGAGGATGTTGGTGGCGTTGACGCTCCAGGTCGAGGGCACCTCGACGTCGAGCTGCTCGAAGGCCACGGTGCCGTCCCGGTAGTTGGTGATGCGGGCGTCCCGTCGCTGCCACTCCACGGTCTCGTAGGGGTGGACCCCTTCGGTCGTGAACTGGCGGCGGATCCCGATCCCCATGCGCTCCGGGGCAATGGCCATGCGTGCCGTCCTCCTGTCCTGGGGCCGATCCACGATCACATCTGCGAATCACATCTTTCTCAAAACACAAGATGTTGTGGTCGGCCCAACGATCCTACGCGAGATGTCGTCGCAGGAGCACCAATTACAGCACCGTAATTACATCGGCGCAACGGTCCTCCCCGCGCGAAACCCCTGGTCAGAGGGCGTTCGCGAAGGTTCGCATTTGTGCACACGCGCACGAGGGCGGCCCGGCGGGCCGCCCTCGTCCTTTTTGTCCCTCCCGCTGCTGCCTTCGCCCGGGCGCTGCAGGGAGGGGTCCCGAGCTCGTGGTCCTAGGTGAGGAGCAGGATGAGCAGGATGATGAGAACCAGGGTGCCGATGCCGATGTACATGGTGTTCCTCCTCGCCGGAAAGTGATCGTCGCTGGTAGAGGCGTGCCCGCCGGTTTCCAGGCGTAAACCCGGCCCGGTCGGGGAAGAGTTGGCGGTTTTCTGACTACGGTCCCCCGCCGTGGCCGTCGTGATCGCCGTCGACGCAGGCACCACCGGCGTGCGAGCGTTCGCCGTCGACGAGAAGGGCCAGCCCGCGGGCTGGGCCTATCGGGAGTTCCCCCAGTACTTCCCTCAGCCCGGGTGGGTGGAGCACGACGCCGATGAGATCTGGGCCGCGGTCGAGGGCACCCTCGCCGAGCTGCGGGACCGCCTCGACCAGCCCGTCGCCGCCATCGGGATCACCAACCAGCGGGAGACGACCGTCGTCTGGGACCGGCGCACGGGCGAGCCCCTGCATCGGGCAATCGTGTGGCAGGACCGGCGCACCGCGGCTCGCTGCGACGAACTCCGCGCTGCCGGCCACCTCGATCTCGTCCGCGGGACCACCGGACTCGTCCTCGACCCCTATTTCTCCGGCACCAAGCTCGAATGGCTGCTGACCGAGGGCGGCGTGGACGCGGGGCCCGACCTGGCGTTCGGCACCGTCGACTCGTGGGTCCTGTGGAAGCTGACGGACGGTGCCATCCACGCCACAGACCCGAGCAACGCCAGCCGCACCCTGCTCTACGACATTCGGTCGCGCGCGTGGTCCGACGAGCTGTGCGACCTGCTGGGGGTCCCGGCGTCCTGCCTCCCCGAGGTCCGGCCGTCGAGCGGACGGTTCGGCACGACGACCGACGGCATCCCGGTGAGCGGCATCGCCGGCGACCAGCAGTCCGCCCTCTTCGGCCAGGCCTGCTTCGAGCCGGGCACGACCAAGAACACCTACGGCACCGGCAGCTTCGTGTTGATGAACGTCGGTACGGAGTGCCCGCCGCCGTCGGAGGGGCTGCTCACATCGGTCGCGTGGGAGCTCGCCTCCGGCGATGTCGCCTACGCGCTCGAAGGGGCCATCTTCGTCACCGGCGCGGCGGTGCAGTGGCTGCGTGACGGCCTGGGTGTCATCGAGGACGCGGCCGAGACCGAGGCCCTCGCCGCGTCGGTGCCCGACACCGAGGGCGTCTACGTCGTGCCCGCCTTCACCGGCCTCGGCAGCCCGTGGTGGGACCCGTACGCGCGCGGCACGATCGTCGGCCTCTCGCGCGGCACGGGCCGCGCTCATCTGGCGCGCGCCGTGCTCGAGGCGATGTGCTTCCAGACCCGGGACGTCATCGACGCCATGTGCGGCGCGAGCGGCCGGGAGGTGAAGGCGCTCCGCGCCGACGGCGGCGCGTCGTCGAACGACTTGCTCATGCAGTTGCAGGCCGACCAGCTCCAAGTGACGGTGAGCCGGCCGCGCGTGCAGGAGACGACGGCGCTCGGCGCCGCCTACCTGGCCGGCCTGGCCGAGGGCGTGTGGTCGTCGCTCGACGAACTCGCCACCCACTGGGCCCTCGACGCCGAGTTCTCCCCCGCCACCACCCAGGCCGGTGCCGACGCCCGCCACACGGGCTGGCTCCGCGCCGTCGAACGCTCGAGGGGCTGGGCCGCGAGCTGAGCGCTACGGGACGGGCGTGGGCGCGACCTCGACCCATCGCCGGTCGGCGATGCGGGCCAGGGCGGCCAGCTGCTGCCGCTCGCGCGCCCGGAAGGGGCGGCCCTGGCGGCCGATCACCAACGACAGCCCGCCGGCGGGCAGGGACGACCACGCCAGTTCGTCGGGCCCGCCCTCGCCCGCGGCCAGCACGTCGGACGAGCGGCTGCCGTCGACGAAGGCGTTGAGCCACGCCGTGTCGGGCGCCTCGCCCGCGGACGCCAGCGCGGTGGGCGCGTCGGAGCGGATCACCACGGCCCAGTCCCCCTCGAAGTCGGCCTTGACATGTCGAACAATCGTGGCGAGGAGTCCCTCGGGTGTCTGTTCCTCGACGATGAGGGCCGCCGCCTCGAGGGCGGCCAAACGGGGGTCGGGCAGGCCGAGCGCGGGCCGAACATCCTCGACGTCGACGCCGTCGACCTGGCTGATCTCGGCGATGAGCAGGGGAACGAGATCCTCGCCGGGGAGGTCCACCACCAATTCGTCGATGGCGCGACCCGCGCCCCGCTCGAGGATGTCGATGCCCACCACGTCGCCCCGCACTGCGCCGACCCGGCTCGCCACCGCCCCAAGGACACCGGGGCGGTCGGGCATCCATACGCGGACGACGAAGGTGGCCACGGGCACCAGCGTAAATGCTCGGCGTGAACGAACTGTTACGTGGTTGTTGCTCAGGCTGGAACGGGGGCGGGCTCGGGCGTCGCCGAGGTGATGCGAGCCGGCTCCGGCACCTCGGCCGACTCCTGGTCCTTGCGCTTGGCGTAGCTGTTCACGTACTCCTGGCCGGACTGCTCGCGCAGCTCGAACATGATCTCGTCGGTGATCTGGCGCAGCACGAGCGGATCGTCGGCCCGGTCGGCGTAGCGCTCGAACGTCAGGGGCTTGGAGAAGCGCACCGTGATCGGCATGAAGAAGTTGGGCTTGACCTGGCCGATGGGCTGGGCCTCCCTGGTGCCGATCATGGCGACCGCGATCACCGGTGCACGGGTCTGCATGGCGAGACGGGCCACGCCGGTGTGGCCCTTGTAGAGCTTGCCGTCGGGCGAGCGCGTGCCTTCGGGATAGATGCCGAACAGGCCTTCGCCGTCGAGCACCTCCCGCGCCGAGTCGAGCGCCCGCTGCGACGCCGAGCCGCCCCCGCGCTTGATGGGGATCTGCCCGACGGCCCGGAAGAACCACGCCGTCTTGGGATCGTCGAAGTACTCGGCCTTGGCCACGAACGTGACCCGGCGCCTCATGACAAGCGGGAGGAAGATCGAGTCGCTGAAGGAGATGTGGTTGCCGGCGAGGATGCAGCGCCCCTTCTTGGGCACGTGCTCCAAGCCCTCGACCCGGATCCGGAAGAGGAAGCGCAGAATCGGGGTGAGGATCCCCTTGACCACCCAGTAGGCCATCGCGGCGAGACCCTATCCCCGCGACCCCCCTCCCGTGTTTCTTGACCGGGCGGTCAAGCAGATTTACCGTCACGTCCGAGATGAACAGACGCCTCACCAGCCGCGGCAAGGAACGGCGCCGCCAGCTGATGGACCACGCCACCGGGCTGTTCGCCGACAACGGCTATCACCCGACGTCGGTCGCCGAGATCGTGCAGGGCCTCGGCGTCGGCAAGGGCGTCTTCTACTGGTACTTCCAGTCGAAGGAGGAGCTGCTGGTCGAGATCCTCCGTGAGGCCCAGCACGACCTGCGCCGGTCCCAGCAGCAGGCCATCGGCGACGAGACCGACCCCGTCCGCCGTATCGAGCTCGGCATCCGATCGTCGCTCGCGTGGCTGGCCGCCAACCGCCGCCTCATCACCCTGTTCCAGTTCGCGGCCACCGAGGAACGGTTCGCCCCCACCCTGCGCCGGGGCCAGGAGGTCGCCATCGCCGATGTCGTCCCCCACGTGAAGGAAGGCATCGTCGCCGGACGCATCCGCGACGCGGACCCCCTCGTGCTCACCCACGCCATCCTCGGCGTCACCAACCACCTCGCCCGCGCCTTCGTCATGGAGCGCGGCGAACCGACCGACGACGTGGCCGACGCCGCCGTCGCCTTCTGCCTCGGCGGCCTGACGGGAGACACCAATCCCTGATTTTCGAACCGGGCCGTAAATCGCGCCGGAATCCGGCGCGATTTACGGCCGAGTTCGCAATGGGGGGTTCAGACGAGCTTGGGGAGGGCCTTCTTGATGTTGCGCACGGCCTGGCTGATGCGCTGTTCGTTCTCGATCAGGGCGAAGCGCACGTAGCCCTCGCCGCCGGGGCCGAAGCCTGCGCCCGGGGAGACGGCGACCGCGGCCTCCTTGACGAGGAACGAGGAGAACTCCATGGAGTTCAGCTCCGCGTAGGCCGGTGGGATCGGCGCCCAGAGGAACATGGTGCCCTTGGGCCGCTCGACCTCCCACCCGATGCGGACGAGCCCGTCGCACAGCGTGTCGCGCCGGGCCTGGTAGATCTCGTTGACTTCCTTGGGGTACTCCCCGGCTTCGTTGAGCGTGACGGTGGCCGCGATCTGGATGGGCTGGAACGTGCCGTAGTCGAGGTAGCCCTTGAGCTTGGCCAGCGCGGCGACGACCTCGGCGTTGCCACACAGGAATCCGACCCGCCACCCCGCCATTGAAAACGACTTGGTCAGCGTGTACAGCTCCACAGCGACGTCCTTGGCCCCGGGCACCTGCAGGATCGACGGCGGCTGGTAACCGTCGAACGCCGTGTCGGAATAAGCGAAGTCGTGCACGAGCAGGACCTCGTGCTCGCGGGCGAAGTCCACCATCCGCTGCATGAACGCCAGGTCGACGCAGGTGGTGGTGGGGTTGTGGGGGAACGAGAGCACGATCACCCGGGGCTTGGGCCACTGCTCTTCCCACGCCGCCAGCATGTTCTCGAAGAAGTTCTCCCCAGGCCCGAGGCGGATCTGCTGCACGTCGGCGCCCGCGAAGAGCGGCGCGTAGATGTGGATGGGGTACGACGGCGACGGCACGAAGCAGCTGTCACCCGGCCCGAGCAGCACCCACATGAGGTGCGACAGCCCCTCCTTGGCGCCGATGGTCGAGATGACCTCGGTCTCGGGGTCGAGCTCCACGCCCCACTTGGTGAGGTAGCGATCGGCCATGGCCTTGCGCAGGTTGGGGATGCCCCGGCTCACCGAGTAGCGGTGGTTCCGGGGGTTGCGGGCCGCCTCGCTCAGCTTCTCGACCGCGATGTCGGGCGAGGGGATGTCGGGGTTCCCGAATGCCAGGTCGATCACGTCTGCGCCTGCCCGGCGCGCCTCTTTCTTGAGGGCGTCGATGACGCCCAGCGCGTACGGCGGCAGGGACGTGATCCTCCTGAACTCCATATGCCAAGCCTAGGTGAGGGCCTGTTGGGCCTCGGCCAGGGTTTTAGGGGACCAGCCCTTGCGGACCTCGGCCAGGGATTTAGGTGATGGCCTGTTTCACCTCGGCAAGGGTTTCGTACGCGTCGGGGTCGTCGTGCACATCGAGCGGCGCGCACACGGCAAACGTCACACCCGCCTCGCCCAGGGCGTCGAAGTGCTGCGCGACCTGGGTGACAGTGCCATGCACGAGGTGGCGTCGCTCCCCGTAGCGCTCGAGCTTGGCGGCCACATCGGTGTCGGTGCGGCCGACGAGGACCTGTCCGCCCCACGTCGTCGCCACCTCCCGGCCCCCGGCCCGTCGGCCCAGGTCCTCGATCTCGGCGACGACCTCGGCCGGGCTCGCGCCCCAGATGTTGAGGGCGTCGGCGTCGTCGGCCGCCACCTGACGCAGCTCGGGCGAGCGCCCGCCCGCCCACGTGGTGACGCCCCGCTCTCGCAGCGCCCTGCACACCCGGCCCACCGCCGCCACGCGCGCCGAGACCGACTCGAAGTCGACGCCGAACGCCAGGTTCTCCGGCTTGCTGAGCGCGTCACCGGTGCCGATGCCGGCGATGGTGCGGCCACGTCCGGCGATATGGGCAGCCGACGCCAGCGTGTTGATCAGCACCGCGTCGGGCATGAGGCCGACGCGCGCCACCAGTGTGCCGACCCGCACGCGCGTCGTCTCCTCGGCCAGGGCGCCGAGCAGGGTTTGGGAGTGCAACACCGTCCCGTCGGGGTTGCCGATGGGCCAGAGGTGGTCGAACACGAACACGCCGTCGAGCCCGAGGGCCTCGACCCGCTGGGCGGCGGCGATGGCCACCTCGGCGTCGGCGCGGAACTGCGGCAGCGTGGTGCCGATCCGCACGGTCACGCCGTCACCAATGCAGGGCGGCGGCGCCGATGGCGCCCGCGTGCTCGCCCAGCTGGGCGGGGACGATCTCCACCGGCGGGCGGTGCTCGGCGCCCTCCACCAGCCCGGCGAAGGCGACGCGGGTCGGCGCCATGAGCACCTCGCCCGCCTCGATGAGCCCGCCGCCGAGCACGAACACGGACGGGTCGTGGATGTTGGCCAGGTTGGCCAGACCCAACGCCAGCCACCAGGCGAAGCGGTTGAAGATCTCCGCCGCCTCGGCGTCGCCCTCGGCCGCGGCCTGGGTCACATGCTCGCCCTTCACGTCCTCGGGGTCGCCGCCCGCCAGCTCCATGACCCGATCGGCCTGGCCCGCGTTGGCCGCCTCCCGCGCGATACGACCGAGCCCGCTTCCCGACGCGTAGCGCTCCCAACAGCCGCGCTGCCCGCACCGGCACGGCGGCCCGTGCGGGTTGACGATCATGTGGCCGATCTCGCCCGCGAACCCGTTGGCGCCGCGCAGCAGGCGTCCGTCCGACACGATGCCGCCGCCGATGCCGGTGCCGAGCGTCACCAGCAGCACGTGGTCGATGCCGCGCGCCGCACCGAGCACCCGTTCGCCCCACACCGCGCAGGTGGCGTCGTTCTCGACCCGCACCGTCGTCCCCGGGATGCGGTCCTGCATGGTGGAGCGCACGGCCAGGTCCACCACGCCCGGCAGGTTGGGAGCGAACCGGAGCACGCCCTCGTTGTCGACCAGGCCCGGCATCCCCACGCCGACGAGCGTGGTGTCGTTGCCGCTCCGCAGCTTCTCGGTGACGCTGATGACGGCGTCGAGGATGGCATCGCCCCCCGCCGGTGTCGGCGTGCGCTCCTCGGCCAGCACCTCGCCGCCGCTCGCCGTCAGCACGCCGAGCACCTTGGTGCCGCCCACGTCCACGCCAATGGACGCAGTCATCAGAACCGCAGCAGCGCGCCGATGCGCCCGAGGACATCCAGGTCGGCGTCGCCGTCACACACCTCGACCTGGCAGTCCTGGTTGAGCGCCTCCTCGATGGCTTCCTCCACGACGTCATCGACCTTGGTCATCGTCGCCTCGCAGGTGGGACAGCGAGGACCCCGAGCCGCCAGGTGCTCGCACGTGGAGCAGCGCCAGCCCGGCGCCTCGTAGCCGAGGGACACGAGGAGCGTGCCGACGCGGCGGTCACCGAGGGCGGGCAGCACGGTCTCGAGCCCGGCCAGGCCCGCGTTCCCCGACGCGTGGGCGACGCGCAGCCGGTGCACGAGCTCGGCCTTGCGCTCCCGTTCGATCTGCTGCTCCACCTCGGCCACCGCGTTGCGAATGTCGGCTTCGGACGATGTCGGGGGAAGGCTCAGGCGGGCCGCCACCCGCTTCTGCAGATAGGAATGCAGGACGCGTCGCACCTCACCGTCGAGCTCCTCGGGGACGCACAGCACCAGATGCTCGTAACGCTGCTCCTGCCACGCCGCGAACGCCGCTTCCGCCGCCCGCTTCAGGTGCTGCTGTGCGGCCGCGGCCTGATGGTCCTGGAGCTGGTCGCGACGGCGGTCGCCACCGTCGTCCTCGTGGCGCGGGAGCTGGTCGAACAGCTCGGTGCGGTCGAGCATCTCGCCGAGCTCGAGCACGAACATGCGCGCGTGCTGGCGATCGGCGAGGAGCACGCCGATGCGCTCGTGGCTGTCGAGCACGGCCTCGAGCTGAGCCACGTGCGGTGTGTCGTTGACGACGAGCTGGCTGCGCACCGGCACCGGCAGCTCGACGGTCTCCCACACGCCCACACCGCAGAAGACGGCGACGCCGCGCACGTGCGAGCGGTCGAACCCGGCCTTGACCCATGACCGCACCTGCTCGAGCCGCTTGACCAGGTCGCGCGCCGACGGCTCGATGTGCGGCTTCGCCATGCGCTCGAACACCGCTTCGTAGTCGGCGGGTCGCAGGTGCCGGCGACCGTCGACGTCGAGGTAGAGCGACACGATGGGGCCCGGGCCACGGACCCCCGCCAGCTCCCGCACGAAGGCGCGGGAGAGAGGAGCCAACTAGGAGACCCGGATGTGCTGGACGCGGGGCTCCGGGATCGGCTGATCCGGCGCGGACGCTCGGGTGGGGTCGACGATGCGGGCGCCGGTGGTGGCGGCGGCCTCGGCCGTCGCCGCCGCGGCTGCGATCAGCGGCGCAGGGTCCTTCACCATCTCTTCGGCGATGTCGAGCACGGCGCGCGCGGCGGCGATCATCTGCAGCGCGGCCTGCTGCATGTGCTCCAGGGCGATTCTCGCCTTCTCGTTGCGCTCCTCTTCTGTCACTGAGCGTTCTCCTTTTTGGCGAACCGGACCTCGAGCCACTCACCTTCGAGCTTGGCACCGGTGACCTGCCTGCGTTTGAGCGAGTCGGGCAGCACGATGGCGCGGCGGTGCGGGCCCACCCGCACCAGCAGCTCGTCGTCATGGCGGCCGACCTCGAGGTCGTCGCGGTCGACGAACGGCAGCGGGAGGGCCAGCACGTGGTCGTCGCCGTCCTTGGTGATGCGCAGCGACGCACCGTCGTGCAGGCGCCCGGCCGGATCGGCGTCGCCGTAGAGCACCTCGCCGAAGGCACGCAGGCGGTCGATGCCCACCAGCTCGTCGGCCGCCAGGTTGGCCTTGAGCACCGGCACCGGCGCGAAGCCGGTTTCGATGGCCGCCAGGTGCTCGGCGTGGGTCTCCTTCCACGCCTTGAACCACGGGTCGGTGATGGCATCGGGCAAGAGGCGGTTGGCCACCACCGCGTCGACCGAGTACCCGAACAGGGCGAGGTAGGTCGCGGTTCGGCGAGCCTCGGCAATCACCATGCGCTCGGGGTTGACGACGAGACGCACGCTGGTGCGATCGGCGTCGGTGAGCAGCTCGCGCACACCGTCGAGCCGGTCGTAGAAGCGGCGGGTCGCGGCGAACACGTCGTCGCCGGGGATCGGCAGGTGCGTCATGCGCGACAGCACTGGCCGCACCATGCGCGCCAGCTTGCGCTCGGCCGGGAAGATGCGCTGCATGTACCACGAGAGGATGTCGGGCAGCGACAGGAACCTGATGGTCTCGGCCGTGGGCGCGCAGTCCACGACGACGAGGTCCCACCGGCCCGACTCCGCGTAGGCCTTGATGTCGGTGAGCCCGAAGATCTCGTCGAGGCCCGGGACGACCGACAGCTCCTCGGCCTCGATGGCGTCGACGCCCGCCCAGCCGAGCACCTCCATGACGTAGGACTGGATCTCGGCCCAGACCTCCTCCATGCGCTCGGTGGCGTCGAGCTGCTGGCCCCACAGGTTGGGGCTGATGGGCGTGGGCACCGACGCGAGGGGCGTGGCGAAGGAATCCGACAGCGAGTGGGCGGGATCGGTGGACAGCACGACGGTGCGTAGACCCGATTCGGCCGCCTTCAGCGCCGTGGACGCGGCGACGGTGGTCTTGCCCACCCCGCCCTTGCCCGTGAACAGCAGGATGCGCGGCCCTTCGAACGCCGCGCTCACGTCTCGACCCGGGCTTTCAGCTCCCGCAGCGCGGTGTGGAGGATGAACGACCGGGCCCGGCCCTTGATGAACCCCGGGAGGGGCAGGACCAACTCCGCCTCCAGGTGGTACGTGACCGAGGTGCGATCGCCGTCGACCGCGTCGAAGACGTAGCTGCCGTCGAGCTTGCGCATGACGTCGCCCTTCTCCAGCACCCAGGACAATTGACGGGGCTCGTCCGAGTAGTCGTAGCGCAACGTGTACTGCGTGCTTCGACCCATGGCCCCCGCGCGGTAGGTCACCCGCACGGGCCGGCCGTTCTCGTCACTGTCCTCGACGATGACCTGCTTGATGCGCGTCGCCCACTCGGGGTAGCGCTCGAAGTCGACCACGACCTCCCAGCACCGCTCGGGTGGTGCCCCGACTTCCATCTCCTCGGTTGCCTGATCGGTCATCCCATCCTCAGTACCGCATCGAGTTCCGCCGGACGACGGCGTAGTAGTAGCCCAGCACGATGCCGTAACCCACGCCGAACCAGGCCGTCGCCACCGCTACCCAGAGCCACTTGATCCATGCCTTCTTGTCCTCCACACCACCGACGAAGTGATCTTCGTCACGGTTGCGGCAATCGAGCAGAGCGAGAATGGCGACTGAATCGAGACCTACCAGGAGGATGACCCACCGCACGGTGCGTCGAGGTTACCCGCGGGGTGCGTAGGTGCCTCTGGTCGCCCCCCACAGCCCGGCCAGGCCCAAGCCGTAGACAGGAACGAGGATGCCGAAGGCGACGGCCGTGTACGGCCGAAGACCCGCGCTGAGGAAGGCCACACCCGTCTGCACCGCAGCCGAGGCGAGCAGCTGGCGGCGCACGTCGGCAGGCGCGGTGCCCGAGAGGAAGAAGAGGCCCGGGAGCGTGACCTGCTCGGTGCGGCTGCGACCGATGCCGCGCGCGAGTGCGACGACGAAGGCGACCGTGCCCGCCGCGAACAACACGAGATCGACAGCAACGGCACCACCGCGCGCGCTGTCGACCAACACTGCCAGCGCCGACGTCACCGCGAACAACGCTGTCCCCGCCCACGACGCGAGGACCACCTGATCTCGAGGCAATGACTCTCGTTTTCCGAGAGTCATTGCCTCGAGTTCCGTTCCAGGTCGAGCAGCGCGCCGTCGAGCCGCGCCGCCAGCCCGTCGTAGGAGAACTCGGTCTCGGCGCGCGTCCGCGCCGCCGCACCCATGCGGGTGCGCAGCTCGTCGTCGTCGAGCAGTCGCGTGAGCGCGTCCGCCACCTGCTCGGCGTCGTCGGGCCGGCGCACGACGATGCCGGTCTCGCCGTCCGCCACCGCCTCCGCCGCGCCACCGCTGTCGCCCGCCACCGACGGCACGCCGCACGCGGCCGCCTCGACGAACACGATGCCGAAGCCCTCCTGCTCGAGACCCGCCCACCGGTTGCGACACAACATGGCGAACACGTCGCCACAGCCGTACGCGGCCGGCAGCTGCTCGTCGGGAACCCGCCCGAGGAACCGCACCGGTGCACCGAGATGCCCGGCGCGTGCCTCCAGCCGCTTGCGATCCCGACCGCCCCCTGCAATGGCGACGACGAGGTCGGGCTGGCTCCGCCGCAGGCGAGCGGCCGCGTCGATCAGGGTGTCCAT
>JBEEFQ010000007.1:0-6170 GCA_041166245.1 Actinomycetota bacterium | reverse complement strand
TGACGCCGTCCGCGTCCTCGAGCTCCTCGAGCTCGAGGCCAAGGAGGGGCCGTGCGTGGACTGCTTCCGCACCGGCGAGCCGGTGGTGAACCAGAGTCTGGCGTCCGCCGATCATCTCTGGCCGGTGTTCGCGCGCGTGGCCCGCGAGGCCGGATTCAAGTCGGCCCACGCCATCCCGATGCGACTGCGCGGCTCCGTCATCGGCGCCCTGAACCTCTTCCGAATCGACGAGGGCGAGATGCGGGACATCGACGTCGTCGCCGCCCAGGCACTGGCCGATGTCGCAACCATCGGCATTCTCCAGCACCGAGCGGTGCGGGAAACCCACATCGTCAACGAGCAGCTCGCTCACGCGCTGAACAGCCGCATCGTGATCGAACAGGCCAAGGGTGTCCTCGCCGAGCGTGCTGAGGTGGGCGTGGAAGCGGCGTTCGTGATGCTCCGGGACCACGCACGCAGCAACAACCAGCGGCTGGTCGACGTCGCGCACAGCGTCGTCGAGGGCCGTCTGACAGATCTGTCGCGGCCCGCGCCCTCCGCCTGATTTTTCGGCAGGGTGGACTCCGCTGAGGAGATCGACGACGGCGAGACGGTCTGGCGGTTCGACGCCGACTTCTTGCGATCGCGCTGGACGTGCATCTGGGGCCGGGGGTGCCAGGGAATCCTCGATCGGCCCGCTCCCGAGCTCGGACACGGCTGCTGCTCGATCGGTGCCCACCTCGACGGGGCGGAGGGGCCCAACATCAGCGCCCTCGCCGCCACGCTGGATGCGGCGCTGTTCGAGCACCATGACGCCGCCCGAGACGGGGACATCTTCTCCGACGCGACCCGCACCAACACGCGTGTGGTCGACGGCGCGTGCATCTTCCTGAACAGGCCGGAGTTCCCAGGCGGTGCCGGGTGCGCGCTGCACCTGGCCGCGCTCGCCGCCGGCGAGCCGCCGCTCGAGTGGAAGCCGGAGGTGTGCTGGCAGCTGCCGATCAAGGTCGACTGGGCCCCGGGCGCGGACGGAAGAGAGGTCGCGTCAGTGCATCGGTGGATGAGGGCGGACTGGGGCGAGCAGGGCGAGGAGATGGCGTGGTGCTGCACGGAGGGTGACTTGGCCTACGTGGGGGACACGCCGGTCATCGACTCGCTGCGCGAGGAGCTCACCGAGGTGGTTGGCGTCGACGTCTACGTCGAGCTGCGCCGACGGGTCGTCGGGGACTAGTGGTCATCGGTCATAGACGCTGACGATCTCCACGTGCGCTGTGTGGGGGAAGAGGTCGACTGGGGTCACGGAGGTGAGTGAGTACCCCGCACGGGTGAGCAGTCCCGCGTCGCGACCGAAGGCGGCCGCGTCGCAGCTGATGAGCACGACCCGCCGGGCGCCCGTGGCGGCAACGACCTCGGCCCCTCGACGGGCGAGGCCATTGCGGCTGGGGTCGGCGACGACGAGGTCAGCCGGTGAGGCGGTCCATCGATGCACATCGGCCCGGACGACGGTCACTGCCTCGTTGCGTAGGTTCACGCGTGCGTCGCCCACTGCATCCTTGGACCCCTCGACGGCGGTGACGGACCACCCGCGCGCCGCGACCACACCGGCGAACAGACCGACGCCGCTGTAGAGGTCGACCGCAGTGCCCGGTGGCGGCCCGCTGTCATCAGCCGCCTTCGCGACCAGGGCGGCCAGCACCTCGGCGCCGTCGGGGCTGCTCTGGAAGAACGAGCCGGCCGAGATGCGCCAGTGGCGTCCTGCTACGACCTCGTGGAGGTGATCACGGCGGACGTCGGCGGGCACGACGATGGCGGCGCCGGGGGGGTCGGGTGCGGCCAGCCGCTCGCCTGTGCGGGCGCCCGCCCGCAGGACGACCTCGTTCGCGCCGGGGTAGCGCCCGTGCACGATGAGGTCGGCCACGAGGGGATGGGCGACGAGGCACTCGTCCACCGTCACGACGTCGTGGCTGGCGGCGCGCCGATAGCCGGCCCGCTCGCCGACGACCGCCGCCCTGACTGTCGTGCGGTAGCCGGCGGCCGGAAGCTCGATCGTCGCCTCCGGCGTGGGGTCTTCGAGCCGACCGATGCGCCGGAGGGCGTCGGCGACGATGTCCCGCTTCAGTCGGCGCTGGCCCTCCAGCGAGACGTGCTGCCACTGGCAGCCGCCACACCCGCGGGCAAGCTCGGGGCACGGTGGGGTGGTGCGATCGGGGGACGGTTCGAGCACCTCGACGGTGAGCGACTTGGCGTAGTCGCGGTGCTCGGAGACGACCTCGGCCCGCACCCGCTCACCCGGGAGCGCCCCCGTCACGAACACGACCCGTCCCGTGGCATCGCGCGCGATGGCGTCGCCGCCCGCGGCCATGGCCGTGGGCGTCAGCTCCAGCTCGTCAGTGGACACGAACGAGGCGGAGGGTGTCGGTGGCGGGCTGGGGATCGGTGGGATCGCCGGCGACGACCGCGACGACGTCATCAGTGGCGGCCAGGCCGCGTTCGACGGCCTCCTTGACCGCGAACCAGACGATCTCGTCGGTCGTGCTTCGCGCCTGGCCGAGCACGGCTTGCACACCCCAGGACAGGGACAGCTGCCGGAGCGTCACCTCGGACGGCGTCACGGCCAGGATGGGAACCGGGGGGCGGAAACGGGCGATGACGCGTGCGGTGGTTCCGCTGTTGGTACAGGCGATGATCGCCACCGCACCGGCGTCCACCGCGGCACGGAACGCGGCCGATGACGTCGCCTCGGTGATGCGACGGGTCGGCGACGCGTGCACCAGACGAGCGGGCTGGTCGGCGAGGAGCCGGTTGGTCCAGGCCAGGTGATCGAAGTCGCGCTCGGCCCGCGCCGCGATCGTGCTCATGGTGCGCACGACGGCTGGGGGATCGTCACCGATCGCCGTCTCGGCCGAGAGCATCAGCGCCGAGGTGCCATCGAACACGGCATTGGCCACGTCGCTCACCTCGGCCCGGGTGGGCACGGGGGCGTGCACCATCGACTCGAGCATCTGGGTCGCGGTGATGACGGGCCGGCCGTAGAAGATGCCGGCCTGGATGATGCGCTTCTGGTAATGCGGCACGTCCTCCAGGCGGCAGCGCACACCGAGGTCACCCCGCGCCACCATGATGATGTCGGCTGCCTGGACGATCTCGTCGAGGGCGTCGACCGCCTCCTGCGTCTCGATCTTGGCGATCACGAGGGCGCCGCTGCCGTCGCACGCCCGCTTGGCCCGCAGCACGTCCTCGGCGGAGCGGACGAAGGAGACGGCGACCGCGTCGACACCAGTGTGGAGCACCGCGCCGAGGAGGCGGAGGTCGTCGGGTGTGGGCGTGACCGCGGCGATGCGCGACGCGGGCAGGTGCAGACCGGGGCGGCCCCGCAGGTGGCCACCCGACCGCACCACCGCAGCGGCCGTGTTGGTTGCGTGATCGACGCGGTCGACAACGAAAGACACGCCGCCGTCGCCCAGTGCCACCACGTCGCCGGGATGGAGCTGGTCGATGATGCCCACCCCGTCGACGACGATGGTTGCCCAGTCGCTGCCTGTCAGATCGGCCGCCTCGCGCAGCTGCACGGGCGCCCCCTCACGGAGCCAGGCGCCGGCCTCGGCGAAGGGCCGTACACGCAGCTTGGGCCCTGGGAGGTCGACGAACACACCCACCGCTTGCCCGAGCTCGCCGGCGAGGGTGCGCACGGCGCGAATGCGCTCGCAGGCGTCGTCGGTGGTCCCGTGGGCGAGCGAGACGCGCACGGCGTCAGTACCGGCGGCCAGCGTGTCGCGGAGCACCCGGGGCTCGTCCGTCGCCGGACCGGCGGTGACCACGATCTTGGTTCGGCGCCCGGCCATGGCGCGACCCTATGGCGCGCCGGACCTCAGCCGGTGAGCGACGCTCAGCCGGTCAGGGATTCGGTTCCGACGACGGTGACGCTGGTGGGGAGGCTGAGCACCGGCTTCTGGATCATGCGGCGGTAGAGGAACTCTCTCCAGAGCTCGAAGCCGAACTGTGGGTGCTTCTGGTCGGGGTCGAGGACCTGCTCGCACACGTTGGCCATCGCCACGGTCAGGGCGCAGGTGGGCACCGCGGCCGGGTAGGGCACGACGTCGTCGGCCAGGCCGTGGACGACGAGCAGGGGAGGCTCGCCCGTGTCGACCCGCACCATCTTGGCGGGCAGCGATCCACCGGCCGACGAGACCGCTGCCGCGACCCGAGACGAGTGCCCGGGATTGCCGCTCGAGCCGGGGTCGTGGTCGTTGAAGGCGACCATGCTGGCGGTGATCCCGCCGGCCGAGTGCCCGGCGATGGCGATCCTCTCCGGATCGACGCGCCAGGTCGCGGCGTTGGCTCGGATCCAGCGGATGGCGGCTTGGGCATCGTGCTGGGCGTTGAACGTGGCCGCGACGTACTCGTCGATGCGCAGCTCAGTGACGGCCGGTCCGGCGCCGTAGGGCAGGTTGGGGTCGAGGCGATAGTTGATGGAGAACGTGACGTAGCCGGCGCGAGCGAACTGCTCCCGTGCCGCCTTGTACCAGGGCGACGTCTTGCTGCCTTCCACGAAGTAGCCCCCATGGACCCAGACGACCGCGGGGCGAATGGCCGCGGTGTCGCCCGCGGGCTCGAGCACGTCGAGCAGCAGGCTTTCCATCTGCCCGTCGTGGCCGACGGCCTGCCCGTAGGGCAGGTCGCTGGTGAGGGTGATCTCGGGGAACACCTCATCGAGGTACCGCTCGCCGACCGCATCGGCACGGGGTACGAGCCCGACGGCGAGGACGGCTGCGCCCAGCGCCGCCAGTCCGAGCCTCACCCGCATGCCCCTCGTGAAACGTCCCATCTCGCGTCCCCCAGTCGGATCGCCCGTGAACCATCGTTTACTTCGGCAGGGAGAGTACGGGTTCCTGCGGTCAGAATGTGGAAATGAGACGGGTCCGCACCCTCGTGGTGGCGCTCCTCGGGCTGGCGGCAGCGGCCTCGGTGGCGCCGGGTCGGGCAGCGGACCCCGCCTGCGATCACTCGATCGTGCCCTTCGCCGGGCTGCCGGGTGCCGTCCTCACACCGACCGACCATGTGAGCAAGGACGACCCGCCCGTCATCTACACCCGCTGGCGGGGCATCGCGCCGGGGTTCGACGGGATGCCGTTCTCGGTGGACGTCACCGTGCCGTGCGGCGCTTCCGGCCCCCGCCCGCTCGTCACCATGCTCCACGGGTTCACCGACGACAAGACGGTGTGGCAGGAGACCGAGAAGTCCGACAGCGTCGTCTCGGAGGGCCGTCCCGAGTCGAACACCCGCTGGAACAACATCTGGTTCGCGTCCCGGGGCTACGCCGTCCTCAACTACACGGCTCGCGGATGGAACGACTCCTGCGGTCCCGATGTCGCGGGTGCGGTGCCCGGGGTGGCGCCCGCAGCGCACTGTCTCGCGTACCAGTACTGGATACATCTCGACGACAAGCGATGGGAGGTCCGGGATGCGCAGTGGCTGACCAGCGCGCTGGTGCAGAGCGGGGTGGCGCGGCCTGATCGGCTCGCCATCACGGGCGGTTCCTACGGCGGGGCGCCGACGGCGATGGCCGCCCTGCTCGGTGCCCGCACCATGTGCGGCGCGTCACCCGTGCCCGTCGCCCTCGGCGTCGATCCGTGTGTCGGTGTCGCCAACGGCGAGCTGGTGCCGTGGACGACGCCGAACGGCGCGGTCACCCTTCAGTGGGCCGCGGCCGTTCCCTTGTACACGTTCGCCGACCTCATCCAGGTGCTGGCGCCGAACGGGCGGGGCACCGACGGTTGGTCGGGGGCGCCGCCCGACGGTGACCACACCGATCCGTTCGGGGTGCCGATCCACAGCACCGTGGCCGGCCTGCTGGCCGCAGGGCAGTCGAGCGGGTTCTTCGCCCCGCCCGGCGTGGACCCGACAGCCGACATCTTCGTGGACGCGGGCCGCCTGCTGGCCGGGAACCCCTTCCCCCAGGAGGACCCACTGGTCGCCCGCGGCATCGATCTGTACCGCACCTTCAAGTCGCCCATCACCACTGAGCCCGTCGCGCGGGTGCCGATCTTCTGGGTCCAGGGCTTCACCGACCCGCTCTTCCCTGGCACGGAGGCCCTACAGATGCTGGCCCGGTTGCGCGCCGTCGACCCGTCCTATCCCATCAAGGTCTTCCTCGGTGACCTGGGGCACGATTACACGGGCCAGCGCCAGGA
>JBEEFQ010000006.1:0-6267 GCA_041166245.1 Actinomycetota bacterium | reverse complement strand
GGCGGCATCAACTTCGTCGCCATCATCGGCGGGACGACGGTGATCATCGCCGCGCTTCTCGCGTTCGTGCAGTCCGACATCAAGAAGGTGCTCGCCTATTCGACGGTGAGCCAGCTCGGCTACATGGTGATGGCCCTCGGCGTCGGGGCCTGGACGGCGGGCATCTTCCACCTCTTCACCCACGCCTTCTTCAAGGCCTACCTGTTCCTCGGCGCCGGATCCGTCGGCCACGCCGTGCACAGCTTCGACATGAAGAAGGAGATGGGCGGGCTCAAGGACGCGATGCCCCAGACGTTCAAGACGTTCGTCATCGGCTCGGCCGCCCTCGCCGGCTTTCCCCTTCTCGCGGGCTTCTGGTCCAAGGACGAGATCCTGCTCGGCGCCACCAAGAACGGCTACCCGATCTTCTTCTGGGTGGGTGTCGTCGGCGCCTTCATGACCGCCGCCTACATGGTGCGCTGCGTCTACCTCACGTTCTACGGCACGTTCCGGGGCCACGGTCATCCGCACGAGTCGCCGCCCGCCATCACCCGTCCGCTCTGGATCCTCAGCGGGGCGTCGATCGTCGCCGGCTTCCTCAACGCGCCGAAGATCGAGCTCTTCGCCAAGTGGACCGGTAACGAGACGGTCGCGGCCGCCGGCCTCGCCCATCACGACTTCAACTGGCCGGTGGCCATCGGCTCCACCGCGGTGGCGGCCGCAGGCGCCCTCATCGCCTACGCGTGGTGGTTCCGCAACGCCGGTCCGCACGGGATCACCGAGCGCGTCGCCCCCCTGCGCGCCGGCTACACGCTGCTCGACAACAAGTACTACCTCGACCGCCTCTACACCGACATGGTCGTGGGGTCGATCAAGGGTCCCATCGCCCGGGCTGCGTACTGGATCAACCAGAACGTGATCGACGGCGTCCTCAACGGCACGGCCTGGTTGGTCACTCGCATGGGGCGGTTCACCTACGACGTCGTGGACCAGAAGGTCGTCGACGGCCTCGTCAACGGCGCAGGTGCCTCCGCAGAGGGCGGGGGCAGCATCCTGCGCACCATCCAGACCGGCCGCGTGCAGCAGTACGCCGCCGTCCTCTTCATGGCCGCTGCTCTGTTCGGCGCGGCGCTCATCTACATCGGTTAAGGAGCGTTGTTGATGGATTCGTTCGACGACTTGGCGCTGACGCTGGCGGTGTTCCTGCCGCTGGCCGGGGCCTTGGTGCTGATGGCGTGGCCCAAGAGCTGGGGCGAGCCCGGGCTCAAGGCGACCGCGCTCGTCACCACCCTGGCCACCGCCGCCGTCGGCGTCTACCTCCTCGTCCAGTTCAACTACGACCAGTCCGACAAGCTCCAGTTCGTCGTCGACAAGTCGTGGATCGAGGTCATCAACAGCCGCTTTCACATCGGCATCGACGGGATCTCCCTCCCGCTTCTTGCCTTGTCGATGCTGATCACCGTCCTGTGCGTGATCTATTCGTGGGACCACTTCCCCGAACCCCACAACCCCAAGGCCTTCCTGGCCCTCATGCTCATCCTGGAGACGGGCATGAACGGCACCTTCGTCGCCCAGGACCTCATCCTGTTCTTCGTCTTCTTCGAGGTCGTGCTGCTGCCGATGTACTTCATGATCGGGGTGTGGGGCGGGCCCAATCGGCAGTACGCGGCGATCAAGTTCTTCCTGTTCACCCTGTTCGGCTCCGCGCTGATGATCCTCGGGTTCCTCGCCCTCTACTTCAAGGGCGGCAACACCTTCGACATCCCCGCGCTCATCCAGAGCGGTTCGGAGATCGCGTCCGGCACGCAGATGCTGATCTTCGGCGGGTTGTTCATCGGCTTCGCCATCAAGGTGCCGATGTTCCCGTTCCACACCTGGCTGCCCGACGCCCACACCGAGGCACCCACCGTCGGCTCGGTGATCCTTGCCGCCATCCTCCTGAAGTTGGGCACCTACGGGTTCGTCCGCATCGCCATCCCCGTCCTGCCGGAGGCCGCGCACCGGTGGGCGTGGTTCATCGGGCTGCTGGCGGTGATCGGCATCATCTACGGCGCTCTTGGCTGCCTTGCCCAGAAGGACCTGAAGCGGCTCATCGCCTTCTCGTCGGTGGCCCACATGGGCTTCGTGATGCTCGGCATCGCCACCCTCACGGACTTCGGGATCAACGCGGCCGTGTTCGGCATGGTGGCCCACGGCCTCATCACCGGCATGCTGTTCTTCCTCGCCGGCTCCATCCAGGAGCGGTTCGGCACCCGCGAGCTGGCCCGCCTCGGCGGCATCCTCGTGCAGGCGCCGCGGCTCGGCTGGGTCCTCGGCTTCTGCGCCATGGCGTCGCTCGGCCTGCCCGGCCTGGCCGGCTTCTGGGGTGAGTTCCCCGCCATCCTCTCCGCGTACTCGCCGGCCGAGGGGCTCAACGAAGGCGTGTTCCGCGCCTACATGGTCGTCGCCTCCCTCGGCACGGTGCTGGCCGCCGGCTACCTCCTCTGGATGTTCCAGCGCACCGCGTTCGGAACGCCCAAGGAGGAGTTCGCCGACGCTCACATCCACGACATCCACACCCCGGAGTACCTGGCCTGGGTGCCGATGCTGCTCCTGATCGTGCTGCTCGGCGTCCTGCCGGGGTTGCTCTTCGACATGACCAACGACGCGGTGCGGACTGTCACCGCCGCCTTCGGTGGGTAACGTGCCCGCCCTGCTCGGGGCCGTGTCCGGGTTCACCGCGCCGAACCTCGACTATCACGCGCTGGCGCCCGACATCATCCTCACCGGTGTCATCGTCGCCATCCTGCTCGCCGACCTCGTCATCGGCGAGACCCGCAAGGTGCTGGTCACCAACCTGGCCGGCATCGGCGTGCTGGCCGCCCTGCTCCCCGTGATCACGCTCGCCGTCGACGGCGCCGACCGCTCGATGTTCGGCGGCGCGTACGTGGTCGACAACTTCGCCCTGCTGCTCAAGGCCACGTTCCTCATCGCCGGCTACGTGGTCCTCTTGATGAGCACGAGCTACATCGCCGAGGGCGACTACTACGAGGGCGAGTTCTCGTTCCTCCTGTTGTCTTCCCTGCTGGGGATGACGGTGATGGCGTCGTCGCGCGACCTCATCACCATCTTTGTCGCCCTCGAGCTGCTCTCGATCCCCGCCTACATGCTGGCGGGCTGGCGCAAGCGCGACACCAAGAGCAACGAGGCCATGCTCAAGTACTACCTACTGGGTGTCCTTGCGTCGGCGGTGATGCTCTACGGCATGTCGCTGGTGTTCGGGGCAACGGGAACGACGGTCCTCGACGCCATCCGGGAGAACCTCCCGGCCGACGACCCGAGCGCGTTGGTGAGCGTCGGCATCTTCTTCATCATCGTCGGGTTCGCGTTCAAGATCTCGGCCGTTCCCTTCCACTTCTGGGCGCCGGACACCTACGAGGGCGCGCCCACGCCCGTGACAGCGTTCCTCTCGGTCGCGTCCAAGACGGCCGGCTTCGTCGCCCTGTTCCAGCTCGTGTTCATCGGCTTCCTCGGGCAGGAGGAGATCTGGGGACCGCTGTTCTGGGTGCTCGCCGCGCTGACGATGACGGTTGGGAACCTCATCGCCCTGCGCCAGACGAACATCGTGCGCATGCTCGCCTACTCATCGGTCGCGCAGGCGGGCTACATGCTCGTGCCCTTTGCGGTCGCGGGGGACAGTGAGAAAGCCCTGCACTCGGCGCAGACGGCGACCATCGTGTACCTCCTCATCTATGCGGCCATGAACCTGGGCGCCTTCGCCGTCGTCATCGCCGTGGCCCGCAAGACCCGCACCGGCGAGATCAGCTCCTACGGCGGCATGCTGGGCTACGCGCCGGGCCTCACGGTGCTGATGACGATCTTCCTCTTCTCGCTGGCCGGCATCCCACCGCTCGGCGGGTGGTTCGCCAAGTTCTACGTCTTCCGCGCCGCCATCGACGCGGGGACCACGTCGTCGGTGGTGCTGGCCGTGATCGCGGGCGTCAACTCGGTGATCGCGCTCTTCTACTACGCGGGCATCGCCAAGGAGATGTGGATGAGCCCCACGCCCGACGACGACCGCACCCCGGTGCGCGTCCCGCCGGCCCTCGCGACCGCGCTCGGCATCACCGCCATCGCCGTCGTCGCCCTCGGCGTGTATCCCCAGGCGCTGGCCCGCCTCGGTGACCTCGCATCCCTGACGCCCTAGCCGCCGTCCTCGAGCGGATCCACCGCGTCGGGCCCGTCACCTTCGAGGACTACCTCGACCTCGTCCTCTACGACGAGCACACCGGGTTCTACGGCGCGGGCGGCGGTGCGGGACGCGACCGCGACTTCCTCACCAGCCCGGAGGTCGGGCCGCTCTTCGGCGCCGTCCTGGCCCGGGCCATCGACACGTGGTGGGACGAGCTCGGGCACCCCGATCCCTTCGTCGTGGTCGAGGCGGGGGCCGGCACCGGCGCGCTGGCCGCCGCGGTGCTGGCTGCCGCTCCTGCGTGTTCCCCCGCGTTGCGATACGTCACCGTGGAGCGCTCGCCCGTGCTGCGGGCCGAGCAGCGGGCAACGCTCCCGCTGGAGGAACCCGCGTTCGTCCTCGGCCCCACCGACCATCCTGACGACGAGGAGGCCAGGCCGCTGCCAGGACAGGGGCCGCTGGTCACGTCCCTGCCCGACCTGCCGGCCCTGCGCCTCGACGGCGTGGTCCTCGCCAACGAGCTGCTCGACAACCTGGCCTTCCACCTGCTCGAGCGGGGACGCGACAGCTGGCTCGAGGTCCGGGTCGGTCAGGACGCGGGCCGGTCGACCGAGGTGCTCGTGCCCGCCCCGCCCGAGCTCGCCACCGAAGCCGAGCAGCTTGCTCCCGACGCGGCGCCCGGTGGGCGATTGCCCCTGCAGCACCAAGCCGTGGAGTGGGTGCGGACCGCGCTGGCCGCCCTCGACCGCGGCCGGATCGTGGTCGTGGACTACGCCGACGAATCCGCGTCACTGGCGGCCCGGCCGTGGTCCGACTGGGTGCGCACCTATCGCGCCCACGGTCGAGGTGGGCACCCGCTGGAGGCGCCAGGCACCCAGGACATCACGTGCGAGGTCGCCGTCGACCAGCTGACCCGCGCCGCCCGTCCGATCGCGGTCAGGAGCCAGGCCGAGTTCCTCGCCGCCCACGGGATGGGCGACCTCGAGGCCGAGGCGGCTGACGCGTGGCAGGCGGGCGCGGCCAGAGGCGACCTCGAGGCGCTTCGGGCCCGAAGCCGCGTCGGTGAGGCGCGCGCCCTCGCCGATCCAGTCGGTCTCGGCGGCTTCACCGTCGTCGAGTGGGAGGTCCGCGGCGGACGACGGCGCCGGGACACAAGGGCCCGGCCGGCTCAATAGGCTCCCCGCCATGGCTGATCCGCCGCCCGCCAACTCGTCAGCAGACTCGCCCACCATCGAGGACTACTACTCCGAGGATCGCACCTTCGAGCCTTCGGCCGCCTTCGTCGAGAACGCCCTGGTCTCGGACCGGTCGCTGTACGAGCGCGCCGAGGAGGACTGGCAGGGGTTCTGGGCCGAGCAGGCCCGCGAGCTCCTGGACTGGTACGACGACTGGGAGACGGTGCTCGAGTGGAAGCTGCCGTTCGCGAAGTGGTTCATCGGCGGCACGCTCAACGTGTCGTACAACTGTCTGGATCGGCACGTGGCCACGGGCAATGGCGACCGGGTCGCCTACCACTGGGAGGGTGAGCCGGGCGACACCCGCACCATCACCTACGCGCAGCTGCTCGACGAGGTGCAGCGCTTCGCCAACGTGCTCAAGGGCCTCGGCGTCCAGCGGGGCGACCGGGTGAACATCTACATGCCGATGATCCCGGAGCTGCCGGTCGCCATGCTGGCGTGCACGCGGATCGGCGCGGCCCACTCGGTGGTGTTCGGTGGGTTCTCGTCCGATGCCTTGCGGGATCGGATCAACGACGCCGAGGCCAAGGTGCTGGTGACGGCGGACGGCGGGTGGCGGCGAGGCGCCCCCGTCCCGCTCAAGGCCAACGCCGACGCGGCCATCGCCGACACCCCGTCGATCGAGCACGTCGTCGTCGTGCGCCGCACCGAGACGGGCGTGACCATGGCCGAGGGGCGCGACCACTGGTGGCACGACCTCATGGAAGGCGCCGACGCGGAGTGCGCGCCCGAGCACATGGACGCCGAGGACCTCCTCTACCTGCTCTACACGTCAGGGACGACGGCCAAGCCCAAAGGCATCATGCACACCACCGGCGGCTACCTCACCCAAGTCGCCTTCACGCACAAGTATGTGTTCGACATCCACCCCGAGACCGA
>JBEEFQ010000005.1:0-25960 GCA_041166245.1 Actinomycetota bacterium | reverse complement strand
TCCTGTTTGAACCAACAATGCGCCTTCCGGCCTTGTCGCGGCTATGGCCCGAACGGGTCATTTCCGACATTGACGCATGACTAGTCCCCTCGTGACGGAAGCCACAGCCCGCCTATGGTGACGGTGTGTCAGATTCCCATCTGCGGGGCGTGGTCTTCCGCGACAAGGTCGAGCTCACGGAGCGCCTCGAGCTGGTCGACCCGGGCTTCGGCGAGGTGCGGGTGCGCATCGAGGCGGCCGGGCTGTGCCACAGCGACGTGAGCGTGATCGACCGCACCATCCCGTTCCCCACGCCCGTCGTGCTGGGACACGAGGGGGCGGGCACGGTCACCGACGTCGGACCGGGCGTGACCACCGTGGCGCCCGGCGATCGCGTGGTGCTCACGACCCTCGGCAACTGCGGCCGGTGCCGCAAGTGCGAGCAGGGCAAGCCGACGGAGTGCCCTGAGACGTTCGGCAAGCTGCCCCAGCCGTTCACCCTCGACGGCGAGAAGCTCTTCCAGTTCGCCAACACGTCGGTGTTCGCCGAGGCCACCATCGTCAAGGAGACCCAGGCCATCAAGGTGGACGAGCAGGTGCCGCTCACCTCCGCCGCGTTGATCGGCTGCGGTGTGCTCACCGGCACCGGCGCGGTGTTCAACCGAGCCCGGGTCGAGCGCGGGAGCACCGTCGCCGTGTACGGCATCGGCGGCATCGGGCTCAACGTCATCCAGGCGGCTCGCATCGCCGGCGCCACCCGCATCATCGCGGTCGACACCAACCCTGGGAAGGAGGCGGTGGCCCGCGAGTTCGGCGCCACCGAGTTCCTCGACCCGACGGCCGAGGGCGCCAGGCGCGTCAAGAACATGGACTACACGTTCGAGTGCGTGGGTCACCCGGCCGTCATCCGCAACGCCATCGACGCGTTGGCCTGGGGCGGCACGTGCGTGATCCTCGGCGTCCCGCCCCTCGGCACCGAGGCGGCCTTCGACGTGTCCGGGCTCTACCAGAACAAGTCGATCATGGGCTGTCGCTACGGCGCGTCCCGGCCTCGCAACGACATCCCTGTGCTCGTCGACCTCTACCTGGCCGGTCAGCTCAAGCTCGACGAGCTGGTGAGCCGCACTTACGAGCTGGAGCAGTTCGACGAGGCCCTGGCCGACCTGCACGCCGGCAACCTGGCCCGGGGCGTCTTCACGTTTTGATCTGGACGTTCGGGTGACAGCGTTCGGCGACCTCTACAAGCGCCTCTCCAACTGGGGCCGATGGGGCGACGACGACGAGGCCGGCACCCTCAACCTCATCGACGACGCCGCCGTCCGGCGCGGGGTCGACAGCGTGCGCACCAACCAGCGCTTCACCCTCGGGATCCCGCTCAACCAGGAGGGGCCCCAGATGGGTTTCATCTGGGGCCGGGTCAACCCGCTGCGCACCATGATCGCCATCAACGAGCCGTGGAACGACGACGTCGTCACCATGGGCCTGCAGGCCGCGACTCACTGGGATGCCCTCGCCCACATGAGCTACGACGGCACGCTCTACAACGGCTTCCCGGCCGGCACCGTCAACGCCCACGGCGCAACGAAGTGCGGCATCGACAAGACCCCGCCCATCGTCTCCCGGGGAGTCCTGCTCGACGTGGCCCGGTCCAAAGGTGTCGACCGGCTCGACGGTGGCGCCTTCGTCACCGACGAGGACCTCGACGCCGCCGCCGAGCTCGCGGGCGTGCAGGTGGAGTCGGGCGACGTGGTCCTCGTGCGCACCGGCCAGATGCAGGTGTTCCTCTCCGGGGACCGCATGGCCTACCCGTATCCGTCCCCCGGCCTGGGACTCAGCGCCGCCCAGTGGATGCGCACCCACGACGTGGCCGCGGTGGCGGCGGACAACTTCACCCTCGAGGCCGTGCCGGGCGAGATCGAGGAGCCGTTCATCCCAGTGCACATCCTGCACCTGGTGGCCATGGGCCTCACCCAGGGCCAGAACTGGGACCTCGAGGCGCTGAGCGCGGCATGCGCCGACGACGGCGACTACACCTTCCTGTTGGACGCGACTCCCCAGCCGTTCACCGGCGGCCTGGGCTCGCCCGTCAACCCGGTGGTGATCCGATGACCAGCATCGACGAACGCAGGCTGTGGCCCCTCATCGAGGCGCGGGCCGCCGACACGCCCGACGCCCTTCTCGTCCTCACCGACGAGTTCGAGCGCACCATGACCTTCGCCGAGTATCGCGACGCTGTCCTGCGGGCCGCGGCGGGCCTGGCGGCCAAGGGCATCGGCGAGGGCAGCAATGTCTCGTGGCAGCTGCCCACCTGGATCGAGTCGCTCGTGCTGGTCGGCGCCCTCGCCCGGCTCGGCGCGGTGCAGAACCCGATCATCCCGATCTACCGCGGTCGGGAGGTGGGCTTCGCCGTCAAGCAGACAGGCGCGGCGATGCTCATCGTGCCCTCGCAGTGGGGTGGGTTCGACTACGAAGCCATGGCGCGCGAGGTGGCGGGCGGGGCCGAGGTGCTCATCTGCGACAGGGAGCTGCCCGGAGGCGACCCGGCTCTGCTTTCTAACTACCCAGATGCAGGCACGGACGCCGTGCGCTGGATCTTCTACACCTCGGGGACGACGGCCGATCCCAAGGGCGCCAAGCACACCGACGGCACCGTTGCGGCCGCGGCCGTCTCCATGAGCGAGCGCGTGCAGCTCACGGCCGAGGACCGTCAGGCACTGATCTTCCCGTTCACCCACATCGGGGGCATCATCTGGCTGTTCTCGTCATTGATGGAGGGCAACGCCAACCTGGTGGTCGAGGCGTTCAATCCCGCCACCACCATCCCGCTCATGCACGACTTCGAGATGACGCTGGCCGGGGCGGGCACGTTCTTCCACCAGACCTACATCGTCGAGGCTCGCAACCGGGCGCCCGAGAAGCTGTTCCCGAAGGTGCGGGCCTTTCCCGGCGGCGGCGCGCCCAAGCCGCCGCAGCTGCACTACGACCTGAAGAACGAGATCGGCGGCGTCGGCATCATCTCCGGCTACGGGCTCACCGAGTGCCCGATCCTTTCGATGGCCACGCCCGACGATCCCGATGACAAGCTGGCCAACACCGAGGGCCGTGTCACCATCGACGTCGACCTCCAGCTCGTCGACGGCGAGATCAGGGTGAAGGCACCCCAGCTGTTCAAGGGCTACCTCGACTCCGCGCTCGACGCCGACGCCTTCGACGAGAACGGCTACTTCCGCACCGGCGACCTCGGCGAGCTCGACGACGGCTACGTCACCATCACCGGCCGGCTCAAGGACGTCATCATCCGCAAGGGCGAGAACATCTCGGCCAAGGAGCTGGAGGACCTGCTCCACACCCATCCCAAGGTGGCCGAGGCGGCGGTCATCGGCCTGCCCGACCCGTCGAGCGGGGAGCGCGCGTGCGCGGTGATCGCGTCGCGGGATGCCGCTGACCCCATCGGCTTCGAGGAGATGGTCGAGTTCCTCAAGAGCAAGGGGCTCATGACCCAGAAGCTGCCCGAGCAGCTCGAGCTCATCGACGCCCTGCCCCGCAATCCAACTGGCAAGGTCCTCAAGCATCAGCTCCAGGACAAGTACAAGCCTTAGGCCATGCGGGCCGCGAGGGTCTCCTTGCCGTCGCCCTCGAGGTCGTCCAGCCCGGCCCGGCGGCCGGAGAGCACCAGGAGCAGGGCCTCGCCCGGTCCACGCACCTCGGGCCCCTCGTCGTGGCTCCAGTCGAGGTCGGTGGCGACGAGCCGCAGTCCGGCCACCCGCTTCTTGGCGCCGAAGGGGATGCCCTTGCCCTTGATGTGATCGAGGCAGGCCCGCAGCCGTTGTTCAGGGATCGCGCGCTCGATGCCGAGCGGCCTGCGGATGTCCTGGCCGTGGATGACCATGTCGTTGAGCACGTCGTAACCAGTGGTGAACGGTGGGTGCCGGCGCAGCCCGATGGTGGCCCGGTACTCCTCGATGAGCTGGGCGGTCGGGATGTCGGCCCGCTCGGACGCCTCCCGCTCGACCGCCTTGTTGAAGTTGAAGCCGCTCTTCGCGAACAGGCCCACCATCCGCAGGGGCTGGGGCGTGGCCGCGGGGCTCGACAGGTGGGCGGCCACGTCCCGCACCCGCCACCCGCCGCATAGCGACGGCACGTCCCACTGCTCGGGCGTGAGACCCTCGAGCATGGCGATGTTGTCCTCGCGCTCGCCGTCGACTTCCCCCCAGATGTCCATGTCCGAAAGCGTAGGGTTTTGGCCATGGCCACCACGGAGCTGCCCGTCGGCCCGCCCGACACGTCATGGGAGGTCGCCGGGAACCCGTACCTGGCCGGGCTGTACGAGCCCGTGCGGGAGGAGCGCACCGACGAGGCGCTGCAGGTCATCGGTGAGCTGCCGCCCGACCTTGACGGCGTCTACCTGCGCAACGGCCCCAATCCCCGGCTCGATCCAGTCGGTCGCTACCACTGGTTCGACGGCGACGGCATGCTGCACGCGGTGCGGTTCCGCGACGGGGCCGCGTCGTATCGCAACCGATGGGTCCGTACGCGCGGCTTCACGGCCGAGGACGGTGCCGATGACGCGCTCTTCAACGGCGTCATGGAGAACCCCGCGGCCAACCCCGCGCTGGGGCTGCGCCTCCCGCTCAAGGACTCGGCCAACACCGACCTCGTGTACTTCCGCGACCGCGTGCTCGCCCTCTGGTACCTGGCGGGCGAGCCGTACGCGCTCGACCCGGCCACGCTCGACACCATCGGGGTCGACGACTTCGGCGGCACCCGCACGTGTCAGGTGTCGGCCCACGCGAAGGTCGACGAGGCCACCGGCGAGCTCATGTTCTTCGACTACGGGCCCACGCCGCCGTACATGCGCCACGGCGTAGTCGGCCCCGACGGGGCGGTGACCCATCTCGTCGACATCGACCTGCCCGGGCCCCGTCTGCCCCACGACATGGCGATCACCGAGCACTACTCGATCCTCATGGACCTGCCGTTGGTGGCCGACCCGGTCGCGGCCGGGCAGGGACGCCACAAGATCATGTTCGACAGCACGATGCCGGCCCGGTTCGGCGTCATCCCCCGCCACGGTGCCGGCAACGAGGTGCGGTGGTTCGAGGCCGACCCGTGTTACGTGTACCACTCCGTCAACGCGTGGGAGGAGGGCGACGAGATCGTCCTCGACCTGTGTCGTGTGACCAAGCCCGCGCCCAGGGGGGACGCGGTCGGACCGCTGGCCAAGATGCTGTCGTACCTGCGGCTCGACGCCCACCTGTACCGCTACCGGTTCAACCTGCGCACCGGCGCTGTGCTTGAAAAACAACTGGATGACGACAACACGGAGTTCCCCACGATGGACGCCCGCAGGCTGGGATGGCCCACGCGCTATGCCTACAACATGCGCATCTCCGACGAGGCCACCCTGCTCTTCGACGGGATCGTGAAGTACGACACCCAGACGGGCGCGACCGACCGCCATTGGTTCGGGCCCGGCCGGTGGGGGAGCGAGGCGCCGTTCGCACCGCGTGCCGGCGGCACGGCCGAGGACGACGGCTGGCTGGTGTCGTTCGTGCACGACGAGGCCGAGCAACGGTCTGAGGTCGTGGTGCTCGACGCGTCGGACCTGGCCGCAGGTCCCGTGGCGCGTGTCCTGCTCCCAGCGCGCGTGCCCATCGGCTTCCACGCCACCTGGGTGCGAGGCGACCAACTCCCCACCGCGTGAGCTGGTCGGGGTTCGCGCTCAACGTCGGTCTCAGCGCGGGCGTGGTGCTGCTTGCCCTGCTTGTCGTGTGGCGCATCGGCGCGCGCGTGCGGGACATGAGCATCATCGACATCTTCTGGGGCCCCGGCTTCGTGCTCGTGGCCCTGGTGACGCTCGTCATCGGCGAAGCGCCCCTCGGCCGGCGGATGCTGCTGGCAATGCTGGTGGGCGTGTGGGGGCTGCGGCTCGGCATCTACCTGGCCCGTCGCAACCTGGGACACGGCGAGGACGCCCGCTATCAGGCCATGCGCCGCCACGTGGGCGACGGCTTCCACCGCTGGGCCCTCGTCCACGTCTTCGCCATGCAGGGCGCCGTTCTCACCGTCGTGTCGCTGCCCGTGCAGATCGGCGGCAACCTCACGACCGAGACGGTGTACGCACCGCAGGTCGTGGTCGGCATCGTGCTGTGGACTGTCGGGCTCGCGTTCGAGGCGGTCGGCGACGCCCAGCTGTCGCGTTTCAAGGCCGATCCCAACAACGCCGGCAAGGTGATGGACCGAGGCCTGTGGGGCTGGACCCGCCATCCCAACTACTTCGGCGACTCGTGCGCGTGGTGGGGTGTGTGGCTCACCACGCTCGTGCACCCGGTCGCCCTCATCGGCGCCCTCGGCCCCGCGGTCATGACGTTCTTCTTGCTCAATGTCTCCGGCAAGGCGCTGCTCGAGCGGCGCATGCGCAAGACCCGCCCCGGCTACGACGACTACGTCGCCCGCACCAGCGGCTTCTTCCCCCGCCCACCCCGCACCCCTTCTCGTTCTGGGCCGTAAATCGCGCCGGAATCCGGCGCGATTTACGGCCCGGTTCGAAAGAGGGGTGGCTCAGGCGGGCTTGACCCGCACCGGCAGGTGCTTGATGCCGTTGATGAAGTTGGAGCGGAGGCGCTGGGTCGGGCCGGTGGCCTCGATGGTGCCGAAGCGCTTGACGATCTCGTCGAACATGACCCGGGCCTCCATGCGGGCCAGGTTGGCGCCGAGACAGAAGTGGGGCCCGCCGCCGCCGAAGGAGATGTGCTGGTTGTTCTCGCGCCGCACGTCGAAGGTGAAGGGGTCGTCGAAGACGTCCTCGTCGCGGTTGGCGCTGATGTACCAGATCACGACCTTGTCGCCGGCAGCGATGGTCTGCCCGCCGATCTCGCACTCGCGGCTGGCGGTGCGGCGGAAGTGCATGACGGGGGAGGCCCACCGCAGCATCTCCTCGACGCCTGAGTCGACAAGGGTGGGGTCGTTGCGCATGAGCTCGTACTGGTCGGGGTGCTCCATGAGGGCGAGCATCCCGTGGGAGATCAGGTTCCGCGTCGTCTCGTTGCCGGCAACGGTGAGCAGCATGAAGAACAGGTCGATCTCCAGCTCGCTCAGGCGCTCGCCATCGACCTCGGCTGTGGTCAGCACGCTGATGAGGTCGTCGTGCGGGTTGGCCCGCTTCTCTGCCGCGAGCTGGTGGGCATAGGCGAACAGCTCCATGGCCGCCGCGCTCGCCTCTTCGGGGAGCACGCCGTACTCGGGATCCTGGGCCCCGACCATGCGGTTGCTCCAGTCGAACATCAGGTGACGATCCTCGTGGGGGACGCCGACGAGCTCGGCGATGACCTGCAGGGGGAGCTCAGCCGCCACGTCGGTGACGAAGTCGAACTCACCTTTGGCCGTGACCTCGTCGAGAATCGTGCAGGTCATCTCCCGGATGTGCGTCTCGAGGTCGCCCACCATCCGCGGCGTGAAGCCCTTGTTGACCAGCCGCCGGTAGCGCGTGTGCATGGGCGGGTCCATGTTCAGCATCATGAGCCGCTGCTGCTCGAGGTCGGCCTCCTCCATCTCCCAGAAGAGCGTGGCCTTCAGGTTGGAGGAGAAGGTGGTGTTGTCGCGGTTGACGGCGACGACGTCGTCGTACTTGTGCACCGACCAGAAGCCGGGGCTGCCGGGGTCCGCGTGCCAGGCGACAGGCGCGTCCTTCCGCAGCTCGGTGAACGCCTCGTGGGGGACACCCGCCTGGAAGACATCCGGGTCGGCCAGACCGACGTCGATTGGGCGGTTTGGAAAATCGGTGCTTGCCATCGACGATGATAATAAGTATTATCGTTGGTGATGTCAAGCACAGCTACGTCCACTCCGCCGGCAGCGCCAGGCACCCGTGACCGCCTTCTCCAGGCGGCCGCCGAGGTGTTCGCCGAGCGGGGCTACGAGGGCGCAGCCGTGTCCGACATCGCCAGGAAGGCGGGTTTCACCACCGGGGCCATCTACAGCCGCTTCCGGGACAAGGCCGAGCTTCTCCTCGAGGTCGTGCGCTCCGCCCTCGAATCCGAGCAGGCCGCCGCCGTCTCCGCGGCCGGCGCCGGCATCTACGAGGAGCTGGGTGACCGCTTCTCCACCTTCGCCGCGCCGCTGCTCGACGAGTCGGGCCAGCGCGACCGCAACCTCGTGTTCGAGGCCCACGCCGCGGCGCGCCGCAATCCGCAGGTGGGAACCATGCTCTCGGCGTTCCAGCGCGACCAGTTCGCAGCGCTGACCCAGCTCGTCCAGGACGCGCAGGACCATGGCGAGGTCGCCAACGGTGTCGACCCCGCCGTGGTTGCTGCGCTGTTCATGTCGATCCCCCTCGGGTTGGTGATGCTCGAGCTCACCGGCGTCGAGCTGCCCGGCCCTGACGCGTGGGCCGCCCTCGCCGGCCACATGGCCGCTGCACTTCGCCCCGAACCCGACCAACAGCCAAGGAGCTGATGATGAGCACTGTGCTCACTACCCCCGACACCGCGAGTGCCCAGGCAGGTCTTCCGGTTCGAGACGTCGCGTTCATTCGGAGGGCGCAGCCGGTGCTCGAGGCCTACGCGTCGTACTTCGCCCCCGAGGTGCGCGGCTTCGACAACCTCCCGACCGAAGGGCCGATGCTGCTCATCGGCAACCACTCGGGCGCGGCCACGCCCCCGGACCTGCCGATCCTCTTCACCCGTTGGTGGCGTGAGCGTGGCATCGACGATCCCATCTACGGGCTGTTCCACTCCTTCTTCATCAACCTCCCCGGCGTCGGCAAGTACGTGCGGCGGGCCGGCGCCATCGAGGCGGGCCACGAAGCGGCCGAGAACGTGCTGCGGAGCGGCGGCAACCTCGTTGTGTATCCGGGCGGAGACCACGAGGCCTTCCGTCCGTGGAGCGAGCGCAACCAGATCGATTTCGCCGGACGCACCGGCTTCATCAAGCTCGCGCTGCGCACCGGTGTGCCGATCGTCCCCGTCGTGTCATGCGGTGCGCACGAGACGTCGATCGTGCTCACCCGGGGCGAGAAGCTGCGCAAGTTCATGCCCCACCTGCGCCTCATGCGGGTGAAGGTCTCCCCGATCGTGCTGGGCCCGCCCTTCGGGCTCTCCCTGGGGATGCCGACGCTGCCCCTTCCGGCCAAGGTGACCGTCCAGCTGTGCAAGCCCATCGACCTGACCCAGCTCGGCTTCGGTCCTGACGACGCCGAGGATCCCGCGGTGCAGTCCGAGTGCTACGAGGCCGTGACGACCTCGATGCAGGCGACGCTCGACCAGCTGGCCGCCGAGGGGACGTCCGGGCTCTTCGCCCGGTAGGTTCCACCTCGTGGGTCGCTTCGAGGGAAAGACAGCACTGGTCACCGGCGCGGGATCAGGGCTGGGGCAGGCCACGGCGCGCCGGCTGGCCGAGGAGGGCGCGTCGGTCTCGTGCCTCGACATCGACGCCGACGCGGCCAAGGTGACTGCAGCGTCCATTGGTGACGCGGCTCGTCCCATCGTCTGCAACGTGACAGAGGAGCATTCGGTGCGAGACGCCGTCGCCGAAGCTGTGGCCGAGCTCGGCCCGCCCCAGGTGGTGTGCAACATCGCCGGCATCGGTGGCTCGGCCCACACCCACGAGGAGACGCTCGAGCGCTGGACCCGCATCCTGTCGGTGAACCTCACCGGCACCTTCCTCGTGTGCCGCGAGACGCTGCCCTATCTGCTGGATGCGGGCCGCGGCGTGATCATCAACATCGCGTCGACGGCGGGCCTCATCGGCCAGCCCTACCAGGCCGCGTACTGCGCATCGAAGGGTGGTGTGGTGCAGCTCACCAGGTCGTTGGCCGACGAGTACATCGAGCGGGGCATCCGCGTGGTGGCCATCGCGCCCGGCGGCATGGACACGCCCTTGCTCGGCCACTTCGCCGCCCCCGAGGGCGCACGGCTCAAGAAATGGAACAAGCTCACCTCGCCGATGGGTTTCGCCACGCCCGATGACGTCGCCAACGCGGTGCTGTTCGCCGCGTCCGACGAGGCCAGGTTCGTGACCGGGGCGATCATCTCCGTCGACGGCGGCATCACGGTCTAGATGCGAACGACGCTTGCGAGCGGGCCAGTGTGATGGGGGATCTCGACGGGCGGGTCGTGCTCGTCACCGGTGGCAACGGGGGCATCGGACTCGGGATGGCCGAGGCGTGCGCCGCCGCCGGTGCCGACGTCGCCATCTGGGGCACCAACCCCGACAAGAACGCGGCGGCCGAGGCGCAGTTGAAGGAGTTGGGTCGTCAGGTGGTCGCCCTGCGGTGCGACGTAGGCGACGAGGACCAGGTGGGCGAGGCCTTCGCCACGACGGTCGAGCGCCTGGGCAAGGTCGACGCCTGCTTCGCCAATGCCGGTGTCATGGGGCTGGTGCCCTTCGTCGACGCCACACTCGACCACTGGCGGGCGATCACGCGCGTCAACCTCGACGGCGTCTTCCTCACCCTGCGGGAGGCGGCCCGCCACATGGTCGACCGGGGCGAGGGTGGCGCTCTCGTGGGGATCTCGTCGGTGTCGGCCATCCACGGCGCGCCGCTCAACCAGGCATACGCCGCATGCAAGGGTGGGGTCGTCGCGATCATGCGCGGCCTGGCCGTCGAGCTGGCCCGCCACCGCATCCGCTGCAACTCGGTGCTGCCGGGCTGGATCGAGACGCCCATGACCGCGCCGGGGCTGTCCAACGAGAAGTTCGTGCGGAACACGACCAACCGCACGCCGCTGCGGCGCTGGGGACAGCCCGACGACATGGGTCCCGCTGCGGTGTTCCTGGCCAATCCCGATCACCTGTTCCACACGGGTGACACGCTGGTGGTGGACGGTGGCTACAGCATCTCCTGAGGTGTACGAGATCCAGGGCCGCACGGTCACGCTGCCGGTGGAGGTGCGCGACGCCCGCGTGGCGGCGGCCACGTTCCTGGTGCCCGCACCTGCGGCGCAGCGGATGGTCGACCCCACCGGCCTCGAGGTGCGGCGGCTGCCCGCGGGCCGTGCCGTGTGCTCGTTGGCGTTCGTCGACTACCGGGACAACGACCTGGGGCAGTACCACGAAGTCGCCATCGCCCTCCTCGTGCGGCCCCACGACGGGTCGAAGGGTGTGGGGGCGTACATCCACCAGCTTCCCGTCGACGGCGAGTTCACGTGCGAGGCGGGCCGCACCATCTGGGGCTTTCCCAAGTTCATCGCCGAGGCTCCGATCAACGAGCGCGACGGACGGCGCAGCGTGCAGCTGCACGAAGGCGGTCGCAGCATCCTGGCGTTGTCGATCGGGCGCCGACCCGTCCCGATGCCGGGCCGCGAAGCGACGGCCAACGCCTATTCGTTCCTCGACGGTGTGCTCCGGTGCACGCCGTGGACGATGCGCCCCACCGGCGTGCGGGGCGGACCGGGTGGCGCGCGGCTCGAGCTGGGCGATCATCCCATCGCCGAGGAGCTGCGCACGTTGGGCCTTCCCAAGCGGGCCGCCTTCTCGTCGACCATCGACCGCATGGGCGCCAGCTTCGGCCCGGCGCAGGTAATCGACGGCCGTCCATAGAATCAGGCCCCATGGGCCTTTTCGACCATCCGATCAACCGACTCACGGGGGAACCGGCGACCCTCACTGAGCACAAGGGCGACGTCCTGCTCATCGTCAACGTGGCGTCAAAGTGCGGGCTCACGCCCCAGTACACGGGGCTGCAGAAGATCCAGGAGGAGTACGGCGACCGCGGGTTCTCCGTGCTGGGATTTCCGTGCAACCAGTTCATGGGCCAGGAGCCCGGCACGGCCGAGGAGATCCAGGAGTTCTGCAGCACGACCTACGGCATCGACTTCCCGCTGTTCGAGAAGATCGACGTCAACGGCGAGGGCCGTCATCCCATCTACGAGGAGCTGACGCCGGTTGCCGACGTCGATGGCCACACCGGCGACATCCGCTGGAACTTCGAGAAGTTCCTCGTGTCGCCCGGCGGCGAGATCGTGGCCCGGTTCGGCCCGCAGGTCGAGCCCGAGGACGCGCAGATCACGTCGGCCATCGAAGCCAACTTGCCCTCGTAGGTTGGCGCTCGACCTCACCGAGCTCCTCGACCCCGACCACACCGCCGTCGTCACCTCCGAGGTGCAGCGGGGCGTGGTGGGGGAGGGGTCGACGCTGCCGGAGCTGGCCCGCGCCGCCGAGCCCGTCATCGCGACGATCGCCCGGCTGGTGACCGCAGCCCGGGCCGCCTCGGTGCCCGTGGTGCACTGCACGGCGTCGCGTCGGGCCGACGGCTTCGGGTCCAACCGCAATGCCCGGCTGTTCATCGCCGTGAAGGGCTCCGTGCTGGCCCCGGATGTGGCGCCCGAGATCGGCGTCGACGAGCGGGACCTCGTCCTCACCCGCTACCACGGCCTCTCGCCGATGGCGAACACGGACCTGGATCCCATCCTTCGCAACGCTGGGGTCACGACCATCGTCGCCGTCGGCGTGTCGGTGAACATCGCCATCACCAATCTGGCCTTCGATGCCGTCAATGCGGGCTACCAGGTCGTCATCCCGCGGGACGCCGTCGCCGGGCTGCCGGCCGACTACGTCGAGGCCGTCTTCACCAACACACTGTCGCTGGTGGCCACCCTCATGAGCACCGACGACGTGATGGCCGCCTGGTCCTGAGTCCTAGAGAGCGGTCGCGCCGACCTCGAAGAGCACGGCCGAGGGCAACCGCGCGAACGGGGTGTTGCCGCGGGTCGGAGAGACGGAGGTCTGCCACACGGCATCGTCCGCACCCCGGATGAAGATGACCGCCTCGTCGGGCGTGACAGCGAGACCGGGACCGCCTCGGGCGATGCCGCCCAGGCTCTCGGTGGTGCCCCACCCGCTGCCGCCGTTCCTCGCCGCGTACAGCCGGGTGTCGTTGCCCGCGCAGGCGAAGTAGGCGGTCGTGCTCCACGACGCCAGGGCCGGGTGGCCCTGGCAGAACCAGTTGGTCTGGAGGTAGCCACCCGAGGTGCCTCGGCTGTAGATGCGGCCGTCGTTGCCCCGCACCATGAAGGTGAGCGCGTTCTGCACCATCGCGACCGCGGGCCCAGCAGTGAGGATGCCGCCCAGCGATTCGAAGGAGTCCAGAACGGGAGTCGACGTCTCGCTGACCGGCCCCACGTCGTACCAGAGCGCCCGATCCTGGCCCATGCACGCGACGACCAGCGCGGGGGCACCGTTGACCCCGACGGGAGCCACGACGGCCGCGGGCGACTCGAGGCAGACGGCGCGGTTGGACAGGCGGACGAACCCGGCGGCGCCCTCTCGCTTGACGTAGAGGCGCCGGTCGTTCCCGGTCACGACCTCGAGGGCGAGGGCGGAGCCGTCGGACTTGGGAACCCGCGCCAGTGCCGGTCCGGATCCCACGATCCCACCCTCCGCCCGGAAGGCGCCGCCGTAGCCGTTCCCGATGTAGAGCCGCGAGTCGAGGCCGACCGCGGCGACCCGTACCGGCCTGGTCGGCACGCTGTCGTCGTTGGTGATGGTGCCGGTGCCCGTGGCGTCGCCGAGCGTCGTCTCCCCGGTCGGAGCGGAGAGGGCGACGGTGAACGTCTCGTTGGGCTCGACCGCCGTGTCCCCGGCGATCGGCACCGAGATCGTCTTGGTCGTCACGCCGACGTCGAAGCTGAGATCGCCGCTGGTCGCGCTGTAGTCCGAGGCGGAGGAGGCGGTCCCGTTGCTGGTGGCGTAGTGGACGGTGGAGGCGGAAGTGCTCGCCGGCGAGAGCGTCACCGTGAACACCGCGGTGGTCGTGCCCGAGTCGCCCTCGGTCAGGGTCGCGTCGCTCACGCTGTACGCCGAGGTGACGGCGGGCGCCAGCGTCACCGATGGCTGCCAGTCGATCCACGACGCGGGGATCCCGGTGGCGGTCTGTCGATCGCTTCCGTCGGCTGCGTCCATGGTCGCGACGTAGCCTTCGGCCGTGGTGCCGCCGACGCCCATGAACGCCATCCGGCTGCCGTCCGGCGACCACTTTGGCGTCACCTCCCTGACATCAGGGGTTCCGGTGACGTTGCGCACGTCCGTCCCGTCCGGCGCCATGACGTGGATCTCTCCTCCGTTGCGGGTGAAGGCGATGAGACGCCCGTCGGGCGACCAGTCAGGTGTGTCGTCGTCCGGGCCGCTCGTGAGCGGCACGTGGTTCGAGCCGTCGGCGTCCATGACATGGATCCCGGAAGATTCTCCATCACTGGAGGCGAAGGCAATGCGGCGACCGTCCGGCGACCACGTGGGCCAGATGTTCGCACCGGTCTGGCCCGGCACCTCTGTGTCGCCTGTCCCGTCGACGCCGATGAGGCGAATGCGATAACCGGGGTCGTAGCCACCGGAGCTGTAGGCCAGCCGTGTGCCGTCGGGGGACCACGCGGGCTGCACGAGGCCGGGGTCCCCGCCGATCTCGCGAGCATCAGTCCCGTCGGCGTTGGCGACCCACAGGAGGAGTTCTTGATTTCCTCGTGTGCTGAGGAACGCCACCTTGCTGCCGTCCGGCGACCACGCCGGGTAGACCTCGAGCGCATCTTCGGGCTGGGCGAAGAGGGGCTGCGTGTCTGAGCCGTCGGCGTTGGACGTGTACAGCGCCGGCCGCCCGCTCGCAGGCGAGTGGAACACCAACCGGCCCGTCGCCGGCGTCACCGGTTGCCAGCTCGGTGATGTCGCGTCGGTCAGCACCGTGCTGCGCCTGGTCCCGTCAGCACGCATGACGTCGATGTGGCCGACCGCGTCGACCCATGCTGTGACGGCGAAGCGGGTGCCGTCTGGTGACCACTTGGGCCCATTCCCAGGACTGTTCGCGGGCGCCGCCACGAGCGGCACCTGCCCGGAGCCGTCGGCGTGCATGGTGTGCGTCCCCGAGCCCCGTGAGAAGGCGAGCCGCGAGCCGTCAGGTGACCAGTCCGGCTGAGTGGCATAGCCGGTGGTCGTCGTCAGCCGCGTTTGGTCGGACCCATCCGCGTCCACCGCGTAGATCTGATGCTCGCCGTCGCGATCGCTGGTGAAGGCGATACGGCTACCGTCCGGCGACCACGACGGGTGGAAGTCGTGTCCGGGACCATTGGTGAGGGTGAGGAGCCCGGTGCCGTCAGCGTTGATCACGTGCAGCTTGCCGCCCGGAGCCTCCTGGTAGACGAGGCGGCCGTCGGGGGACCACGACGGCGTCCAGGCGATCTCGGCGCCGACCTGGTGCTGATCGGAGCCGTCGGCGTCCATGACGTAGAGGAAGGGCGCGCCGCTTCCCAGCGGGCGGTTCGAGATGAATGCGATCTGGCGCCCGTCCGGCGACCACGCGGGCTGGTCGTCCTGGCCCGGATCGGTGGTGAGCCGGACCTGACCGGTGCCGTCCCCGTTGGCGGTCCAGATGTCGCCGTCGCGCTCGAACGCGAGCTTGCCTGTGGCGCCTGCGAACACGGCCGGAACGGTCGGCAGGATGACCGGCGCCGCGAGGCCAGTCGCCAGCACGGCGACCACGGTCGCGACCGGGCAGAGGGCCTTTCTGAGCGTCCGCCGAATCTTCCCCACCCGTCTCCATCGGCCCCGATAGGCCCGATCTGAGCTTCATCGGCCTTCTGCCTGGCCTCGCGCTTTGCGGTCTGGCGGTGGTCTGCGCCAACCTCGAACGCCATGTCCCAGGTCGAGCGGCTCCTCGCCGGCAACCAGGCCTACTCCGCGGCCCGCGCCAACGTGCACGACGCCCGCCCCGGCCGGCGCCTGGCCGTCGTGACGTGCATGGACGCCCGCATCGACGTCTTCGCTGCGCTGGGCCTGCACCTGGGCGAGGCGCACGTCATCCGCAACGCCGGCGGCCGGGTCACCGAGGACGTGCTGCGCTCGCTCGCGCTCTCCACCCACGTGCTGGGCGTCGACGTCGTCGTCGTCATGCAGCACACCGAATGCGGCCTGGCCGGCGTCACCGATGCCGAGCTGCGGGAGCGCACCGGCGCCGACCTCGGGTTCTTCCCCATCGACGACCACACCGCCGCTCTCTGCGAGGACATCGAGCTGCTCGCGGCCACGCCATACCTCACCCCGGTGCAGGTCATCGCCGGCTTCGTCTACGACGTCGAGACGGGCGAGATCGCCGACGTCGTCCGCTGGAACCGCCCCGCGTAGTTGGGGCGAAGACGTCAGGCGACCTCGCTGCGCGACTGATCGGCGCCCGGCGGCGACAGGTATGGTCCGGACGTGAGGATCGTCCGGGTCCTTTGCCTCGTGGTCGTGCTCTTGTCGGCGACGTGCACGTCGAAGGACGATCCCGACAGCCCTGCCGGTGTCGGCCCACCGCTGACGTCGCCACCGGCCGAGGCGGGTCTCGACGATGGGTGCAACGAGTCGTCGGCGACAATGGTGACGCCTGACACGTTTGGCTCGATTCACACGATCCCGCCCCGGAGCGAGCCGGTCATCTACGAGGTCGCGGTCACCCCGTCGGAGGTGTGTCCTGGCGGATCAGTGCGCGTTGCCGTGCGCGCCCGGAGTCAGATCGCAAGACGTCAGACCGTCCACCCGAACCTGATAATCCGCGGGGGCGGGGGGCCGTCGGCGTCGCATCACTTGGATTGCTGCGATCCGCTAGTTGTGCCTGCGAATGCGGCAGCCACGATCGTACAAACCGTTGTCATCCCAGCGTACGTCGTGCTCGGCTGCGCGAGTCTCACATTCCGCGACTACCGAGCGGATGACGGCTCCGCGGCTCTGCATGTGGTCGCTCGGCGCGGCACCAGCGCTCCGCCAGAGCCGGAACCGTGTCGCGACTGAATCTCGATCGAAGCGCGGCCGGACCTACCTATTCGTCGCTGTGGCTCACCATGTTGATCACGTTGCCATCCGGTGCGCGCACGAAGAACCTTCGCACGCCCCACGGCTCTTCGGTGAGCGGGTGAACGATCTCGAACCCGCGTCGCTTCGCCTCCGCGTACGCCTCGTCAACGCTGGCCCCGACGTGCACCGAGATGACCGAGTCCTGTGGCGCCGTGGCGTCGCGGGTGACGAGCTGGATTGCGGCGCCGCTACTCGGCGATCGGTAGCGCGCGACCCACCCCAGGTTGAATTCCTCGACGCTCAACCCGAGGTAGTCGGTGTAGAAGTCACGGGCAGCGGCGATGTCATCGACCGGAAGGTTCACGTTGATGCCGGTTACTCGCATCGATCCTCCTTGTCCCGAGCGGATGCCGCGAGCCGACCGTGGCCCATCCCGAACCATATGCGCGCCAATGGCGGGCTGATGTCAGAGGCGCGCGCGCAGGCGTGTGAGTGATCACAGCTGTTCGGCCTTGTCGTCTCGTTCGGCTGTCGTCCCCGGCGCCACCGGCTCCCTCAGGGAGTCGGTGGCTCGCTTCGTCGGTGGCGGGCCCGGTTGTGGTGGGCGCAGGCAGCTCGGCCGTTGTCCTGGGTCGTCGGGCCGCCCCAGGCCCAGGGCTCGACGTGGTCGACCTGGCAGTGCTGGGCCGGCTCCTCGCAGCTTGGATGGAAGCACTCCTGGTCGCGCACCTCGACGGCTCGGCGGGTGGCGCCTTCGAAGAGGCGCCGTGCCACGCCGACGTCGATGACTCTCGACGGCGAGCCGAACACGATCCGCTCGATCCAGGCCGCATCCAGCCACCGCACCAGCGAGCCGGGGCTGACGACGCTGCGGTTGGCCAGCTCGCAGATGCGTCCGGCGAACGTCTCGTAGTCGACGAGCACGCTGAAGAGCGGCTCGGGACGGCGGCCGTCAGCCGGGGCGGTGCGGGAACGGATGGCCATCTCTGTGAGGGCGTCAGCCCGGCGCTGGGCAGGCGTGCGTCGCAGGTCGAAGACGGTGGGATCAGCGCCAAGCCGCTCGCGGCCCTCGGCCCAGTCGGCCCCGAACAGCTCGGCCTCGAGGCGGGACAGCTCCTCGGAGATGATGGTGCCCGAGATCGGGTCGAAGTAGCCGTCGGCGAAGAACGCGTCTTCGAAGCTCTTGGAGAAAGTTGAACCGTCGGCGGTCGCGGAGGCGCTCGGCTTCGTCCTCGGTGCCGTCGGGGTCGCTGTGGGCGAGCCAGTACTCCACGCAGCGGTAGAAGCCCGAGTAGCGCAGCTGAAGGGCGTCGTCGAGCAGCATCTTCTCGTCGCGCTCGAACGCATCGGGCGCGCACCCCGCCGCCTTGGCCAGCTCGGCCACGTGCTGCGAGCTGATCTCGCCGTCGATCCAGGCCGACTCGGTGGCCGGCATGCAGCGCAGGGCCCGGGCCAGCCGCTGACGACGCTTGGCCGTCGGCCGGGCCATGTGGCGCTGCCACGCCAACCAGTCCGCGGCGGAGCGACAGCGCGACGGGACCCAGTCATGCGATGCGTCGAAGGCACCGAAGGCGCGCGTCGTCACCGCCTCCAGCCGGTCGAGCTGGCGCGCCAACGCCTTGGTGTCCTCCTTGGAACCCAGCGCGGCGGGATCCAAATTCGCCAGCTCGTCGATGGTCTCCGTCAACTGGTCGAGCAACGTCATCTCGCGCCCAAGTGTACGAAGGGGGTGTGACAAAAACGGGCCCTCAGAGGCCGCTAGATAAAGAAAAATAGTGCGCGCAAGAGTTAGCAAAATTGCGACTATGCGAAGTCGGTCGCGCACTGGCCGTCGCAGCGCGCGGCGCGCACCATCGGCGAGGCGTATGGTGCGCGACAGGGCGGGAGATCCTCAGCCCATTGGAGGTGTGCCATGCACACCGTGGTCCGGCACTACACGGGCAGCAGCAAGCTCGTCGACGAGTTGGTGAGCCGCGAAGCGGACGTCCGCCGGTTGATCAGCGAGGTGGACGGGTTCGTGGCGTACTACCTGATCCGCACTGACGACGGCGGGGTCAGCATCAGCGTGTATCGCGACGCTGGTGGTACCGCCGAGTCGACCAAGCGAGCCGCCGAGTACATCAAGGAGAACCTCGAGGGCGTTGCCGCGGGTCCGCCCGAGATCATCGAGGGCGAGTCGGTCATCAGCTTCACCGCTTGACCGACCGGGGGACCAGCCTTCAGCCCTGCTGAGCCGGCGCCTCGACGCGGACCCAGCGCATGTCGGGGTAGCGGTCGCCTGCGGCGCCGCCGGCCGGGAGGATGGCCTCGAGCCGCGCCAGGTCCTCGGCCGACAGCTGCACATCCAGCGAGGCCACGTTCTCCTGCAGGTAGGTGCGGCGCTTGGTTCCGGGGATGGCGACGACGTCATCGCCCTGGGCCTGCACCCACGCCAGTGCGAGCTGGCCCGCGGTGATGCCGCGCTCGGCGGCCGTGTCCTTCACCTGCGAGACGAGCTCGAGGTTGCGGGCGAAGTTCTCGCCCTGGAAGCGAGGCTGGTGGCGACGGAAGTCGTCGTCGCCGAAGTCGTCGGGACTGGTGATCTGCCCGGTGAGGAAGCCCCGGCCGAGCGGGCTGTAGGCGACGATGCCGATGCCGAGCTCGCGGACCGTCGGCACCACGCCGTCCTCGAGGTCCCGCGACCACAGAGACCACTCACTCTGCAACGCGGTGATCGGGTAGGTGGCGTGGGCACGCCGGATGGTGGCGGGGGCCGCTTCCGACAAGCCGAGGTAGCGCACCTTCCCCGCGGTCACGAGCTCGGCCATGGCCCCGACCGTCTCCTCGATCGGAACGGTGGGGTCGACCCGGTGCTGGTAGTAGAGGTCGACGTGGTCGACGCCGAGTCGCTGCAGCGACGCGTCAATGCACGCGCGCACGTACTCGGGCTTGCCGTTGATGCCCCGCTTGGTCGGATCAGCAGGGTCGCGCACGATGCCGAACTTGGTGGCCAGCTGCACCGAGTCGCGGCGGTCGGCGATGGCCCGGCCCACCAGCTCCTCGTTGACGAACGGGCCGTACACGTCGGCGGTGTCGAGGAAGGTGACGCCCAGGTCGAGGGCGCGGTGGATTGTGGCGATCGACTCGGCCTCGTCGGTCGCCCCGTAGAACTCGCTCATGCCCATGCAGCCGAGGCCCTGAGCGGAGACAACGAGGCCCTGCTGGCCGAGAGGACGGGTGGGGATGGTCATGGAGTCGACCCTACGACGTGCGCGTCAATAGAGTCGCCTGCAGTGCCCCGCGTGCCCGGCCTGCCCATCTGGCAGCTTCCCCTCATCGCCCGGGCAGGCGCCCGCCGTCCCCAGGAGATGTCGCAACAGCTCTACGACCGCTACGGGCCTGTGGTGCGGCTCGGGATCTGGCCCGTCGCCTACACCTACCTGTTCGGTCGGGAGGCGAACGAGCTCATCCTGTCCCAGCGTCCGGACGAGTTCACGTGGCGGGAGGCCCTGCGGGCATTGGAATCGGTGGACGGCCCCACTGCCCTCGTCCTTTCCGACGGCGCGGATCACAAGCGCCGGCGCCGCCTCGTGCAACCGGCCTTCGCCACCCGCCGCATCGACGCCGCCGTGCCGATCATCGTCGACGAGGTCGACGCCGCCATCGACTCGCTGCCCGTCCGCGGGCGGGCCGACATCTACGCCCTGTACCGACGGACCGTGCGCCGCATCGTCGTGCGGGTCCTCTTCGGCGATGGGTTGGCGGGCCAGGCCGACGCCCTGGGCGAAGCCCTCGAGCCTGCCATCCACTTTGTCGACCGCCCGCCGCAGCTCCAGGCGCGGGGCATGCCCGGACGGCGTGCCGCCCGTCGGGCCCGCCAACGGGCCGACGCCATCGTCGACGCGGAGATGGCGCGTCGTCGCGCCAGCGGCGAGCTGGGCAGCGACGTGCTCGGCGTGCTGCTCGCGACCGAGCTGAGCGACGAGGAGCGAAGGGACCAGGTCGTGTCGCTCATCGCTGCCGGCTACGACACCACGTCGGCCGCGGTGGCGTGGACGGTGCTCGAGCTCATCCGTACGCCCGGGGTATGGGACAAGGCTCGCGCCGAGGTCGACGAGCGACTGGGAGAGCGGGTCCCCGACGCCGGCGATCTGCGTGCGCTGCCGTACACCGCCGCGGTCGTGAACGAAGCCCTGCGCCTCTGGCCGCCGGCTGTGCTGTCGGGACGGCGGGCGTCGTCGTCGTTCGAGTTCAAGGGCCACACCATCGGCGAAGGCAGCATCGTGCTCTTCTCGCCGTACGTCACGCAGCGCATGCCCGAGCACTGGGGGGACGATGCCGACCGCTTCCGTCCCGAGCGCTGGCTGGAAGGCGAGCCCGGCCCGTTCACGTTCATCCCCTTCGGCGGCGCCTATCGCAAGTGCATCGGCTTCGCCCTGGCCCTCACCGAGGTGCAGGTGACCGTGGTGCGCCTCCTGCAGCGCACCGAGCTGCGCCTCGCCGATCCCGGCCTGCCGGTGCGGGGCACGGGACTGAGCGCATCGCGCCCCGAGGGCGGCGTGGTCGTCGATGTCGAGCAGCGGCGGGATCTGACGACCCGTCAGTAGAGTGGCGCCGATGGACCTGCGGGACTCCGACGCCGACGCCGCCTTCCGGGCCGAGCTGCGCGCCTGGTTGCAGCAAGCCGTCCCGCAGCTGCCGGCGACGCCCGAGCGCGAGGACTGGGAAGGGCGGCGCCGCTTCGACGGCGAGTGGCAGAAGCGGCTGTTCGACGCTGGCTATGCCGGCATCGACTGGCCCGCCACCTACGGCGGGCGGGGCGCCACGCCGACCGAGTCGCTGATCTTCCTCGAGGAGGTGGCGCGGGCCAAGGCACCGGGTGTGGGCGTCAACTTCGTCGGCCTGTTGCACGCGGGCCCGACCCTCATCGCCGAGGCGAGTGACGAGCAGAAGCAGTCCCATCTCCCTCGGATCCTCCGCGGCGAGGAAGTGTGGTGCCAGGGCTTCAGCGAACCGTCGGCCGGCTCCGACCTGGCGTCGCTACGCACCAAGGCGGTGCGTGACGGCGACGACTACGTCATCACCGGGCAGAAGATCTGGACCTCGTTCGCCCAGGTGGCCGACTGCTGCGAGCTGCTGGTGCGCACCGACCCCGACAACAAGCACCGCGGCATCACGTGGCTCATCCTGCCCATGGACACCCCGGGCATCGAGGTGCGCCCCCTGCGCACGATCATCGGGTCGTCGGAGTTCAGCGAGCTCTTCCTCGACGAGGTGCGCGTGCCGATCGTCAACCGCGTCGGCGACGAGAACGACGGCTGGCGCGTCGCCATGGTGACCTTCAGCTTCGAGCGGGGCACGTCACTCGTCGGCGAGATGCTCGACACCCGGCGGCTGCTCGACGAGCTGCACGGCTTGGTCGGCGACGACCGGGGCCATCGCCGTGAGCTGGGGCGGCTGATAGCCGAGCTCGACGCGCTGTGGGCCCTCACCCGGCGCACGGTGTCGGAGGCGGCGGCCACCGGTGTGCCCGGGGTGGGCAGCTCGTTCGTGAAGTTGCACTACTCCGAGCTGACGCAGCGCATCGGCGACCTCGCGCTGCACCTGCTCGACAGCGCACAGCTCACGCTGGACGAGGCGTGGGTCGAGGAACGCCTGCGCGTCCTCGCCCTCCCGATCGCGGCCGGCAGCTCGCAGATCCAGCGCAACATCATCGGCGAGCGCGTGCTCGGCCTCCCCAAGTCATGAGGTTCATCCGCAGTGACGACCAGGAGGCGCTCCGCGAGGGGATCGCGTCGCTGTGCTCGGGCCGCTTCCCGATGGAACGGGTGCGGGCCGGCTTTGACGCCGAGGGGTGGAAGGAGCTGGCCGCCGCGGGCGTCTTCACCTTGGGGGAGCTGGGCGGGCTCGCTGACGCGGCCGTGGTCTTCGACGAGCTGGGACGAGCGCTCGTCCCTGGCCCGCTCGTCTGGGGGTACCTGGCCGGGCGCGACGACGTGGTGAGCGGTGGCGTCGCCGGCGGCGTGCTCGCCTACCCGGACGACGTGGCCGTTGTGCACGTGCTCGTCGGCGACCGGGTGCACGCAGTGCCCGCGACCGACGTCGAGTTCGAGGCCGTTGCACACCCGCTCGACCCCCTGACGCCGTTCGCACGTGTGACGGGTGCGGCCGACGGCACCGACGTCGGCCCCGCGTCGGACTGGCAGCGCCGCGGCGCGGTGCTGGTCGCGGCCCAGATGGCGGGCATGGCCGCGGCGACCAGCGACCTCGCCGTCGCCTACGCCAAGGAGCGTCACCAGTTCGACAAGCCCATCGGCGCCTTTCAAGCGGTGAAGCACATCTGCGCCGACACGCGCGTGCGCGCCGACGTGGCCCGCGCCGCGGTCGACGCGGCTGCGGTCACCTACGACGATCCGGGCGTGGGTGATGTCGACCGCGCCGTGGCTGCCGCCAAGCTCGTCGCCGGCGAGGCCGCGGTCGCCAACGCCAAGGCGTGCATCCAGGTCCATGGCGGCATGGGCTTCACGTGGGAGATCGACGCCCACCTCTACCTGAAGCGGGCGTGGGTGCTGGACCGCCTGTTCGGCACGGCCGACGAGCACGCCGAGCACCTTGGCAGCTGAGCAGCTGTTCCTCCATGAGGTCGTCGACATCGTCGGCGAAGGGGCGAAGCCGTACATGGACCTCATGGTGCGCACCAACACCGACTCCATCGCCGACCGCGGCATGCATCTGTTCGGCACGTTCCAGGTCGTCGGGATGACGGGGCGCTGGCCCCAGGTGATCAACCTCTGGCGCATCGACGGGTGGGAGGGATGGCGGCGCTCGCTCGTTGCCGCCAACATCAAGCGGGACGAGAACAAGGCGCTGAAGGAGTGGTGGGACGACGCCTACCGGCACCGGTCCGGTGGTTTCGACCGGCTGCTGCAAGCGACCACCGTCACGCCGACGAGCGGCGAGCTGTTTGTGCACGAGATCTCCAGGGTGAAGCCCGGCGCAGGACCGTCCTACCTCGCCGCCCTCGAGCGGGAGTGGGTGCCGGTCGCGGCCGACCACGGCCACACCCTCGTCGGTGCCTTCGAGGTGCTGTTCACCGACGTCGAGGTGGTGACGGTGTGGGCCACGTCGCTCGACGACCACATCGCCTTCGAGTCGGGCCATGACGAACGGGTCGGCGCGTGGCGGGCCCGCGCTCGCGAGTTCGTCACCCACTGGCGTGAAGAGCTCATGGTGCCGGGACAGGGAAGTCCGCTTTCGCCGGTGACCGACCGGTAATCTGACGGGTCGTGAGTTCCCAATCGGCCGACGTCGTCGCCATCGACGGCCGCCCTCTCGGCCGTCGGGCCCAGCTCACTCGCCAGCGCCTGCTCGAAGCGACGGCTGCCCTCCTCGCCAAACACGGCATCCGTGACCTGCGGGTGGTCGACATCGCCCGCCAGGTCGGCACGTCGCCCGCGACCTTCTACCAGTACTTCCGCGACGTCGAGGAGGCGGTGCTGGCCCTCGTCGAGGGACTGCGCGACGACTTGCTGCCGCTGCTCGAGGTGCTCGACGAACCGATGCGGGGCAGGGCGGGGCTGGACTCCGCCCGCCGGCTCGTCGACGGGTTCATCACCTACTGGGACGAGCACCGGGCCGTGCTGCGCGTCCGCAACCTGGCGGCCGAGGAAGGGGACCGTCGCTTCCGCGAGGTGCGCACCCGTACGCTCGGCTCCATCACCGAGGAGCTCCGCAAGCAGATCGCCGACAACCAGGTGGCCGGGCGGGTCGACGCCGAGGTGCATCCGTATGCAGCGGCGGCGTCCATGGTGGCGATGATGGAACGCATGGCCGCCTATCACCTCGACCTCGAGCCGCGTGGACTGGCCCGCCCCGAGCTGGTCGAGACGCTGGCGCGCATCATCCACCAGACGGTCACCGGCAAGCGCACCTAGTGGAGGCGGCGGCCACCGCCTTCCTGGAGTCGCTGCGCAACGACCAGATCGACGCTGCCTGCTTCGCCTTCGGGGACGACGCCGTCCGCCGGGACTGGACGTACCTGCCCGGACCTCGGTCGGGGTTGTCGCTCGGGGCCATGACGGTCGAGCAGCAGCAGCTGGCCATGCAGTTGCTGGCTTCCGCGTTGAGCACGCCGGCGTTCGCGACCGCGGCGGTGATCATGGCCCTCGAAGACGTGCTCGATCAGATCGAGGGTGGACACAGGGGCCGGCACCGCAACGACTACTACGTGACGATCTTCGGTACGCGCGGTGCGGCGCTCTGGGGCTGGCGGTGCGAGGGCCATCACCTGTCGGTGAACGTGAGTGTCGTCGACGGCGAGGTCGCCGACACGCCGCTGTTCTTCGGTGCCAACCCCGCCGCGGTGGGCACCATCCGGCCCCTCGCGCCTGAGGAGGACCTCGGCCGCAGGCTGGCCCGGCTCGTCGGCGCCCCCGCCGTCATCGCCGAGAGCGCGCCGGACGACATCCTCACCAAGGACGCACCCGCCGTCGACGGGTCGGTGCAGCCCGAGGGCATCGCCCTCGCGTCACTCGCCGACGAGGCGTCGCATGTGGCGGGTGAGCTGGTGGCCGTCTACCTCGGCCGACTGCCGGAACAGCGCCGGCCGGCGTGGACAGACCTTGGCGAGCTGCACTTCGGCTGGGCGGGCAGCCTGGAACCGGGGGAGGGGCACTACTACCGGCTCCAGGGCCCCAGGTTCCTCGTGGAGTACGACAACACCCAGAACGGCGCCAACCACATCCACACCGTCATGCGCGACACCGCCAACGACTTCGGCGACGACGCCCTCCGCCGCCACCGCACCGAGTCCCACCACACTCAACCCAACCCCAGCTGGGGTTAGCGGCCGACCGCCGCGATCGCGATCGCGAGCAGGGTCACGACGCTCAGGACGGTGAGGGAGCGGCGGACGGAGCGGCGCCACCAGTCGAAGGCACCCATGTCCCACCGGTCGCCCGACGGCGACGCGCCGGACCAGGCCAGGAGGGGAAGGAGCAGCGCCGCCAGTCGCATGGGAGGGCCGAGGTTACTCCGACCCCGTCGCTATGCGCCTGGCCCCGGGGTAGTCGGGCTTGCCGCTCGGCTGGCGAGGGGTGCGATCGACGAAGTGCAGCTGGCGGGGGACCTTGTAGCCGGCGATCTTGGTGCGGCAGTGCTCCTGGATGTCGTCGAGGCTGAGCTCGGCGCCGGTGCGGGTCTGCACGACGGCCGCCACCCGCTCGCCCCACCGCTCGTCGGGCACGCCGAC
>JBEEFQ010000004.1:0-16740 GCA_041166245.1 Actinomycetota bacterium | reverse complement strand
GAGGAGGTCGTCGCCGTGGGCGAGGCCCTGGGCCGGGCCGGCCACGGCGTGTTCCAGCTCGTGTCCGACCAGCAGGGCGCGGAGCCGGAGCGCACGTGGCTCACCACCCTGGCGCGCGAGACGGGCCGCACTGTCACCTACGCGCTGGCCCAGGCGCCGTACAACCCGACCGGCTACCGCGACTCGTTGGCCGACGCCGACGCGCTGGCGGCCGAGGGGCTCACCATCGTCCCCCAGGTGTCGTGCCGGCCCACCGGCATGCTCTTCGGGCTGCAGAGCTCGCTCCATCCGTTCATCACCCACCCGAGCTACCGAGAGCTCGCCGACCTGCCGCTGACCGAGAGGGTGGCGCGCTTGCGCGACCCCGAGGTGCGCACCCGCCTCCTCGCCGAGGAGGCGTCGACCGGCAACCTCATCGCCCGCTCCCTCATGAGCCGCTGGGACCAGATGTTCCCGCTCGGCGACCCGCCCGAGTACGAACCCGCGCCGGAGACGAGCGTGGCCGCCAGCGCCGATCGCGAGAACCGGCGGCCCGAGGAGGTTGTCCTCGACTGGCTGCTCGAGCGCGACGGCAAGGCCCTGCTGTTCGCACCGCTGGCGAGTTACGTCGACCGTGACCACGAGGCCCTGCGGGAGATGATGACCCACCCCCGCACCGTGCTCGGCCTGTCCGACGGCGGCGCCCACTGCGGGCTCATCTGCGACGCGTCGATGCCGACCTACCTGCTCACCCACTGGGTGCGGGACCGCACGCGCGGCCCCCGGCTCGGTCTCGAGGAGACGGTGCGGCTGCAGACCGGTCGCACCGCGGCGGTCTACGGGCTCGACGACCGCGGCATCCTCGCCCCGGGGAAGCGAGCCGACGTCAACGTCATCGACCTCGACGGGCTGCGCCTGCACGCGCCCGAGATGGTCTTCGACCTGCCCGCAGGCGGACGCCGTCTCGTACAGCACGTCGACGGCTACAAGGCCACGTTGTGCGCGGGTGCGGTGACCTTCACCGACGGCGAGGCAACCGGGGCGCGGCCGGGCGGGCTGGTCCGCGGCGGCGCTCAGGCCTCGTAGACGTCCACCTCGGTCGCCTTCACCGCCGCCCACACCTCCGCGCCCTCGCGCAGCCCGAGCTCGTCTACCGCGGCGAGCGTCACCTCGGCCACGATGCCGAGGGGGCCGGCCAGCTGGACGCGCACCCGGTCGGTGAGGCGTTCCACGTGGGTGACCCGCACCGGCCACACGTTGCGGGGCGTGCCCTCCGGCCTGCTGGTGTGCAGGGCTACTGCGCGCGGATGCACGGTCGCGCACACCGGCCCACTGGCAGTCGTGGCCGACGTGATCGTCCCTTCGCCGTCAGTGCGCACCACACCGCTTGTCGCCGTTCCCCGGTAGAGGTTGGTGCCGACCAGCTCGGCGACGTAGGGCGAACGGGGCCGGGCGACGATCTCGTCCGCCGTGCCCTCCTGCACCACACGCCCCATCTCGAGGACGACGATGCGGTCGGCCAGCGCCAGCGCGTCGACAGGGTCATGGGTGACGAGGATGGGCACACCCGGGAAGGCGCGCAGATGACGGCCGAGATCGCGTCGTACCTCGACCCGGGTGGCGGCGTCGAGAGCGGTCAGCGGCTCGTCGAGCAGGAGCATGGCCGGGTCCGACGCGAGGGCTCGGGCCAGCGCGACCCGCTGGGCCTGGCCGCCCGACAGCTGCGAGGGCCGGTCGCCTCCCTTGCCGGCCAGACCCAACCGGTCGAGCCACGTCTCGGCGCGCGCCGTCGCTTCACGGCGGGACACCCCGGCCGACCGGGGCCCGAAGGCCACGTTCTCGACCGCGCTCAGGTGGGGGAAGAGCTGGCCGTCCTGGAACACCACCCCGACCCGCCGCTGCTCGGGGACGACGAAAGTGCGTTGAGCAGGGTCATCGACCACCTTGCCGTCGAGCTCGATGCGGCCCGCGTCGATGGGCGTGAGCCCGGCGAGGGCTCGCAGCAGCGTCGTCTTGCCCGCGCCGTTGGGGCCGACGACGGCGACGACCTCACCGTCGTTCGCGGTCAACTCGCACTCGAGCTGCAGCGTCCCCCGGCGCACCTCGACGCGCGCGGCGAGTGTCATCGCAGCCCCAGCCACCGGTCGCGCAGGGCGAGCAGCACCGCGAGCGACACCGCCATCATGGCCAGGCTCAGCACGATGGCAGCCGCCGGATCCGCACCCTCGAACCGGACGTAGACGAACAGGGGGAGTGTCTGCGTCTTGCCCGGCAGGTTGCCGGCGAAGGTGATCGTCGCGCCGAACTCACCCAGTGCCCTGGCCCAGCACAGCACCGCGCCGGCGACGAGCGAGGGCCGAACGAGGGGCAGCGTGACCCGCCGGAACACCGTCCACTGCGACGCGCCGAGGGTGCGGGCCGCGTCCTCGAGGCGGGTGTCGACGGAGCGGAAGGCGGCCTCGAGGGTGAGCACCAGGAACGGCATGGCCACGAACGCCTCGGCCACCACCGCGCCACTGACGTGGAACGGAAGATGCACTCCGACGTCGTCGAGGTACTGACCCGCGATGCCTCGCCGGCCGAGGGCCAGGAGCAGGGCGGTGCCGCCGACGACGGGCGGCAACACCATGGGCAGAGTCGTCAGCGCACGCACGAAGTTCCGCCCTGGGTAGTCCACCCGGGCTTGGACCCAGGCCAGGGGCACACCGAGCACCACCGCCACGGCAGTGGCGAGCAGCGACGTCTCCATCGACAACACGAAGGCCTGTCTGGCCTCGTGGGTCGTGAGGTGGCGCCATGCGTCGGACCAGGGAGCACGGACCGCCAGCGCGACCAGGGGCAGGGCGAACGCGGCCACCGCGACAGCGGCGAGCGCCATCGCGGGCAGCGGGACCGCGCGGCGCCTCATGGGAGCAGGAAGCCGTGGGCCCGCAAGGCGGCGCGGCCGCGGCCGCGGGCCAGCTCGGTCACGAGCTCCCGCGCCGCCCGCTTGTGGGCCGTCGCGCGCACGACAGCGATCGGGTACGTGACGACCTGGTTGTCGGCGTCAGCGATGGCAACGCTCGCGGCCCGTCCCTTGGCGGCAGTGACGTCGGTGGCATAGACGATGGCCGCGTCGGCCTCGCCCGCGGTCACTTTGGCCAGCGCGGCCTTGACGTCGAGCTCGAGCGACTTGGGTCGCACCGTGACCCCCGCGTGGTCCAGCGCGGCGGCGGCATAGGCGCCCACTGGTACGGACGGGTCCGCCAGCACAACGGCGAGGTCGGGCCGGGCCAGGTCGGCCAGGCCGGCGATGCCCTCGGGGTTCCCCGGCTCGACGGCGATCACCAGCGTGTTCCGCGCCAGGACGGCTGGGCGCTCGACCAGTCCGGCCGCGACCAGCTTGTCCATCGTCTTGGTGTCGGCGGTGGCGACGACATCGGCCGGCGCCCCCTCAGCGATCTGCTGCACGAGGACCTGAGAGCCGGCGAAGTTGAAGGTGATCGACAGGCCCCGGTGGTCGCGCTCGATGACCGCCTCGGCGTCGGCGAACGCGTCGGCAAGCGACGCGGCCGCGAAGACGGTGAGGCCGCCGGTGAGCGTGTCGGCCGCTCGGACGGCCGGTGCATCCTCCGGTCTGCTGCACGCCGCGAGCAGGGCGACCGCACCGAGGACCGCCCACAGGCGACGCATGGGCGGACTCTACGAGGCGAGCGGCTGCGGGGACCGCGTCGCGCGGCTACCTACCGGTCGGTAGGCTGGAGTCTCCCCTGACACGGAGCGCGCCATGCCCCCCATCGCCCGGGCCGCCGACGAACGCATGTCCTTGCGCTCCTCGGCCCCCTTCATCATCGCCCACTTCATCCCGCTGGCCGCCGTCTTCACGGGCGTGCGTCTGTCCTGGATGTTGCTCGGTGTGGCCACCTACGTGGGCCGCATGTTCTGCATCACCGCCGGCTACCACCGGTACTTCGCCCACCGCACATACCGGCTCGGCCGAGTACCGCAGTTCCTGCTCGCCCTCGGTGGCCTGTCCGCGGCCCAGAAGGGCCCGCTGTGGTGGGCGTCGACCCATCGTGACCACCACCGCTTCACCGATACCGAACGCGACCCGCACTCGCCGCAGAAGGGCTTCTGGTGGAGCCACGTCGGGTGGATCCTGTCGGGCAAGGAGACGGGAGGCCACGATCGGATCAAGGACTTCGCCAAGTACCCCGAGCTGCGCTTCCTCGATCGGCACGACTGGATCGGCCCCTGGCTCCTTGGCGTGGCCTGCTACCTGATCGGCGGTTGGGGCGGACTCGTCATCGGGTTCTTCGCGTCGACGGTGCTGCTCTGGCACGCCACGTTCAGCGTGAACTCGCTGTCGCACACGTTCGGCTGGCGCCGCTTCGGAACGGACGACACGAGCCGCAACTCGGCGCTCGTCGCCTTCTTCACCATGGGCGAGGGCTGGCACAACAACCACCACCACTGCCCGGCATCGGCCCGCCAGGGCTTCCGCTGGTGGGAGTACGACGCCACCTTCTACGGGCTGCAGCTTCTGCGACTGGTCGGGGTGGTGCGCGACCTCAAGCCGCCCCCCGCCGCGGTGCGCTCGGCGCGGCAGCTGCGTCGGGGCGCCCTCGACGTCGGCATGCTGCGGCTCCACCTGGCTCGGGCGCAGGCCGTCGTCCACCGCTCCGGCGCACGCGAGCAGGACGGGGAACGGCTGCTCGCCACCCTGGGCCGGCTCACCCAGGACGCGCGCGACATGACGCGCGCCGGTGCCGTTCCGCCCCTCACCGACTAAGCAGCCCGTGGTGCATATCCCTGACAGATTCAGGGAAATGTTGGAGCCGTGCCAACACTGCCCGCACCCCGCGGACCGCTCTCGGCCCACGCCATCGGCGCGCTGGCACGTCCGGCGGGAGCAAGCCTGCCCGCGCCGCCGCCCGTGCACGACGATCCATCGACCGGTGACGACCTCCACTTGGCGCTGTACTGCTGCTACGAGCTGCATTACCGGGGCTTCGACGGTGTCGACCCCGGGTGGGAGTGGGATCCGGCCCTCCTCGCGTTCCGCGCCAAGCTCGAGACCGCGTTCGAGACCGCGCTCCGCGCCGAATGCGGCGCGCCTCACGTGATGCCGCCCGCCGCGGTCGGCGCCTGGCTGTGGCGATTCGTGGACTCGCTCGATGGGCCCTCCCTGTCGGGTCATGTGGTGGCGGAGGGCACGATCCAGCAGCTGCGCGAGTTCGCCGTGCACCGCAGCGCGTACCAACTGAAGGAGGCGGACCCGCACACCTTCGCCATCCCTCGGGTGTGGGGCGCGGCCAAATCGGCCCTCGTCGAGATCCAGGCCGACGAGTACGGCGGGGGGAAGCCGGGCCAGTCCCACGCCGAGCTCTTCGCCACGACGATGCGCGCCCTCGAACTCGACGACGCCTACGGCGCCTACCTCGACCGGCTCCCGGGGTCCACGCTGGCAACCTGCAACCTGGTGTCCATGCTCGGGCTGCACCGGCGGTTGCGGGGCGCCCTCATCGGGCACCTGGCCGTTTTCGAGATGACGTCGGTGGGTCCCATGGCGCGCTACGCGACGGCGCTGCGGCGTCACGGACTCGGGGACGAGGCCGCCCGGTTCTACGACGTGCACGTCACGGCCGACGCCCACCACCAGGAGCTGGCGGCGGGGCCGATGGCCGAAGGCCTCGTCGCGGCCGAGCCCGCGCTCCTCGCCGACCTGCAGTTCGGCGCCCGCGCCCTCGTCGCCGTCGAGGGTCGCTTCGCGGCCCACCTGCTGCGGGCGTGGCGCGCGGGCGAGAGCTCGCTCAGAACCGTCACGCCGGTCGCGGCGTGAGCCGGCGCTGCACCTACGTCCTCCCTATCCGACGCGCTGATGCGAGCGAAGCCGCCGAGCTGGGCGCCTACCTCGCCACCCTTGCCGAGCACGCCCAGGTGATCGTGGTCGACGGCTCGAACCCGGCCGTGTTCGCCGCCCACCGCGCCGCGCTGCCCCCTGGCGTCGAGCATGTCGGAGTCGACCCTGATCTGACCTTTGCCTTCGGCAAGGTCAACGGCGCGCTGACGGGCGTGCGGCGCGCCGGCCAAGAGGCGATCGTGATCGCCGACGATGACGTCCGTTACACGCCCGACGTGCTCCGTGCCGCGGTCGCGCTGCTCGGCGACGCCGACGTGGTCGTGCCCCAGAACGTCTTCGACGGTCAGCCCTGGCACGCGCGGTGGGACACCGCTCGGTCACTGCTCAATCGCGCGTTCGGCAGCGACTGGCCCGGCACCCTCGTCGTGCGCCGCTCGACGTTGGTCGCGGCCGGTGGGTACGACGGCGACTGCCTGTTCGAGAACCTCGAGCTGGTCCGCACAGTGCAGGCGGTCGGCGGCCGGGTGCGTCGCGCGCCGGACCTGTACGTGCCACGCCGTCCACCCGCCGCGTCGCATTTCGCGTCGCAGCGCGTACGTCAGGCCTACGACTCGTTCGCCCAACCCTGGCGCCTGGTCATGGAGCTGGCCATCGCACCTGCGCTTGCGATCGCCGTTCGACGCTTCGGCCCGGTTCCGACCCTGGCCGCAGTCGCCGGAGGAGTCACCACGCTCGCCGAGGTGGGTCGGCGCCGACATGGCGGTCGCCGGCACTTCGCACGCACGGCGGCCCTGTGGGCGCCGGCGTGGGCGGCCGAGCGGGCCGTCACGTCGTGGCTCGCGGTCGGCTGCCGGGTGCTGCTCGGCGGCGTGCCCTACGGGGGGCGTCGCATCCGCACCGCGGCCCACCGCCGGTCCGCGCTCCCGATCTGAACGGGAACACATCCGGCGGGAGCGCAGTTGTACTGGCAGATCGTTGATCGTGCAACAATCAGGAGAACCTCATGCCCGCCGTCACCGCTGACACCCTCACCCTGCCCCGCCTCACCGAGCCGGGCCCCACCGCTTCCGTACGGCCCGTACGGTCACTGACGACCGCGCCCACCGGCTACGAAGGCGAGGGGTTTCCGGTCAAGCGGGCCTTCGCCGGCGTGCCCAAGGAGGTCCTCGACCCGTTCGTCCACATGGACGAGATGGGATCGGTCGACTACGGCCCCGGCGAGCCGCGCGGCACTGACTGGCATCCGCACCGCGGCTTCGAAACCGTCACCTACATGCTCGACGGCACTTTCCAGCACCAGGACTCCCACGGCGGCGGCGGCGTCATCACCGACGGTGCCACCCAGTGGATGACCGCGGGCGGCGGCATCCTCCACATCGAGACGCCCCCGGCCGCCCTCGTCATGAGCGGAGGCCTGTTCCACGGGCTGCAGCTGTGGGTGAACCTGCCCGCCAAGGACAAGATGATCGTCCCCGCCTACCAGAACCTCGAGGCGGGCGACGTCCGACTCCTGTCCTCGCCCGACGGCGGCGCCCTGCTGCGGATCGTCGCTGGCGACGTCGACGGCCACGCCGGCCCCGGCGCAACCCACACGCCCATCGCATTCGTGCACGCCACCGTCGCGCCGGGCGCCAAGCTCGACCTGCCGTGGCAGCCCGACTTCAACGCCCTGGTGTACGTGCTGTCCGGACACGGCACCACGGGCCAGGCCACACCCATCGGCGCGGGTCAGCTCGCGGTCTTCGGTGCCGGCGACTTCCTCAGCCTCACCGCGGATGCGACCGCTGAGCCCCTCGAGCTCATCATCCTCGGCGGACGCCCCATCCGGGAGCCCGTCGCCCAATACGGCCCCTTCGTCATGAACACGCGGGCCGAGCTGCAGCAGGCGGTCGATGACTACCGGGCCGGCAAGCTCGGCGTCATCCCCGCCAACGCCCTGATGCCGCACCGCATGTAGCCATAAGGTCACGCCCGTGACCGAGTTCGATCGGGCAGCAGCGGCCGTGGCGGGCGGGGCCGACCCCCGCAAGGAGGCGGCCGACCTCGTCGCCCAGATGACACACGACGAGCGCATGTGGTGCCTCGATGGAGACCTGCCGTTCTGGGCCGGCCTCGGCGACCTGGGAACGGGCGGCTACCACCGCCGCCCGTTCCCGGCCGCACGCGTGGAGCGTCTCGGCATCCCCGGCTTTGCCTTCAGCGACGGGCCGCGTGGCGTGGTGATCGGCCCCGCCACCTGCTTCCCGGTGAGCATGGCGCGCGGCGCCACGTGGGACGTCGACCTCGAGGAGCGCATCGGCGACGCCATCGGCCGCGAGCTGCGCGCCGTCGGGGCCGACCTCTACGGCGGCGTGTGCGTGAACGTGCTCCGCCATCCCGCGTGGGGTCGGGCTCAGGAGACGTACGGGGAGGACCCGCACCACGTGGGCGAGATGGGTGCGGCACTGACGCGGGGCGTGCAGCGCCACGCCATGGCGTGCGTGAAGCACTTCGCGTGCAACTCGATGGAGAACGCCCGCTTCAAGGTCGACGTGACCATCGACGAGCGGGCGCTGCACGAGGTCTACCTCCCTCACTTCAAGCGCATCGTCGACGAGGGCGTGGCGTCGGTGATGAGCGCCTACAACGCGGTCAACGGGGAGTGGTGCGGCGAGAGCGCTCCGCTGCTCATCGACGTGCTGCGCGACGAATGGGGCTTCGAAGGCTTCGTGATCAGCGACTGGATCTTCGGCTTGCGGGAGGCGGGCCCGTCGCTCGGCGGAGGCCTCGACGTCGAGATGCCCTATCGGATGATCCGCGCCCACCACCTGCAGGCCGCGCTCGACGCGGGCGAGGTGAGCCGCGACGCGGTTGACGCGGCTGTCACCCATGTCGTCACCACCCTGTTGCGGTTTCACGACGTGCTGCGCCGGCCGCGGCCGCCGATGGACGTGCTGGCGTGCGCCGAGCACCGGGCTCTGGCTCGCGAGGCGGCGACCAAGTCGGTCGTGCTGCTGCGCAACGAGCCGGTCGGCAGTGCCCCGGTGCTCCCACTCGACGACGGCGCGCTGCGTAGCGTCGCCGTCATCGGCCGCCTGGCCGCGATCCGCAACCTGGGCGATGGTGGTTCGAGCGACGTATGGGCGCCCGAGGTCGTCACCGCCCTCGACGGCCTGCGCGCCGCGCTGCCTGGTGTCGAGGTTGTGCACGACGACGGCACCGATCCGGCCCGGGCCGCGACCGCCGCCGCGGGTGCTGACGTGGCGGTGGTCGTCGCCGGCTACACCCGCGCCGACGAGGGTGAGTTCATCGGCACCGACGGCACCGCCCACCTCGCCGCCCTCATGCCCGGCGCCGACGACCCCGACCTGGCGGCCCGGTTCACCGCGTCGATCGAGGCCAACCCGGGACCGGACGCGCCAAAGGGTGTGTCCACCGAGGTGGGCGGCTTCTCCACCGGCGGCGACCGGACGGCGCTCACGCTTCACGGCGACGACGAGGAGCTGATCCTGGCTGTGGCGGAGGCCAACCCCCGCACCGTCGTGGCCATTGTGGCCGGGAGCGCGGTCGTCGTGGAGCGCTGGGCGACGGCGGTGCCGGCCATCGTGCAGGCCTGGTACTCGGGCATGGAGGGCGGCCATGCGCTGGCCGACGTCCTGCTCGGCCGGGCCGACGCCGCCGGGCGGCTGCCGTTCAGCGTGCCGACCGACGCCGCGCACCTGCCGCCGTTCGACCGCGACGCCGATGCCTTCGCCTACGACGAATGGCACGGCTGGTGGCTGTTGCAGCGCGACGGACATCAGCCCGCGTTCCCCTTCGGGTTCGGGCTGTCGTACACGACGTTCGCCCTCGGTCCCTTCAGCGTCGACGTCGACGACCAGCTCGTGGTCCGCGGTGCAGTGCGGAACATCGGCGCGAGGGACGGTACCGACGTGGTGCAGGTCTACGGCGGCCAGGTCGGGGCGCGGCCCCGGCTGCTCGGGTTCGCACGCGCCGATGTGCCCGCCGAGGGCGAGGCGAGGGTCGAGATCCGCGTCGAGCGGGACCTGCTCGCATCGCGCGACACGATCGCCCACCAATGGGTGCTCGAGCCTGGCCAGTACGAGGTCACCGTGGCGCGCCACGTCGCCGACGAGTCCGCGCAGCGCTTCGCCGTCAGCCTCCCATAGGTGGCCCCCAAGGCACTCGCCATCGTCGGGACGAACGGCTCGGGCAAGTCCGACATCGGCATCGTCGTCGCCCAGGCCCTCGACGGTGAGATCGTGTCGGCCGACTCGCGCCAGGTGTACCGCGGCTTCGACCTGTGCACCGGCAAGGTGACCGCGGCCGAAGCTGCGCTCGTGCCTCATCACCTCATCGACGTGGCCGACGCGCCCACCCGCTTCACGCTGCACGAGTACCTGCGGCGGGGCGAGGCCGTGCTCGACGAGATCGCGTCGCGCCAGCGGATGCCGGTGCTGGTCGGCGGCACCCCGCTGTACGCCGAGGCCCTCATCCGGGGCTACGAGCTGGTGGACGTGCCGCCCGACCCGGAGGAGCGGGCCCAGCTCGAATCGCTCCCCGACGCCGAGCTCGTCGCCGAACTCGAGCGTCTGTTCCCAGGGGAGGCGGCGCGCATCGGCGAGTCGAACCACCGCCGGCTCGTGCGCGCCGTCGAGCGGGCCCGCCACGGGTTCTCCTACGAGTCGACCCACGAAGCCCGCACCGGCCGTGACTGGCTGGTGTTCGGTGTCACCTGGCCAATGGACGAGCTCAAGGCCCGCATCCGCCGACGGGTCGAGCGGCGGCTGGCGGCGGGCATGGTCGACGAGGTGCGTGATGCGCTGGGCCGCGGCGTTCCCCGCCAGTTCCTGTGGGACCTCGGCCTCGAGTTCCGCTTCGTGCTGCAGCTGCTCGAGGGCGAATTGGGCGGTGATGACGCGTTCGTTGACGCCCTCACCACCGCCACTCGCCGCTTCGCCAAGCGCCAGCTGGCCTGGTTCCGCCGCTGGCCCGACATCACCTGGACCGAGGGCCCCGAGCCCGAACGGGCCGCAGTGATCGTCGAAGCCACCCGCCGCTGGCTGACCCCCAGCTGACTGGGTTGGGAGCGCGGGCGATGAGTTCTTGGCCCGCGACTCGTCAGGAAAGCGTGCGCGCACCTCCTACGATGACGGTCATGGCCACTCGTCCTGACGCCACCCTCGAGCGGGACCTCGAGACCCACCGACGGGAGCTGACGGCCTACTGCTACCGCATGCTGGGCTCGGGCTTCGAAGCGGAGGACGCCGTCCAAGAGACGATGGTCCGCGCCTGGAAGGGATACGCCGACTTCGAGGGCCGCTCAGCCCTGCGGTCGTGGCTGTACCGCATCGCCACCAACGTCTGCCTCGACATGCTTCGAGGCCCGCAGCGCCGGGCCCGGCCCATGGACCTCGGTCCGTCGTCCACCGCCGAGACGCTGCTGCCCGCCGGCCTTCCCGAGCACGCGTGGGTCCAGCCCATCGCCGACGCCCGCGTCCTTCCCACCGACGGCGATCCCGCCGAGCTGGCCGCGGCCCGCGACACGATCCGCCTGGCCTTCGTCGCCGCGCTGCAGCACCTACCGCCGAAACAGCGAGCCGTGCTCGTGCTGTGCGAGGTGCTGCGCTGGCAGGCCACCGAGGTGGCGGAGCTGCTCGACACGAGCGTCGCCTCGGTGAACAGCGCCCTCCAGCGGGCCCGCGCCACCCTTGGCGCCCTCGACCTCGAGAGCGGCGGCGGATCGGCGGCGATGGACGCCGAGCATGAGGCTCTGCTCGCGCGCTACGTGGACGCCTTCGAGCGCTACGACATCTCCTCGCTCGTGTCGCTCATCCACGAAGACGCCACGTTCACCATGCCGCCCCACCCGCTGTGGCTGCAGGGAACCGACGACATTGCCAAGTGGTACGTCGGACAGGGCGCCGGTTGCCGCGGCTCCCGCCTGTTGGCCACCGCGGCCAACGGGTGCGCCGCGTTCGGTGCCTACAAGCAGACGGCCCCGGGCCTGCACGAGCCCTTCGCGCTGCAGGTGCTCGAGGTCTCAGACGGCTGGATCACGGGGCTGCACCACTTCCTCTATCCCGAGCTGTTCCCCGCCTTCGGCTTCCCCGCGCGCCTCGAGAGCTGAGCCGCACAGCAGGTCGGCCAGACCGGCCAGGTCCAGCAGGTCCGACAAATCCGTCCAGGCGTCGCGCAGCCTGATCGAGCAGCCCAGGCGCTGGGCCGCGAGCTGCAACCGGGCCAGCTCGTCGACGAGCTCCAGGCCGGTGCGGTCCGACGGCGCGAGCGGCCAGCTCGCGACCTCGGCGTCACCTCGCGCCAGCACGATCCTCGCCTGGTTGTCCGGTCGCAGCACGCTTCTACGACGCCGGTGGGGGGCAGGAATCATCGGCGGGAGCGGTGACTTCGCCCCCGGCAGTCCGTCACAACGTGTGACGCGAGAGCGAGGAGAACGCCCATGACCTTGCCTGAGGTCGTCTCACGAGACGAATGGCTGGTGGCCCGCAAGGAGCTCCTGGCACGGGAGAAGGAGCTCACCCGTCAGCGCGACGCGCTGAACGCCGACCGGCGCCGGCTGCCGATGGTGAAGATCGACAAGGTCTACGAGTTCGACGGGCCCGGGGGGAAGGCGAGCCTGCTCGACCTCTTCGAGGGACGCCCGCAGCTCATCGTCCGCCATTTCATGTTCGACCCGGAGTGGGAGGACGGCTGCTCGAGCTGCACGGCCGGGGCCGACGAGATCGCCGACGGGCTCCTCGACCACCTCCACACCCGCGACACGAGTTTCGCGGTGGTCTCGCGTGCGCCGCTCGACAAGATCGAGCGCTACAAGGCCAAGCGGGGCTGGACGTTCCCCTGGTACTCCTCCTATGGCAGCGACTTCAACTACGACTTCGGCGTCACCCTCGACGCGTCGAGGGGTGCCGTCGAGTACAACTACCGCGCCGAGCCCGGCCTCGAGGGCGAGCAGCCGGGCCAGAGCTGCTTCGTGCACAACGGCGACGACGTGTTTCACACCTATTCGAACTACGCGCGCGGCGCGGAGATGACGGGGGGCTCGTACTACTACCTCGACCTCACCGCCCTCGGCCGCCAGGAGGAGTGGGAGGAGCCCAAGGACCGGACGGCCGACCGCCGCACCGCCCGTCCCGACTTCGCGTCCTGACCCCCTACCTTCGTCCGACGAAGAAGTCGCGGGGCGTGCGGTCCTCGGTCGTCACCTCGGTCACCGCGCCGGCATCGAAGCCCGCGTCGGCCATGAATTGCAGCCACTCGGCTCGGCCGAAGACCCCGAACCGGTGGGTCTCGTGCACGACGTGCGTCGACCCGTCGGTGTCGCGCAACAGGATCGCGTACTCGGTCACCGCCCACGTGTCGGTCGGGTCGGGGTCCCAGGTCCACTCGAGGTAGCGGACGCCGCGGCCGTCGGTGCCGTCGCTGCCGCCGTGATCGGTGTCCTCCTCGAGCGTCTCCCGGGTGCGATCGGGCACGAGGACGGCGACGCCACCTGGCCGGCAGTGGACGAACGCTGTCTCGATGGCCAGCCGCAGGTCGGCCTCGGTGGTCATGTAGTCGACGGCGTCGTGCACGAACACCGCGTCGAAGCTGCGACCGAGGCGGACGGTGCGCATGTCCCCCTGGTGGTGCTCGCAGTCGGGGTTGAGGCGCCGCGATTGGGCCAGCATCTCCTCGGAGAGGTCCACCAGCGTCATGGCGAAACGGGCCTTGAGGTGGACGGCGTTGTGGCCGCCGCCGCTCCCGAGCTCGAGCACCTCGCGGACCGGAATGGACGCCGACTGCAGGAGCGTGGCGGCGTAGCCCGCCTCCTCCACGTACCCCTCGGGCGGCGAGATCAGGGGCCACCACGCCGCGAGGTCGCCGTAGAAGCGGTAGCTCATCCGATCGAGTCTCGCAGGGGCCTAACCTCGCAAGCGGAGCGCCGGGAAGCCTGGTCGGCATGTGACGACCGCGTCCGGGAGGCGCTCGTGCCGAGGAGACAACGAAGCGCTGACGGCGGCGCCCTTCGCCGCTTCCTGTCCACCGAAGTCGCGGGCGGAGCTGTCCTCGTCGTAGCGGCGGTCGTCGCGCTGGCGTGGGCCAACGCGCCGTGGTCCGAGGCATACCGCGACCTCTGGGACAACGAGCTCGGCCCGCTCGACCTGCGCCACTGGATCAACGACGGGCTCATGTCGGTCTTCTTCCTCGTCGTCGCCCTCGAGATCAAGCGCGAGCTCACGACCGGTGAGCTCCGCGAGCGTCGCAACGCCGCCCTTCCCGTGTTCGCCGCGGGCGGCGGCATGCTCGTCCCCGCCGCCATCTACCTGGCGATCAACGCCGGCGGCGCAGGAGCGCGGGGATGGGGCATCCCCATGGCGACCGACATCGCCTTCGCGGTGGGTGTCCTCGCGCTGCTGGGCCGGACCTTGCCATCGGGGCTGCGCGTGTTCCTGCTCGCGCTGGCCATCGTCGACGACATCGGCGCCATCCTCGTCATCGCCGTCTTCTACTCCTCAGGGGTCGAGCTCGTGTGGCTGGCCGGCACGCTCGCCGTGCTCGTGGTGGCACTGATCATGCGGCGAGCGAGCGAGTCGCCGGCCGTCTACGTGGTCCTCGGGATCGCGCTGTGGGTCGCGCTCGAGGAGGCAGGCGTGCACCCGACGCTCGCGGGTGTCGGCGTGGGACTGCTTGTCCCCGCAACGCAGACCGAGTCGTGGGAGGCGGCCCTGCATTCGTGGACGAGCCTGCTCATCGTGCCGCTGTTCGCCCTGGCCAACGCCGGTGTGACGCTCTCGGCGTCCGCGCTGGACGACGCCTCGAGCTCCCCCGTGACGTGGGGAATCGGCGGCGGCCTGGTCGTCGGCAAGCCCCTCGGCATCTGCGCGTTCGCTTGGCTCGCCGTCCGGCTCGGCGTCGCAACGCTCCCGTCGGGCGGGACATGGCGGCAGCTGACGGGGACGGCCGCCCTCGCCGGCATCGGCTTCACCGTCTCGCTCTTCGTGACGCGGCTGGCGTTCACCAGTCCCGACCTCGTCGACCAGGCGACGGTCGGTGTCCTGGCCGCGTCCCTGCTCGCGACCGGAATGGCCGCCGCCATCCTGCTTCCGCGGGCGCGATGATTCCGCTCCGGTCGGCCCGTCCAACGACTGAGAACGCGAAGGAGCAGCCATGCGCATCATCGTCATTGACTTCATGAGCCTCGATGGCGTCGTGCAGGCGCCGGGCGGCGCGGAGGAGGACACCGACGGCGGGTTCCAGCACGGCGGGTGGTCGGGGCCGTACTTCGACGAGGAGGTGATGGGGGCGGCCATCGGCAACGTCATGGACGAGACCGAGGCGCTGCTCTTCGGCCGGCGCACCTGGCGAGTGATGGCCGACGCCTGGCCAGGACGGGCCGGTGACCCGTTCGCCGATCACATGAACTCCCTCCCCAAGTACGTGGCGTCGCGGACGCTCACCGACGCGGACATGACGTGGAACACGGCGCTGCTCCCCGGCGACGACGCCATCGGAGCCATCGGGGACCTGCGCCAGCGCGACGGCAAAGCGCTCCAGGTCTGGGGCAGCTCCACACTGGCGAACCAGTTGGTCGAGAACGACCTCGTCGACGAGTACGTGCTGATGCTCGAACCCATCATGCTCGGCGGCGGCAAGCGGGTCTTCCCCGACGACGGCCGTGCCCGCGCCCTGGAACTGGTGTCGGTCACGCCCGCGAAAACCGGCGTGCTCGTCTGCAGGTACCGACCCGCAGCTGGCTGACGCCGCGAGCCGGGTACGCTGCGCAGGTCGAAGGGGAGTATCCCCGAATGCGCGATCGACGTCATCTCGGCCTTCGGGCCCGGAGATCGCGGCCCCCACGGGGTGGGAGAGACCTTCGGTTGATCGCTAGCGAACCAACCGGAGAACTCGTGTCCCCGTCCCTACCGACCGTCGACGCAACAGCACCCCCGCAGTCCTTGCGCGTTCGCGGGGCCGGCCCTCTGCTGGCACTCCTCGCAGTCTTCGCCGTCATCGGCCTCGGGGTGGGTACCAGCGCGGCACTCGCCGCCTCCGCGGTCGCGACCGCACCTGAGGCGCTCGCCGAGGAAGCCGGCGCCGAGGAGGCGCTGGCCGGCGATCGAGCTCGGGCTCGCCAGCGTCGGCGGTCGGGCAAAGCCCGCCGTTGGCCCGCTCGGCGCACTCGACTCGCAACACGCTGTCTGCAACCGGCGCTGACGAGGCTGCCGGTTCCGACGTGCTGCACACCGAGACGAGGGCCTCCGAACCTCGCTGACTGACACGCGCCCGTGCTGCGGCGCGTCCGGCGTGGCGTGAGGCGCCAGGCCCGTCATTCGGCTCCGCGCCGCCGGCGAATTGCGCCGGCGGTCGCACAACTCTCGGGAGGTCACCGTGTTGTTCCTTGTCATCGCCGTCGGGTGGTTCGCCACCGGCGCCATTGCCGTCGCCGTGCTGCGCCACCGCGGCCACGACGCCTTCGCGTGGGCGGTCGTGTTCCTGTTCATGGGGCCGGTCGCGCTGCCGGCGGCGTTGAGCGCCGACCGCCATCGTCCGCCCGAGCCCGGCGCGTCGACCCACGAGGGCCGCTTCGACGTCCTCGTCGCCCACGACGGGTCAGCCGACGCGGCCGCCAGCGCCGAGGCTGCACTCGACCTCGTCGGCGCGCAGATGACGTCGCTCACCTTCGCCGCGGTGCTCGACCTCGAAGCCACCTCGACGGTGCGAGGGCGCGAGGAGCAGGCGCTGACACAGGCACGCCTCGACACCCTCGCCCGAGAGGCCGAGAGCAGCGCTCCCGTCGACACCGTCATTCTCTTCGGCGAGCCGATCCAAGCGCTCCAGCACTACGCCGCGCAGCACGGCTACGAGCTCATCGTGGCCGGCAGCCACGTGGCGGGGCGGTCACGGCTCGGCAGTCGCCAGGCCGTGTGGAAGCTCGCGAC
>JBEEFQ010000003.1:0-11360 GCA_041166245.1 Actinomycetota bacterium | reverse complement strand
GAGCGAAGGCTCGACCGACTTCAGGGCAGCTGCACCAGCGGCGGCACCGTTGGTATAGGCCTGGTCGTCGGTGTAGAGCACCTTGGCCGCGGTCAGCGCGTTGCGGAGGCTCGACTGGGCCGCCCGGTTGTTGGCCCGCTCACGAGCACCGAGGAACGTCGGGATCGCGATGGCAATCAGGATGGCAATGATGAGCACGACGACCATGAGCTCGATGAGGGTGAAGCCCTCTTCCTCGTCACGGCCCCGACGCTTGAGAAGCATCTGGATCACTTGTTTTCTCCTTGAAGGTGATAGCCAATGAATGGGTTTGCGAGCCCGTGTCCCAGCGGGCCCACCGGCAATCACCGATGAGGTCCTCCAGGTAGCCCGGCCTGCGTCGCCTTCGTCATTGAAGGTTCGGCCCCGCTGGCTTTGCGTCCCCGCCTCCCGGCGGGTTTGCCCTTGGCAGAAGCACCTGCTCGCATGAGATCTATCGGGCTCGGCGACGGGCGCCTTGAGCGATTTCCGGCGAGTTCCAGGTCGTTCCACTCCTGACGCGACGAACGGCCCCGTGCGGGGCCGCTCGTGTGCCGAAGCCGAGACCGCGCTACTTGACGATGTTGATGATGTTGAACATCGGCATGTACAGGGCGACGACCATGCCGCCCACGGCGCCACCCATCACGCAGATGAGCAGGGGCTCGAGCAGCGAGGTGAGGGCGCTCACCATGGCCTCGACCTCCTGTTCGTAGAACTCGCCGATCTTGTCCAGCATCTCGTCCAGGGCGCCCGTCTCCTCACCCACCGCCATCATCTGCACCACCATCGGAGGGAAGACCGCGTGGTTCTGCAATGGGGCATTGATGGCCTCACCCTGTTTCACACCCGCTTGGACGTCCTTGACCGCCGTAGCGACGACGCTGTTGCCCACGGTCTCCGACGTGATCTCCAGTGCCTCGAGGATGGGCACGCCGCTTCGCAGCAGGACGGCGAGCGTCCGCGCGAACCGGGTCATCGCCGTCTTGTGGACCAGCTTCCCGATGACAGGGACTCGCAGCTTGAGCCTGTCCCAGGCCGCTCGTCCTTTCTCGGTCTGGATCCAGCGCTTGAAGGCGAAGGCGGCACCGACCTCGAGGAGGATGACGAAGGGGAAGAACTTCACCACGAGGCCAGAGACGAGGAGCAGCACACGGGTCGGCAGTGGGAGGGTGCCGCCCAGGTCGACGTACAGGTCCTTGAACATGGGCACGATGAACAGGAGCATCGCCGTCACGATGAGGATGACGATGGCGAACACGGCGACCGGATACGTCATGGCCGAGCGGATCTTGCTGCGGAGCTCGACCTGCTTCTCGATGGTCGCCGCGACCTGCATCAGGACGGTGTCGAGCACACCACCCGTCTCACCAGCCCGCACCATGGCGATGTAGAGACGGTTGAACACCTTGGGGTGCCGGGCGAGGGCCTGGGAGAGCGACGAGCCCTTCTCCACGTCCTGGCGCACCTCGTCGCACACCTTGGCCAGCGCCTTGTTCTCGGTCTGCTCGGTGAGGATGTACAGCGCCCGCAGGAGCGAGAGGCCCGAGTTGATCATGGTGGCGAACTGCCGCGTGAAGACCGAGACGTCCTTGAGCTTCACGCCACTACGGCCGAACGACGGGAGGTGCAGCTCGCGCTGCATGCCCCCGGTCTCCTTCTTGTCGATGGCGACCGGGACGTAGCCCATCTCGCGGAGCTTGTTGGCGACCAGCTTGGTGCTGTCGGCCTCGAGCGATCCCTCCAGGACCTTCCCTGCCTTGTCGCGGACCTTGTAGACGTAGGTGTCGGCCATCGGGCTCGTCCTTTACCGTTCGCCGATGAGGCGCTTGAGATCTTCGGGATTGCTGCAGCGCTCGATCGCGATGTCCATGGGGAGGCCGTCCTTCTTGACCATGTCGGCGATCGACTGGTCCATCGTCTGCATGCCGTACTTCCCGCCCGCCTGCATGGCTGAGTAGATCTGGTGGGTCTTGCCCTCACGAATGAGATTGCGGACAGCAGGCGTGGCGACGAGCACCTCAGCCGCGACCTTGCGGCCCTTGCCAGGGCCCATGGAGACGAGCTGCTGGGTGACGATGCCCTGCAGCGAGGCGGCCAGCTGCACCCGCACCTGCTGCTGCTGGTGGGCCGGGAAGACGTCGATGACGCGGTCGACGGCCTGCGGCGCGTCCTGGGTGTGCAGGGTCGCGAAGACGAGGTGGCCGGTCTCGGCCGCGGTCAACGCCGTCGAGATGGTCTCGAGGTCGCGCATCTCGCCGACGAGGATCACGTCGGGGTCCTGGCGCAGCACGTGCTTGAGCGCCTGGGCGAACGAGTGGGTGTCCTCTCCGACCTCACGCTGGTTGACCACCGCTTGCTTGTGGTGGTGCAGGAACTCGATCGGGTCCTCCACCGTCATGATGTGGCAGTGCTTGGAGGAGTTGATGATGTCGATCATCGAAGCCAGCGTCGTCGACTTTCCCGAGCCTGTGGGGCCGGTGACGAGCACGAGGCCGCGGGGCAGGGCCGCGAACTGGGCCGCGGAGGCGGGCAGGCCCAGTCCCTCGAGGGGCACGATCTCGAAGGGGATGATTCGCATGACCGCGCCGACCGAGTCGCGCTGCTGGAAGACGTTGACGCGGAAGCGACCGATCCCGGGGATGGAGTGTGAGGTGTCCAGCTCGAGATCGTTCTCGAAGCGCTCCCGCTGCTTCTGCGTGAGGACCGCGTAGATCATCCGGCGGATCTCCGACCCGTTCATGACCGGGAACTCGGTGAGGGGCTTGATCTCGCCCTGGATCCGGACGCTCGGGTGGATGCCCACCGTGAGGTGCAGGTCGGATCCGCCCAGGTCGACGACCCGCTGGAGGAGGTCGTTGACGTGCAGGTCGACCTCGTCAGGGGCCATGCCCCCGCCGACGGCGGACCCGCCGTCCTCGGCCAGCGAGATGGTCAGGTCGCCGTCGACCCCAGACCCGCCATTGGAGTCGGCGGTTTTGAGGCCGTACATGGCGGCGATGATCCGCTGCAGCTCCTTGCGGGCTGCGATGGCCGGCGCGATGCGGAGGCCGGTGGCCGCCTCCATCGCCGCCACCACGTCCTTCTGGCTGGGATCGGCCATGGCGACGATGAGCGCGTCCCCGTCGAAGTCGACGCCGACGGCCATGTGGGCCTGGGCCAGCTCGGGGGGCAGCACCTTGTCGAGGGTGGGGTTCACCGCCGTGTGCTGGAAATCCACGAAGCGGAACCCGGCCTGATGGGCCAGCGCGGCCACCAGGTCCTTCTCGGCTACGTGGCTCTCGGCCAGCAGCAGCTTGGCGAGGGGCGTCCCGTTGGTGCTCTCACGCTCCAACAGGTCCTCGAGCACGTCCCGCGAAAGGACCTTGCGTTCGATCAGCAATTCTCCGAGACGGCGCGATCCAGCCTGCATGCCTGCATGTATCGGCCTGCCGCCGTGCGTGCCTTAGCAACTCACGCTCCGTGACCGAAGCGGACAAGAACCCCGGACCCGGCGCCAGACGCACAGCAAACACCGACCAGCGCGCCAGCGGATGGCGCTGGCGAGCGGGGTTCAGCGAGCTGGCGCAAAGGTGATCGGTCGGGGATTGACATCGAGCGAAGAGATCCAAGGGTCGTCGCCGTCAGGCGACAACCCGCAGGATCTCTTCGATGGACGTCAAACCACGGCGGACCTGGTGGAGGCCGACCTCGCGCAGGGGGAGCATGCCCTGGGCGACGGCCATCTTCTTCATGTCCTCGGAGTGCTCACGCTCGACAATCATGCGCTCGACCTCCTCGGAGATGTTGAGCACCTCGTGGATGGCGAAGCGGCCGTAGTAACCGGTCTGGCTGCACACGCCGCAGCCGACGGGCTTGAAGATCTCGGGGACCTCGTCGAGCTCACTGGTGTCCCACCCCGCCGATGTCAGCTCCCCCACCTCGGGTCGGTAGCCGCCCTTGCACCGGTCGCAGAGGCGACGGGCCAGGCGCTGGGCCACGATGCAGTCGAGGGCGCTGGCCACGAGGAAGGGCTCCACGCCCATCTCCACCAAGCGGGTTGGCGTGGTCGCGGCATCGTTGGTGTGCAGCGTGGACAGCACGAGGTGGCCGGTGAGGGCGGCCTCGATGGCGATGGTGGCCGTCTCCTTGTCGCGGATCTCACCCACGAGGACGATGTCCGGGTCGGATCGCAGGATGGAACGCAGGGCGCCAGCGAAGGTGAGCCCCGCCTTGTTGTTGACCTGCACCTGGTTGATGCCGGGGAGCCGGTACTCCACCGGGTCTTCCACAGTGATGATGTTCTTGGACTCTTCGTTGAGGATGTTGAGCGTGGCGTAGAGGGTGGTGGACTTCCCCGAGCCGGTCGGGCCGGTGACCAGGATGGTGCCGTAGGGCTTGCGGTAGGACTGCTCGAACCTGGCCATGGTGTCGGGGAGGAAGCCCAGGTCGGAAAGGCGGAGCAGGGCGTTGGACTTGTCCAGGATGCGCATGACGATCTTCTCCCCGAAGACCGTCGGCAGGGTGGCCACCCGCAGGTCGACCTGCTTGCCGCTCACCGCAACCGACACCCGGCCGTCCTGGGGCACACGGCGCTCAGCGATGTTGATGTCGGCCATGATCTTGAGGCGGGAGATGATCCCCGACTGGATGGTCTTGGGTGGGCGCATCACCTCGTGGAGCACGCCGTCGATGCGGTAGCGAACCCGGACATCGTGCTCCGAGGGCTCGATGTGGATGTCGGACGCCCGGTCGGCCACCGCCTGGGTGATCAGCATGTTGACCAGCTTGACGATCGGGGCTTCCTCGACGACCGCCCTGACGTCGCTGAGGTCATCCTCGTCCGCGAACTCGCTCGCGGCCTGGGCGCTGATGTCCTCCGCCTCGGTGTCGAGGCGGTGGTATTTGTCGATCGTGGCGAGGATGGCGGGCCTGGTGGCCACGACCGTGCGCACCTCGGCGCCCGTGATGGTGCGGATGTCGTCGACGGCGAACACGTTCGACGGGTCGGCCATGGCCACGATGAGCCGGCCGTCGTTCCAGCCGATTGGCAGGGCCTGGTACCGGCGAGCCAACGAGTCGCTGATCAGGGCGGCGGCGCTGTTGTCCACCGGGTACTCGTCGAGGTCGACGTACTCCAGGCCCAGGTGGCTGGCCAGTGTGGACACCAGGTGGCCCTCGCTCACCGACTCCATGTCGATGAGGACGCGGCCCAGCGATTTGCCTGTACGGGCTTGCTCTGCCAGCGCGGCCTGCAGCGACTCCTCGGTGAGGAGTCCGTTGGCCACGAGGAGTGCGCCCAGCTGGTTGCCGTCGGACATGGGCCTGATCCTGGTCGTTGCCCCGGTCAGTGTAGGCATCGCCTACACAGTTCCATCGGCAACTACTGCCTCACCGACGAGAGGAACTTGAGCAGCGTCCCGCGGCTCACGCCCTCGCCCGCATCCACGGTCTCGGCGCCTGTCGGCACCGGCGCAGCCTCCTCGGGCTCGTCCTCCACGGCCGCATTGTCATCCGTTTTGTCGGAAATGCCAGACTCGACGGCCTCGGTGGACGAGTCCTCGAGCGCGGGGTCGTCCTCGGCGTGGGCCTCGGCGAGAGCCTCGACGGTCAGGGTGGACAGCTGCTCGGCCACCTCGGTGCGCCGCACGGGCGCAACCGTCACCGAGGCGCCGACCTCGGCGAGGCCGGCCTCGACCAGGCTGGCCAGGAGGCGCCAGCGCACGAGCTCGTCGCCGCCGAGCTGATCCACCAGCTCGGTGACGGTGCGGCCGTCGCCCACGGCGGCGACCGCCGCCCACTGGTCCTTGGACAGTCGCACCGTGCCCGACGAGGTCGGGGCCAGGGTGAGGACCGTCGTCGGCGACGGCAGCAGTGCCTCGACCTCGCGCCACTCGGTGAGCCGGGCGTCAGCCTGCTCGAGGGCGACGGCGACCTCGACGGGTGCCTCGGTTGAGGGCGAGGGGGCGGCCCGGTCGGCGTGGAAGGCGAAATCGCCCTCATCGAGGCGCAGCAGGTGCACGAGGACGTCCACGACCGCCGTGGTACCGGCCGCCTCCGCGCCCGTGACCTGGCCTGCCTCGACCCACAGCCGTCCTCCGCCCGAGGACCCGGTGACGTGCAGCTCACCGCTCTTGGCCGTGGTGGCCAGGAGCGCGAGCACGTCAGGTAGGGCGAACGTGTCCAGCGACCCGCGAAGCGACATCGTGTACCTCCGAAGAGACCGAGTGACTAGGTCTTCGGCATGTCAAAGCGTGCCATTGAGCCGAGGGCTGCCGCGGACATGGCCGGGAGGGGCGGCTCCTGCCCGGTCCAGTGGCGGAAGGCGTGGGCCGCCTGGTGGATCAGCATGCCCAGGCCGTTCACGGCCGTGGCCCCCTGGGCCCGGGCGCCTGCCACCAGTGGGGTGACGGCGGGGTGGTACACGAGATCGACCACCAGCTGGCCTGGACCGAGCGTGGCTGGGTCGATGGGCGTGGCTCCGTCGCCCATCCCCACCGAGGTGGCGTTGACCACCAGATCGGCGTCACCGGCGTCGGCGGCCTCTCCCAGGCGGCCGACTCCGCCGGCCAGCGCGACGGCCTCGACCGCCCACTCCTCCGTGCGGTTCACGACGACGATCTCCGACGCGCCTGCCTCGGCCAGGGCCAGCACGACGGCGCGAGCGGCACCGCCCGCGCCGAGGACGACGCAGCGATGCCCGCCCGGGTCGAAGCCCTCGTCCTGTCGGAGGGCGTCGAGGAAGCCGGCACCATCGGTGCTCTCCCCGAGCACGACGCTCCCCTGCCGGGTGATGGTGTTCACCGCGCCCAGTCGCTCGGCCGTCGGCGACAGCTTGTCGATGGCCGCGATGACGTCGGCCTTGTGGGGCATGGTCACCGAGAGACCTTCGATGCCGAGGGCACGTGCGCCGTGGACCGCAGCCGCCCCCTCGCCCGGCGCGACCTCGAAGGCCAGGAAGGCCCAGTCGAGGTCGAGGGCGCGGAACGCAGCGTTGTGGAGCACGGGCGAGAGCGAGTGCCTGATCGGCGACCCGATGACGCCCGCCACGCGGGTCGACCCGCTGAGCCTCAAGCCATACCTAGGGATTGACGCCGCGGCGCTTGGCGTCGGCGATGTTGCGGTTGTGCTCGGCCAGCGTGGTGGCGAAGGCGTGGGTGCCGTCGGCCTCGGTCTTGACGTAATACAGCCAGGGCCCGGCCTCGGGTCGCAACGCGGCCCTGAGCGACGCCTCGCCGAAGGCGGCGATGGGTGTCGGGGGGATTCCCTTCACCTTGTAGGTGTTGTACGGCGAGTCGATCTCGAGGTCCCGGAACAGCACTCGGCCGTTGGGGCGGCGGGACGCACCCGTCTGCTCCCGCGCGTAGAGCACGGTGGCGTCGATCTGCAGGGGCATTCCCTTTGCCATGCGGTTGTAGATCACCTGGGCGATCTTGGGCCGTTCGGCGTCGACCTTGCTCTCGGTCTCCACCAACGAAGCGATGACGAGGAGCTGGTACGGACTGACCTTGAGACGAGCATTGGGCGCGTTGGCACCGAGCGCAGTGGCGCGGGTCTCGAACTCAGCGGACATGCGCTCGAGGATGGCCAACTCATCGTCTTTGGCCTCGAAGTTGTAGGTATCGGGGAAGAGCAGGCCCTCGAGGTTGGTCGAGCCGGCCGCCTGGTACTGCGACTTCACCTGACCGCTCTGGGCCAGCTGGAGGAATTTGCTGCCTGATCGGCCGGGCAGCTTGCCCACCAGCTCCGCGATCTGCTTCAGGGTCTTGCCCTCGGGAACGGTGAGCCGCTCGTAGGCGACCTCGCCGCCCTGATGCAGGGTGCTGACGACGGAGTCGAAGTCCTGGTTGCGGCGCAGCTTGAAAATCCCGGCCTCGAACGGGTCCTCGCCCTTCACTCGCACGTAGTAGCGGAAGATGGTGGCGTTCGAGATCACGCCCTTGTCGTGGAGGATGGCCGCGATGCGTGCCGTCGACGAACCCTCAGGGATGGTGACGGCGACTGCAGCACCGGGGGCGCCGGGCGGATCGATCTTGCGCTGGAGCCACACCGCGCCGAGGCCGCCCGCCAGCAGGGCGAGGATGACAGCGACCAGGACGACCTTGCCGAGGCGGCTCTTGCGCGGCGGTTGGACGTAATCGCCGCCGCCTCCGTGGCCACCGTCATGCAGCTCGTCGTCGTCGTACAGGTCAGTGGTCGTCACGTGCGTCGTTGCTCCAGCCAGTTCTGCAGCATCACCGATGCCGCCATCTCGTCGATGCGCTTGCGCTGCTTACGGGCCTTGGTGCCGCCCGCCCGCATGGACCGGGCCGCGGCCACGGTTGTGAGACGCTCGTCGAACGTCTCGACAGGGACTCCGAGCACGCTAGCCAGCTGCGCCGCCTCGGCGAGAGCGGCCTCCGCCGCGGGCCCCGTGGCTCCTGACAACGACAGGGGCAGTCCCACCACCACTCGCTGCGCCTCGAGCTCGCTGACCAGGGCCGCCACCGCGGCGTGGTCGGTCGCACGGTCGCGCGCCCGTTCGATGACGCCGTGGGGCGAGGCCAGCGTGCCGGTGGGGTCGGACACGGCCACGCCGATGCGGCGGTCGCCGAGGTCGAGCGCAATCACTCTCGCGCCGCTCGCACGCTCGCCGGCGCGCTGGAGGGCCGGGTCGCTGCCGGAGGGGATCACGCTCCCAGACCAAGAAGGGTGCGGACCGAGGTCAGAGCCTCGTCGATCTTGGCCGCGTCCCGTCCGCCCGCCACCGCCTGGGTCGCGTCCTTGCCCCCGCCGCCTCCGCCGACGATCTTGGCCGCGGGGCCGATGATCTCGGGCGCGGTGGGGCTGGTGTCCTTGGGTGTGAGACCCACCAGGGCGACGCGCTCGCCGTCGGGCGATCCCATCAGCACCACCGTCGCTACTCCTTGATCACGGACGGCTTGAGCCAGTTGGCGCAGCTGATCCTGCTGCAGTCCGTCCTGGCGCGCGACCAGCTTCCCGTCCACCGCGTCAGCGGCCAGGGCGGCCGCCCCGCCGGTAGCCGCCTTGGCCTGTAGGGCCTTGAGCTCGTCGTCGAGAGCGCGCTGGCGCTCGATGATGCGGGCGATGGCGTCGGGCACCTCGTCGGGCCGCGACTTGAGAAGGTCGGCCGCTCGCTCGAGCAGTCGCTCCTCGTCCCGGATGCGGTCGAGGGACCCGGTGCCCGTGACCGCCTCGATGCGGCGCAGGTTCGAGCCGATGGAGCCCTCGGCCACCACCTTGATCGGGCCGATCATCCCCAGGGCGCCGACGTGGGTGCCACCGCACAGCTCCCGAGACTCGTTGCCTGCCTCGACGACCCGCACGTACTCGCCGTACTTGTCACCGAAGAAGGCGATGGCGCCGAGCTGCTCGGCGTGCGACTTGCTCGTCTCGTAGGCCCGCACCGGCTCGTTGGCCAGGACCCGCGCGTTGACCAGGTCCTCGACCTGGGCCATCTCCTCGGGCTTGACCGGCTCGTAATGGCTGAAGTCGAAGCGCAGCCGGTCGGGGGCGACGAGGGAGCCCTGCTGCTTCACGTGCTGGCCCAGCACCTCGCGCAGGGCCCAGTGCAGGAGGTGGGTGCCGGTGTGGTTGCGGCGGATGGCGTCGCGGCGGTCGAAGTCGATCGACGCCAGCGCCTCCTGCCCGGCGCTGATCTCGCCGTCGGTGATCCTGCCGATATGACGGTGGAGACCGGGCACGGCGGCGGTCGTGTCGATGACCTGCACGCTGCCGGTGTCGGTGCTGATGGTGCCGGTGTCGCCCACCTGGCCGCCGCCCTCGGCGTAGAACGGCGTGCGGTCGAGGAACAGTTCCACTGCGCCGTCCGCGCCGGGCAGCACTGCGAGTACCCGGCCCTTGGACTCGTACTCCTGGTAGCCGGTGAACTCGGTGAGTCCGAACTGATCGACCAGCTCGCGGTAGTCGTCCGTGTGATCGTCGCCACTCGCGTCGGTCTTGCGGGCGTCGCGCGCCTTCTTGCGCTGCGCGTCCATGGCGGCCTGGAAGCCGACGAGGTCCACCTCGACGCCGCGCTCGCCCGCCATCTCACGCGTCAGGTCGATGGGGAACCCGTACGTGTCGTGCAGCTGGAACGCGGCCGGGCCCGAGATGGTGCCTCCGCTCCGCTCGAGCTCGTCCTCGAGCCGGGTGACACCAGCTCGGAGGGTCTGGCGGAAGCGCTCCTCCTCGCGGGCGGCGATACCGGCGATTAACTCCTGGTTGCGCACGAGCTCCGGGTAGTCGGGGCCCATCACCTCGGTGGTAGCGGCAACCATCTCGGGCAGGACCAGGCGCTCGACGCCCAGTTGGTACGCGAGGCGCACGGCCCGGCGCATGATGCGGCGCAGCACGTAGCCCCGGTCCTCGTTGGAGGGGAAGACCCCATCGTTGATGAGGAAGGTGGCGGTGCGGGCGTGGTCGGCGAGGATCCGCAGCGTCACGTCGACGCGCTCCTCTGCGCCATAGGACTTGCCTGTGGTGCGGGCCGCTGCCTGCACCAGGCGAGCCAGCTCGTCGGTGGCGAAGACCGACTGCACGCCCTGGAGGATGCAGAGGTTGCGCTCGAGGCCGGCACCGGTGTCGATGACCTTCATGGGCAGATCGGCCAGCGAGCCGTCGGGCTGGCGGTCGTACTGCATGAAGACCAGGTTCCAGAACTCGAGGTACCTCTGGCTCCCCGTCTGCGGGCCACCGGGCTCGCCCCACGACTCGCCCATGTCGTAGAAGAGCTCGGAGCAGGGTCCGCAGGGACCGGTCTCGCCCATCTCCCAGAAGTTGTCCTCGCCCATGCGCTGGATGCGCTCGGCCGGCACGCCGATGACGTCGCGCCAGATGGCGAAGGCGTCGTCGTCGTCGGTGTGGACGGTGGGCCAGATGCGGTCACCGTCGTAGCCGAGCACCTCGGTAGAGAGCTCCCAGGCGTACGGGATGGCCCTCTCCTTGAAGTAGTCCCCGAAGCTGAAGTTGCCGAGCATCTCGAAGAGGCTGAGGTGCCAGGGCGAGGTGCCGACCTCCTCGATGTCGTCGTGCTTGCCCTTCACCCGGACGCATTTCTGCACCGACGTGGCCCGGGGCGGATCGGGCGGCGGCTCCTCGCCGAGGATGACCGGCAGGAACTGGTTCATGCCTGCGTTGGTGAACAGCGGCGCCCGGGGATGATGCGGGATCAGGCCCGACGACGGGACGCGCGTGTGCCCCCGGTCGACGAAGAAGCCGGTGAAGGCGGCCCGCAGCTCTCTCGCATCCATCCCGGTCGAGCCTACCGGGAGGGCGCGATCACTCAGCAGGCGTTCCGGCCCCGTTCGAGCCATTGGCGCCCCGCAGCGCCGCTTCTCGCTGGCGCATGGCGTCGCGGCCCT
>JBEEFQ010000002.1:0-10237 GCA_041166245.1 Actinomycetota bacterium | reverse complement strand
ATCGTCTACGACGACCTGTCGAAGCAGGCCGAGGCCTACCGTCAGCTGTCGCTGCTGCTGCGGCGTCCGCCCGGCCGGGAGGCGTATCCGGGCGACGTCTTCTATCTCCACTCCCGCCTTCTCGAGCGCGCCGCCAAGCTGTCCGACAAGCTGGGGGCCGGCTCGCTCACGGCGCTGCCGATCATCGAGACCCAGGCCGGCGACGTCTCGGCCTACATCCCCACCAACGTCATCTCCATCACCGACGGTCAGATCTTCATGGAGGCCGACCTCTTCAACTCGGGCGTCCGTCCCGCCATCAACGTGGGCCAGTCGGTGTCCCGGGTCGGTGGCGCGGCCCAGATCAAGGCCATGAAGAAGGTGTCGGGCACCCTGAAGATCGACCTCGCGCAGTTCCGTGAGCTCGAGGCGTTCGCGACCTTCGGCTCCGAGCTCGACAAGGTCAGCCAGTCCTACCTCGACCGCGGCTACCGGCTGGTCGAGCTCCTGAAGCAGGGCCTCAACTCACCGATGCCGGTCGAGGAGCAGGTCGTGTCGATCTACTCCGGCACCGGCGGCTTCCTCGACGACATCCCTGTCGACGACGTCCGCCGCTTCGAGCGCGAGCTGCTCGAGTACGTGCGCGGCCGCCACGCCGACATGCTCGACTCCATCCGCTCCACCGGCGACGTGCCCGAAGGTGACGGTCTCAAGGACGTCATCAACGCCTTCAAGGAGACCTTCCAGGCCACGGAGCAGGAAGAGGAGAAGGACCAGGAGCAGGAGGACCGGGGCTAACCCATGGCAGGTGGTAAGGAGCGCATTCTCCGTCAGCGCATCAAGACGGTGCAGTCGACGAAGAAGATCACGCGCGCCATGGAGCTCATCGCTGCGTCCCGCATCGTGCGGGCCCAGCAGCGCGTCGCGGCCGCTCGCCCCTACGCCGATGAGATCACCAAGGTGATCGAGAACCTGGCCGCGGGCGGCGCGGGGCTGGCCCACCCGTTGCTCGAGGAGAAGCAAGAGGTCAAGAAGGTCGGGTTCGTCGTCATCACCGCCGACCGCGGTCTGGCCGGCGCTTACAACGCCAACGTGATCAGGCTGGCGGAGCGGGCCCTGCGGCGGGAGCAGTCAGACGGCAAGGAGTACTCGCTGATCCTCGTCGGCAAGAAGGGCGAGAACTACTTCCGCTACCGCAACTACAAGATCGACGCGTCGTTCGAGGGCATGAGCGACCAGCCCACCTACGAGGATGCCCGCCAGGTCGCGACCCACGTCGTCGAGGCCTACGAGGAAGGTGAGGTCGACCGTGTCGAGCTCGTCTTCACCCGGTTCCTCTCGGTGGGCACCCAGCGCCCTGTGATCCACCGCTTCGTTCCCCTCGACCGGGGCGCCATCGAGGAGAAGGCCGAGGGTCAGGAAGGCCCGAAGGCGGATTACGAGTTCGAGCCCGAGCCCGCGGAGATCCTTTCCCGGTTGCTGCCCCGCTACGTCGAGGCCCGCCTCTATTCGGCCATGCTCGACGCCGCCGCGTCGGAGCACGCGGCGCGCCAGCGGGCCATGAAGGCCGCCACCGACAACGCCGAAGACCTCATCACCCGGCTCAGCCGTCAGATGAACCGCGCCCGCCAGGACGCCATCACCACCGAGATCATGGAGATCGTCGGCGGCGCCGAAGCCCTGCGCCAGGGCCAGAGCGACGGCCCCGACTACTTCATCGACACCATCGTGAGCCGCGACGTCCTCCCCGACCAGATCGATCCCAGCAGGAGACACAGATGACCATCGCTGAAGAGCGCACGAGCGGCGCGGCCACAGAGAACAAGGACGGCCGCGTCGTCGCCATCGCCGGGCCCGTCATCGACGTGGAGTTCGCGCCCGGCAGCCTTCCGGAGATCAACACCGCCCTCGAGGTCGACATCGAGCTGGCGGGCGAGACCATCACCGTCACCGCCGAGGTCGCCCAGCAGATCGGCGACTCGCGCGTGCGGGCCATCTGCCTCAAGCCCACCGACGGGCTCAAGCGGGGCACGCCGGTGCGCGACACGGGCTCCGGCATCACCATGCCGGTGGGCGAGGGTGTGCTCGGCCACGTGTTCAATGTCATCGGGGAGCCCCTCGACACTGACGAGAAGATCGAGGGCATCGAAGAGCGCTGGGAGATCCACCGCGACCCGCCCAAGTTCGAGGACCTCGAGCCCAAGGCCCAGATGTTCGAGACGGGCATCAAGGTCGTCGACCTGCTCGAGCCCTACGTGCAGGGCGGCAAGATCGGGCTCTTCGGCGGGGCCGGCGTGGGCAAGACCGTCATCATCCTCGAGATGATCAACCGGGTTGCCACGCAGCACGGTGGTGTGTCGGTGTTCGCCGGTGTCGGCGAGCGGACGCGTGAAGGAACGGACCTGTGGCTCGAGATGCAGGAGTCCGGTGTCATCGAGAAGGCCGCCCTCGTGTACGGCCAGATGGACGAGCCGCCCGGTGTGCGCCTGCGCGTTGCCCTGTCCGCCCTCACCATCGCCGAGTACTTCCGTGACGTGCGCCAGCAGGACGTGCTGCTGTTCGTCGACAACGTGTTCCGCTTCGTGCAGGCCGGCTCCGAGGTCTCGACCCTGCTCGGCCGCATGCCCTCGGCTGTGGGCTACCAGCCCACCCTCGCCGACGAGATGGGCGAGCTGCAGGAGCGCATCACCTCGACGCGGGGCCGGTCCATCACCTCGGTGCAGGCCGTGTACGTGCCCGCCGACGACTACACCGACCCCGCGCCGTTCACGACGTTCACCCACCTCGACGCCACCACCGAGCTGTCCCGTGACATCGCGGCCCTCGGCATCTATCCGGCGGTGGACCCGCTCACCTCGTCGAGCAACATCCTCTCGCCCGAGGTCGTGGGCGACCGCCACTACGACGTGGCGCAGCGGGTCAAGAGCATCCTGCAGCGCAACAAGGAGCTGCAGGACATCATCGCCATCCTCGGTCTCGACGAGCTGTCGGAAGAGGACCGCGTGACGGTGTCGCGTGCACGCAAGATCCAGCGCTTCCTGTCGCAACCCTTCTTCGTGGGCGAGGTCTTCACCGGCCTGAAGGGCATCTACGTGCCCGTCGAGGAGACGGTGGAGTCCTTCGAGCTGCTGGCCAACGGTGACCTCGACGACCTGCCCGAGCAGGCGTTCCTCAACGTCGGCAACGCCGACTCGGCCCGCGAGAAGGCCAAGAAGCTGCAGGACGAAGGCGACGACTCGTGACCCTGCAGGTCGAGCTCGTCTCGCCCGAACGGGTCCTGTACTCCGGTGAAGCGGAGATGGTGATCTGCCGCACGACCGGTGGCGGCGACATCGCGTTCCTCACCGGCCACGCGCCGTTCATCGGCGCCCTGGCCATCTGGCCGGTGCGCATCAGGACGAGCGGCAGCGACGAGGAGGTCGCTGCCGTCCACGGCGGCTTCGTCGAGATGCGCGACGACCGGGTGATCATCCTCTCCGACGTGGCCGAGCTGGCCGACCAGATCGACGTCGATCGAGCCAGGCGGGCCAAGGAGCACGCCGAGGAGCAGCTGCGCAGCCAGGACGACTCCGATGGCGCGGTCGAGCTCGAACGAGCTGAGGTCCGCCTGCAGGTAGCCGAGGCCTCCGCCTAGAACTTTCTCTCCACCACGGTCAGTGCTTGCACAGATACCGTCAGAAGGTGCATTGTTGCCCTGAAGGGGCATTTCGGGGGGAAGTATCAAGGGGGGTGGGGCAGGTTGTCCGCTGAGGACGCAGGCGAGGGCGACGACACGCTCGTGCGCGCCGTCGCCGAGGGCGACGAGCTGGCTCTGGCCGAGCTGTACCGGCGACACGCAGCAGGGGTGTTCGCAGTGGCGGTGCGCATCCTGCGCCACGGGGAGCAGGCCGAGGACGTGGTGCAGGACCTGTTCGTCAGGCTCTGGGACAACCCGGGCCAGTTCGACCCCACCCGGGGCTCGCTGCGGTCGTTCCTGCTGCTGCAGGCACGGACGCGGAGCCTCGACGTGCTGCGGGCCGAAGGGGCTCGGCGGCGGCGCGAGCACGCGGATGGCGTTGCCGACCTCGTCGTCGACCTGACCACCGACCCCGAGACCGAGACCCTGGCCGACGCGGCAGTCGGTGAGGTGCGCGCGGCCATCTCGGTGCTGACGCCGACAGAACGTGAGGCCATCGAGCTCGCGTTCTTCGGCGGACTCACCTACCGCGAGGTCGCGCAGGTGCTCGGGGCGCCCGAGGGCACGGTGAAGAGCAGGATCCGGCTGGGTTTGCAGCGCATGCGCCGCACCTTGTCCGCCTTGGGGTGAATGTCACGTATGCGCAGTGGACGGGCCCAGACGCATAGCTGACACTGGCGGCGAGGAGGCGCGATGGAACGAGCAGGACGGCACGGCTGGGTGGCCGGGCTGCTCGGCGCGTGGGCCGTGGGGGCGGTGGAGCCGGCGGAGGAGGCCGACATGCGCCGCCACATCGAGGAGTGCGAGGCGTGCCGCCACGAGGCGACGCAGCTCCGGGAGGCGGTGGAGGAGCTCGTCGATTCAGGCGAGATGGCGTCACCTGTGGTCTGGGAGACGATCCTCTCCACCATCCACAGTCGGGTCGGTCCCGAGGCCGAGCGGTGGCTGGCCGAGGGCGCCCGAGCGAGGCCGCCGGCGGGCTAGTTCATTGCGGCAGACGTGGGCTGCGCACGTGGGCCGCGATCCGCTCCCAACATGCGTCGAGGTCGCGCCGGGACACGGGCGCCAGCAGCGAGGCCGCGTCCCGAAGCCGCATCAGCTCGTCCTGACAGCGCCCGCAAGCGGCCAGGTGGGCCTCGATGGCCGACACCTCCGCGGGATCGGCGGCGCCGATCGCGAAGACGGCCAAGTCGGGTGCGACGTGCTGGTGAACGGTGTCCATGGCGATGGGGCTCTTCGGCACTACGCCGCGGGACGGGGTGTGGATGACTGGTGAAGAATGGGATAGTGCCGGGATGCCGCGGCGCCGCCTCGGAGTCGCCCTGCTCCTGCCCGCGCCCGATGCCGCTTCGGTCGACGCGCTGCGGGCCGCGCTGGGCGATCCCGCCCTGGGTCGCATCCCGGCCCATCTCACGCTTGTCCCTCCCGTGAACGTGCGGGAGGACCGACTGGACGACGCATTCGGTGTCCTGCGGGCCGCGGCTGCGAATGCTCCCGGCGCGCTCGCGCTCGCCCTCGGTCCTGTCGCGACCTTCCTCCCGGACAACCCCGTCGCCTATCTCGCGGTGGGGGGCGACCTGGCCGGGCTCGAGGCGCTGCGGGAGGGTGTGTTCCAGGATCCGCTGGCTCGTCCGCTCAGCTGGCCGTTCGTTCCCCACGTCACAATCGCCGACGAGGCACCGCCCGAGCGCATCGAGGCGGCGGTCGTCGCGCTCGCGCCCTACCGGCTCGACGTCGTGTGCACCCACGTGCACGTGCTCGAAGAAGGCCCGGGTCGGGTCTGGACGCCTGTCGCCGACGCCCGCCTGGGGCTGGCCCCCCAACGAGGGCAGGGCGGCCTGCCGGTGGACATCGAGGTCAGCGCCTACCCGCCGCCCGACGCCGCCAGCCTGCTCGGCCCGACCACCACCATCACCGCCCGCCGCGACGGCCACGTCGTCGGCGTCCTCGTCGCACACGACGACATCATCGAGACCCTGCGCACCGCCGCCGGCCACGACGACGTCGAGGTCCACCTCCGCCGCGCGTTCTCGAGGCAATAACCCCACACTCGATCTGGCGCGAGCGAAGCTTGCGAGCGAGCAAGTGTGATTGGGCCAGAGCGAGGTCAGCTCGGGCTTCGTCAGAAGCCCTAGCTGAACTCGATCTGGCTGTATTCCTGGAGCTTCTCGAGGCGGTGGCGGGCGTCGATGCGGCGGACGGTGCCGGACTTGGAGCGCATGACGAGTGACTGGGTGGTGGCGCCCTTGCTGTCGTAGTGGACGCCGCGCATGAGCTCGCCGTCGGTGATGCCGGTGGCGGCGAAGAAGCAGTTGTCGCTGCGAACGAGGTCGTCGGTGGAGAGGATTGCGTCGAGGTCGTAGCCGGCGTCGACGGCCGCGGTGCGCTCCTCGTCGTTGCGGGGCCACAGCCGGCCCTGCAGCTCGCCGCCCATGCACTTGAGGGCGGCAGCCGAGATCACGCCCTCGGGTGTGCCGCCGATGCCGAGCAGGATGTCGGCACCCGAGTCGGGCCAGGCGCTGGAGATGGCGCCGGCCACGTCGCCGTCGGGGATGAGGCGGATGCGCGCCCCCGCCGACCGCACCTCGGCGATGAGGTCGGTGTGACGGTCGCGGTCGAGGATGACAGCGGTGACGTCGCGGACCGGCTTGCCGAGGGCCTTGGCGACGGCCTCGAGGTTCTCGGTGGGGGAGCGGCCCAGGTCGATGGACCCGGCCGCGTCGGGACCCACTGCGATCTTCTCCATGTAGACGCACGGGCCGGGGTCGAACATGCTGCCGCGCTCGCTGACCGCGATGACGGCGAGAGCGTTGCCCCGCCCGAGGGCGGTGAGCGTCGTGCCGTCGATGGGGTCGACGGCGATGTCGGTCTGGGGCGGCGTGCCGTCACCGATGTGCTCGCCGTTGTAGAGCATGGGCGCCTCGTCCTTCTCGCCCTCGCCGATCACGACGATGCCGTCCATCGGAACGGTCTGCAGGATGATGCGCATGGCGTCGACGGCGGCGCCGTCCGCCCCCTCCTTGTCGCCACGCCCCATCCAGCGCGACGCGGCCAGGGCGGCCGCTTCGGTGACGCGCACGAGCTCCATGGCCAGGTTTCGGTCGGGTGCCTGCCGTTCCGCGGTCATGTCGAGGACCCTATCGGGAGCGTCAGCGTGACCACGGCCAGACCGGCTTTACTGTTCGCATGAACGCTCGCGACGAGTGGCGGGCCGCCTTCGAGGCGGCGCCGCATCGCGCCACCGACGCGGAGACGATGTCGGGCGTGCCCGTCGAGCCCGTGTACGGGCCCGACGAGGGCGAGTTCCCCGGGGTGTGGCCGTACACGCGCGGCCCCTACGCGTCGATGTACCGCTCGAAGCTCTGGACCATGCGAATGTTCGCCGGCTTCGGGACGCCGACCGACACCAACGCCCGGTTCCGCGAGCTGCTGGCCCAGGGTCAGACGGGCTTGTCGACCGCCTTCGACATGCCGACGCTCATGGGCCGCGACAGCGACGACCCCCGCAGCCTGGGCGAGGTCGGCAAGGGCGGCGTCTCCGTCGACACCCTCGCCGACATGGAGGACCTCTTCGCCGGTATCGACCTCGGCCAGGTCACCACGTCGATGACGATCAACTCACCGGCGCCGATGCTGCTCGCCATGTACATCGCGGTCGCCGAGGGCAACGGTGTGCCTCGCGCCAAGCTGGGCGGGACGCTGCAGAACGACATCTTGAAGGAGTACCAAGCGCAGAAGGAGTACATCTTCCCGCCCCGGCCGTCGATGCGCCTGGTCACCGACGTCATGCGGTTCACTGCGGCGGAGATGCCGCGGTGGCATCCGGTCTCGGTGTCCGGCTACCACATCCGCGAGGCGGGCTCGACCGCGGCCCAGGAGCTGGCCTTCACCGTCGCCAACGGCTTCGCGTACGTGGAGGCGGCCATGGCGGCGGGCCTCGGGGTCGACGAGTTCGCGCCTCGCCTGTCCTTCTTCTTCAATGCGCATGTCGACTTCTTCGAGGAGATCGGCAAGTACCGGGCCGCCCGGCGCATCTGGGCCCGGTGGCTGCGCGATCGCTACGGCGCGACGAGCGAGCGGTCCATGCAGCTGCGCTTCCACACCCAGACGGCCGGGGTCTCGCTCACCGCCCAGCAGCCCGAGGTCAACATCGCCCGCGTCGCGCTGCAGGCCCTCTCGGGCGTGTTGGGCGGCACGCAGTCGCTGCACACCGACTCCTACGACGAGGCCCTGGCCCTCCCCACCGAGAAGGCGGCGCGCATCGCCCTGCGCACCCAGCAGGTCATCGCCCATGAGACGGGCGTCGACCTCGTCGCCGACCCCCTCGGCGGCTCCCACTACGTCGAGTGGATGACCGACGAGATGGAACGGCAGGCCGAGGCCGTCTTCGCCCACCTCGACGAGATCGGCAACGGCTCCATCCTCGAGGGCGTCTACGCGGGCATCGAGGACGGGTGGTTCCAGGGCGAGATCGCCGACGCGGCCTACGCCTTCGAGAAGAAGGTCGTCGCCGGTGATCGCATCGTCGTGGGCGTCAACGCCTACGTCGACGGCGACGAGGACCGCCCGCCCATCCTGTCCATCGGGCCGGAAGCCGAGCAGCGTCAGCTGGAGCGCCTGGCCAAGGTACGAGCGTCGCGGGACGAGGCGGCGGTGGACGCGGCGCTCACGAAGGTGGCAGCCGACGCGGCGATGCCCGACGTCAACCTCATGCCCGCCTTCATCGACGCGGCCCGCGTCTACGCGACCGAGGGCGAGATCATCGGCGCGCTGGTCGGCCCGTTCGGGCGCTGGACCGAGGACCCGGTCATTTGAGCGTCGAGGGGGAGGACGAGCTCGACGATCTCGACCAGCTCGAGGACGACGACGAGATCGTCTTCGAGCTGCGCGACTGGCGGGAGGACGAGCGGGCCCGTCTCGGCGAGAAGCTCGAGGCGGGCGGGATCGCCCACGAGTGGGAGGACGGCGACCTGGTGGTCGCCGACGCCGATGCCGATCGGGCCGAGGCGGCCATCGAGGCCATCGAGTACCCCGACGAGCTGCCGGCCGACGGCGACGGCGAACCGGCGGAGGACGAGGGCAGCTACGAGATCATGTCGGCGCTCTTCGTGGCCGCCGATCGTCTCCAGCACGACCCCGACGACCCCGTGATCGGCGGGGAGTTCGACGTGGCGGCCGAGACGGCCGGCGGCGTGGGACCGCCCTACGGCTTCGACGCCCAGGTCTGGCGCCAGGTGCAGGAGCTGGCGGCCAACGTCTGCGACCAACTCGACGACGCCGACGCCGACGTCATCGCCCGTGACGCAGGGACGCTCCGGCAGCTCCTCTCTCGCTACGTGTAGCGGTACCTTCGGACCGTGATCCTGGCGGAGCTCGAGGTGCGCCACTCGCGCGCCATCGCCCCGACCCGACGGGTCGCGCTCGGCGAGCTGTACCTGCCCGTCGACCCCGCGCCGGGCTTCGGTGGCTTGCTGCTGGCCGGCATCGTCGGGGCGTGGATGCAGCACCTCGACGACGACATCCGCGACGAGCTCGACGTGCTCATCGACGACCTCGACCGCGGCCGCCGGGTCGTGCAGCCCCGCATCCGCCACCGATTCCAGGCCGACACCCACGGCCTGGCCAGGGCGCGGCACCGGCTGGTGGGCGCGGGAGAGGCGGTGGGGCTGGAGATCGACGACGAGGGCTACGGGCTGCCGCAGGTGCTCGCCGCGGTGTACGCCGCGAGCAAGTTGACCTTCCGTGCCCGATCCGAGGTCTTTCGTCTCATCTGGCGGGCCACCCGCTGGGAGGGCGACGACCTCGACCACCTCCTCGACTACCTCGGCGGCGACGAGGCGGCGCTGCGCCGCCCCCGCGGCGTGCGTCGCGATGCGAGCTGGGCGCTCGTCATCCTCGGCTTCGCGACCGCGGAGGACCCGAACCGATCGGAGGTGCTGCGGCGCTTCCGCCAGCTGGTACGCGACGCCCACCCCGACCACGGCGCCGAGACCGTCGGCGCGGGGGAGCGCATGGCCGAGCTCACCCAGGCCAAGCGCGTGCTGCTCGCACGATGATGATGGCCAAGACGAAGAACGTCGGCGCGCTCCTGCTCACGCCCGGCGCGGGCGCGGACCGCAACCAGTCCGCGCTCGTCGCCATCGACGAGGCGGTGTCGGCCGATGGCGTCGTCGTCGACCGCATCGACTTCCCGTATCGCAAGGCGGGGCGCAAGGCGCCCGACCGAGCGCCCGTGCTCATCGCGTCGGTCATCGAGGCCGCCGAGGAGCTCGTGGCGCGTGCGGGCGTTGCGCCCGCCGCGCTGGCGCTCGGCGGCCGCTCGATGGGCGGCCGCATGTGCTCGATGGCCGTGGCCGACGGGCTCCCCGCCGCCGCCCTCGTGCTCGTGAGCTACCCGCTCCATCCGCCGGGCAAGCCTGACAATCTGCGCACGGAACACTTCGCGGCTCTTGACCTGCCGTGTCTGTTCGTCTCGGGCACCCGCGACGCCTTCGGCACGCCTGCCGAGCTCGAGGCCGCGACCCGTGCCATCCCCGGCCCCGTGACCCACGAGTGGGTGGACGGGGGGTCGCACGGCCTCCG
>JBEEFQ010000001.1:0-8297 GCA_041166245.1 Actinomycetota bacterium | reverse complement strand
CGCCAGCCCGAGCACGACGACGAGAGCGGCGAGGGCCGCCCGTTTCATTTCTTCCTACGGGTCACTGCGACGACGCCGACAGTCAGCGCCGAGGCGCCGACGACGAGGGCGGCGATGGCGAGGGTGTTGGCCGTCGACGCCTTGTCCTCGGCGTCGGCCGCGATCGGCTGCAGTGTCTCCACGCGGGTGCTCTCACGATCGAGCCGCTCCGCCAGCTGGCCCGGGGTGGGGTCCTTGGCCGGGAACTGCACCTCGGTCGGGTCCTTGGGCGAGTCGAACGTGTCCTCCCCCGACGCGAAGGTCTCGTCGAAGGCCTGACCGTTGATGGCGCCGGTGAACTTGAAGCTGTACGTGCCGGCGCGGGTCGGCACCAACGTGGCCTCGTACAGCCCCGGCTCGCCGAACGCCTGGTTCAGCGTCAGGTCGACGGTCTCGTTGCCGGTCTTCACCTGGACCTCGAGGTCCTTGAGGTCGGCGACGGGTTTGTTGCCGGCGCTGTGGTCGAGGATGCGCAGGGTGACACTGTTCTTGAACCCGGTGTACGTGGGCTCGTCACCCCAGCCCACGGTGAGCTCGTACTTGTCGCCTTGGATGTGGCGATGCTCATGCGCCGAGGCCGGCGTGATGCCGAGGACGATGCCGGCGGCGAAGACGACCGCGGTCGCGGCGGTAAGCCGCGTGAGAACGCGTTGCATGTTGTTCCTTTCGTTGACGTGCGTTGTCGTGGATGTCGACTACGCGGCCAACGGCGGTGCGCGGCTGCCACAGGGGCGGCCCACAACGGCATCACGGACGAGCGCTGGTGCCGTCCTGGAGAGCGACACGGCCGGCGCGGCGGCCGGGGACCAGCGGGTGGCGACGGCACCCGTCACCGCAACGGCGGCCCGACCGAGCAGGCGCAGCACCTGCACGAGCACGGCGGCGACGGCGACCTGCACGACGAGGCCGAGCAGCAGCACGCGGTGGTCGAAGAGCGAGGTGACCGGCTGGTCGACGGCGACGCGCTCGCTCGTCTCCATCATGGTGAAGACCACCATCTGGAGCGCTGCCAGCCGCAGGCCGGCGCGCGGCAGCGACAGTGGGCCGCGGCGGCGCACGGCGTGGGTGACGTGGGAGCCGGCTGCCACCGCACCGGCCAGCAGGGCGACGGCCACCGCCGCCTGCCAGTAGGCGTGGCCCGTGTCTCGCAACAGGGCGGCGCGATGGTGGTCGTCGGGGAACGCGACGGCGTAGGTGATGGTGTGGCCGATGACCACGCCGGTCACGGCCAACACCGGGAGCAGGACGCGTCGCACTGCTCCAGACGCTAGCGGTGGGGCGTCGTCAGGCGGCTGAGCGGCAGGGCTGGTGGATCAGGGTCCCGCACGCCGGGAGGGGCGGGATCGACGTGGGTCGGGCCGCGCCCGTCACCTCGCTCAGCACCAGGGCCGAGGAGTGGCCGGGGCCGTGGAGGATGGTCGTGACGCTCGGCACCGGCAGCGATGCGAACGCCCACAGGTCGGGCAGCGGCTTGGGTGCCTCGATCGTCATCCGCAGGCGCGAGCCGGCGCGGAAGACGTGGCCGAACGGGAACACCTCGATGCGCACCGGCGTGGGTTCACCGGGACTGAGGAACTGCTGGTCGGCCTGCTGGTGGGTCTGGTACGGGCGCGTCGGTGTCGACCGCTTCGGGTCGAGGGCGCGGTGCGACGCGCGCAGCCAGCCCTGCTGCACGAAGGTCTCCTGACCGTCGGAACGCACCTCGGTGAGCGTCACCTGCAGGTCGGTGTCCGGCGCGGTGGAGCTGATCCACAGGTCGGCGCTGGCGGTGCCGAGCACGGACAGGTCGCGGCTCAGCGGTGCGGTGGTGTAGTCGACCCACGTGCCGGGCGGGCGGGGCTGGTCGCCGAAGAACTGGTGGTCGGGCAGATCGGGGTAGCCGTACTTGGCGTTGGGCTGGCCCGAGCCGGTCGGACCCGCGTAGACGAAGGTGTCGCTGCCGCTCGGCTGGGCGGCGCGCCGGCCGCGCGCCTCGCGGAGGGCGCCGCCGCCGGCAAGAAGCAGCTTGCGAGTGCGCGCCTGCACCGGCCACGTGTCGGTCCACGAAGTGAAGCCGGGCGCTCGTTTGCCGTCCCGACCCGCCTCCCACCACACCTCGAAACGAGCGGGCCGTTCGTCGAAACCGTTGTCCTCGCCCTTGACGAAGTGGTCCATGAAGCGGTGCAGCTCGGCCAGCGCGGGCTTGGTGCGGTACATCGAGTGGTCACCGTTCGACACGATGCCGTACACGGGCGCGCGCATGCGGCTGATCCAGTCGACCTCGCGCGGTCCCACCTGCTCGTCCTGCCACGCCGCGACCGTCCACGTGGGCACTTCGATGCGCTGCACCATGTCGCCGGGCGAGCGTTCGCGAATGAGGGCGTCGTCCCACTGGTGCTGGAGCGACTGGAAGAACGGTGTGTTGGCCTTCGTCTGGGGCCGGTTGGCGATGTTGGCCGCGCACGTCTGATCGCCCGCCGCCGTCTTCTGCAGCAGGGCGCCGTCCGAGAGGACGGGCTGGGAGATGAAGCTCCACAGCACGTTGAAGCCATAGTTGAGGATGCCGCCGGGGTAGGCGATGTCGCGGTAGATGTCGCCGAACGTGTGGCCCGGCGCGATGGCGACCAGGTGGGGCGGCCGGGTGGCACCGACGAAGAGTTGCGTGATACCGGGATACGACTTGCCGATCATGGCGACGCGCCCGTTGGACCACGGCTGGGTGGCGATCCACTCGATGACGTCGTAGCCGTCGGTTGCCTCGACGGGCTGGAAGAAGTCCCACACGCCACCGGAGCAGCCGCTGCCCCGCAGGCTGACGCCGATGAACGCGTAGCCGTCGGGTACGTACTCGGCGATGTAGCCGGGGTCGGGGTTGAAGCCCGCGTCGTATCCGTCGTAAGTGAACAGCGTGGGAAACGGACCGGGCCCTGCCGGCCGGACGACCGTGTAGTGCAGCTGCGTCCCGTCCCGCACCTCGACGTAACCCGTCTCCCGCACCGGGGGGTCTTCTGCCCTCGCGGGTCCGAGCGCGACCGTCGCACTGGCGACGAGCGCCAGGGCGAGCGCGACCAAGCCGATGCGACGGGGCATGAGTGGCTGGTTCGCCACCCATGCCCCGTGCTCCTGCTATCTGGGCGTGCCGATGAGGGTGAGACGGGGGGCGGTCTCGGCCTTGCCGTCGGTCTTGGGGAGGTAGGTGGAGACGACGATGCGCTCGCCGGTGACCACCACCATGCCGACCCCACCGACCTTGCGGCCCGCGAGCTCGTCGACGGACTGGTCGTGCCAGGTGACGCCGTCGCGGGTGGTGAGGAGGTGGTTGACGGGCTCGCCCCGCGGCTCCGTGCGGCCGTCCTTCTCCTGCGTCTCCATCACGCTGATGGACAAGGCGGCACCGGCCGGGCCCACGCCCGCCGATCCGATGTAGACCTCGGCGTTCGCCGGTCGTGCGACGAGGGGCGACAGGTCGGTGGACACCCAGCCCGTCGGGGTCCTGCGCATCATCACCGGAGCGCCCTGCTCGGTGCCGCCGAGCACGACGGGCGTGGAACCGAGGAGCCCGGCGTAGGAGGCGAAGGCCATCCTGCTGTCCGTGGATGCGGGCGCCCAGGTGCGGCCGTCGGCCGAGTGCAGCACGCTCATGCTCCCCGGCCCCATCGGCTTGGGCGACGACGACTTGACGATGTCGAAGCCGTCCTCGGCGGCGATGGCGAGCAGCGGTGCGCCGGCTTGCTGGGAACCGGTGTCGACTCGCACGAAGTCGGTGGAGCCCGGCTCGGCGAAGAAGGCGAGCAGCTCGCCCCGTGCTGCCCGCTGCACGTCACCGGTGACGCCGAGCTCGTCCCACGTGTAGCTGGCGGTGACGCCCCGCGCATCTTGCGGGCTGACGACCGTGGTGCTGGAGCGGTCGGGCGCATTCTCGTCGTAGCAGTACGTCGGGCCGACCTCGGTGGCCCTGGGCTGGCCCGGATCGCCGCCCTTCTCCGCGGTCGTGCCGGCTGGGCACACGCTCTGGCTCTTCTTGGGCCCGAGCACGTCGACGCCGTTGGCGGTGGTGGCCCACCCGTTCGGCGCGGTGGCCCCGCCGGGCAGCAGCGTGGGCACGTCGAGGACGGCGCGCACGACGGCGGCGGCGAGCGTGCCCTTGGGGCTGGCCGCGACCTCGGTGTCGGCGACCGAGCTGTTCAGCGACTTGGCGGCGACGGCCCTCATGTCGAAGGGGAGCGCGGCCTTGCTCCAGGTCTCGCCGCCGTCGTCGGACCAGCCCGCGATGAGCTCCGACGACTTGGCCGTCCTGCCCGCGACCGCGGTGGCGGGGCCCGTGCCCACCGCGTACAGGCGCTCAGAGGAGGGAGCGAGGTCGGAGAGGAACATGTCGCTGCCGAGGCGGCTCACCGACTGCCAGTCCACGCCGTCGGACGAACGGTAGACGTGGCCGTTCTGACGGACGCTCTCCGACATGCGCTCGCCCGGCCCGGTGGACAGCGCGTAGAGCTGACCGCTGCCGCTCACGGCCGGGGCCCACGTGAGCCCCTTGGCCGATTCGCTGCGGGTCCACGTGAACTGGTCGTCGCCCACCTTGGCTTCGCCGCTGACCTCGGCCGCGACGTTGGTGTTGTCACCGTCGCCGTCGGTGCCGCGCGTGCCGATGAAGCTGGCCGCGCCGGTGACGACGGCGATCGTGGTGACCGTCGCCATGACGGCACGGCGCCGCTGCGCGCGGGTGCGGCCGCGGGAGACGACGGCGTCGACGTCACCCGCGGGGATGTCGAAGTGGTTGGCCGCGTCGTTGAGGTTGAGGTCGTGGTCGTTGGACATCAGTTCTCCTCTGGGGAGAGATGGGCGAGTCGGGTCTGCAGATGACGAAGGGCGCGGTGCATGCGGCTCTTGACGGTGCCGGGCCGGGTGCCGAGGGCAGCCGCCGTCTCCGCCTCGGACATGCCGAGGTAGAAGCGGCACACGACAACCGAGCGCTGGCGCACGTCGAGCTCGGCCAGAGCGGCGAGCACGTCGGGTTCGCCGGGGGTGGGGACGTCGGCCGGGCCCCGCTCCGCGTGAGGCGTCGGTTGGCGCCCGCGCCTGCGCAGGGCCGAGGTCGCCCAGTTGAGGCCGACCCGGTACACCCACCCGCCGGGGTTCTCGTAGCGGCCGACGGTGGCCCAGCGTTGGTACGCGCGGGCCATGGCCTCGTCTGCCGCCTCGGCGGCCAGGTGGCCGTCGCCGAGGGTCAGGGCGAGGGCCCGGGCGACTCGCTCCCGCGCCGTCTCGTAGAACGAAACGAACGGAAGCGGCTCGCCCAGGACCTCGACGTCGGCCGGCAAGAGGTAGCTCATGACGCCATCCACACGCCGTACACCCGCGGGCGGCCGTTCAGGTTCCATGTTGTTCGGCTTCATCGAGGACGGCGCGCGCCCGTGCGTTGTCGGGGTCACGGTCGAGCGCCCGCGTCGCCGCCGCGACCGCCTCGGGCCACCGGTCCTGCTGGGCGTACGCGACGGCCAGGTTGGTGGACGCCGCCGCGCTCTCGGGGGCGAGGTACTCGGCTCGTCGCCATGCCTGTTCCGCTCGTTCGCTGTCGCCTGTCAGGGCGTGGGCCAGGCCCAGGCGCAGGAGGACCTCGGCGTTGCGGGGGTCGTCCTTCGCGAGGTCGCGGAGGGCATCGAGGGCCTGGGCCGGGTCTTGCCCGAGGAGAAGCCGAGCCCGCTCGCCCCGGACGACAGGGTCCTTGGGCGAGACGGCGAGGGCGTGGTCGAGCTGTTCGATGGCGGCGTCGGGCGGGAGGCGCCGCGCCGCTGCGATCCGGTAGCGCAGGGCGTCGGGCCGAAGGCGGGCGGCCCGAGTGGGGTCGCCGGTGTCACCGGCGACGATGTCCTTGGCAGCGTGGTCGGCGGCCACGTCGAGGGCGCCGGCCGCCAGCGCCACCGCGGCGAGTGTTGCTGCTGCGACGGGCATCCACCTTCTCGGCCGTAGCAGGAGGGTGCGCTCGCTCGTCGCCACCACGATTCCGGCCAGCAGCCAGGCGACGGGCTCGAGCTCGGCGATGGGGAAGAGGAACAGCGCTTGGGCCGCGTATGCCACAAGGCCGGCGGCCGTCCCCGCCAGCCACGGTGGCGCGTGGCGGAGGGCGCGCAGGACGAGGGCCCCGGTGGTGAGGAGCAGCGCGCCGTAGGCGATGAGGCCGGCCACGCCCGTGGTGGCGGCCACGTCGAGCGGCGCGCTGTGGGCCCGGTCGGGGAGCGGCGTGCGACCGTGGGCCCGCTCGTAGGCGTCGTCCACCGAACGGCCGAAGGCGATGCGGTAGCCCTCGGGGCCGACACCGAGGGCGGGCCGCGTTGCAATGACGCGGGTGGCCACCCGCCACTCGTCGAGCCGGCCGCGCGCGCCGCCGTCGCGGTCCTCCACCACGTCGGGCACCCGTTGCGCGACACCCGTGGCGAGGGCGAGGACGACGAGGACGGCGCCCGTCCCGACCGCCACCGCGGCGGCGACGCGCGCCGTGACCCGCGGCCGTCGCACCCAGACGGCAACAACCGCGGCGACCAGCGCGCCGGCCCACGCCGCTCGCGCCCCCGACGCGACGAGCCCCGCTCCGCCTGCTGCAGCGGCCGCGCCGGCCAGGCGGCGGGCGCGGGTCGACCAGGTGGGGTCGAGGGCGACGCCGATGGCCACTGGCGCGAGCAGGGCGAGGGCGGCGCCGAGATAGGCCGACGATCCGAAGGGGCCCACGGCTCGGTTGCCGGCGCCCACCAGCTCGACCGGCTCCCATCCGAGGGTCTCGGCGACGGCCCACGTGCCGGCCACCCCACACGCGACGACCGCGCCGGCCACCGCGGCCCGCGGGTACGCGAGCTGTCCGGTGATGAAGGCGAGCGCGCACAGCCCCCACGTCAGCGCGCCGAAGTGGCGCTCGGGCGTTCCCGTCCAGGCGTAGACGCGGTCGACGCCGAGCATCGCGGCGACGACGACCACCGCGAGGAACGCGCCCCACGCCAGCATCGGCCGGCGGGCGAGCACGATGGGCCGGTCACCGGTACTGCGCAGCGCGACCGCGGTCGCCGCCAGTACCAGCGTGGGCACCACCAACCACTTCACGGGCCCGAACGGCGCCAACCCCCCGGGATCCACCACCAAGGCCCCAACCGGCAGGGCAACTGCCAGCGCGGCGAGCCCCCGCCGCTCCATGGCGCCGACCCTACCGGCGAACCCCCTCCGTTCTTTGGCGCGTACGCCCCCCGGGAGGGGGCGTACGCGCCAAAGAACGAGAGAGATGCGGGCTCAGGCCGCTTTGCGAAGCGCGTCGCGGATGCAACCCGCCACCCACGCCGGGCGCTGGGTGACGTGCATCCACGTGAACTCGAGCATGTTCCAGCCCGCGGCGGTGAGCGAGGAGATCTTTTCGTCGTGGCGCTCGAGGGCGGCGTGGTCGCGGTGGAACCGGAAGCCGTTCCATTCGATGCCGACCTTTTCGGGAACGTACGCCCGGTCGATTCTGACCCAGATGCCCTTGGCCTTGACCCAGTGTTGCGTCACGCCCGGGGGCAGGCCGTGCTGGCGGATGAGCTGGCCGCCTTTGACCTCGAGCACGCTCTCCGCCGGCCTGGCCGCGGGATCCCGGTACTTGAGGTACCTGCGCAGATTGGCCGTGCCCCGTCGACCGCGCTTTCCCAAGCGGCGGACGACCTCCTCGAGCGCCTCCTGCGAGGTGTAGCCGCGGAAGATGGCGTCTTCATAGATGCACTCGGCATCGTCGTAGGACATGAGCCACCCGAGGTCGAGGAGCAGTCGAAAGATCGACGATGTCGGAATGTTCTCGAAGGCGTCGCGGTCCTCGAGATCCAGGCGATCGGTGCGGTGTATGAGCACGTTCTCCAGCCGGTGCCGCGACGCGCCCAGCACGGTGATCTCCGGCCGCTCGATGGCCCGGATCGGCAGCCTCCGGAGGACCGCCCCACTGCGATGACTGGCGAGGGCATCGGGCCCAGCCGACAGCACCGCGGCCATGACGTCCCCCTGCGGGGACGGCGGGACCGCCGCAAACCGATACGTGGTCGGTTGGGCGGTCAGGAGAACCGCGGTCTCGATCCAATGCTCGAGCTGTCGTTCGCCAACCCCGACGCGGATGGCCTGATCCCGGGTCAGGTGACCGTACTGATTACGAGCTGTTTCCTGGGCACGCACGAGCTCACGCATGCCCCAAGTACATCGCGAGGGTGTGACAAGAAATCGGGGCGTCCCAACCCTCCCTCGTTCTTTGGCGCGTACGCCCCCTGGGAGGGGGC